>JALZFS010000106.1 GCA_030861405.1 Thermoproteota archaeon | reverse complement strand
CAATAGTTATTATTCCTCTGCAACAACACCAAGCAGAAGAGTGCTAACTCAATGCAGCTCTACAGCGCAAGAGCATCAGGAGGACAAAATTTGGTCACAGAGAGTGGATGTTTATACAACTCTGATGCGATAGACTGTTCAAAGGAACACTTTGTACCGTTAATGGTATAAGAGAATAGAGTACATACAAAACAACTAGCCTTCAGTTTTTCTATATTTTTAATGCGAGCTCACTGCTAATGAACCTATTTCTATTCTTTCTTTGTCCCTTCTCCTTCTTCCCTTTTTTGCCTCTGATCCTTTTGCAGCTTTTTTTCATTAGTTCTCCAATTTAATGGTGAGACATTCTCGAAAAACTCTGCGAGGCATTCATTGCACAACGTATCTTTATCATCCATAGCGGCTGCTCTAATTATCTCGCTAATAGTCCTCGCCGTCGATTCCATCTCCATGCTCAAGCTATACTCCATAATGCACACAGTATTCTGTCCACAAAGCGTCTTATCTAGTCCGCATTTTGGTATTGGGAAATTTAATGCTAAATGCACTTTCATCTTACATTCATTCTATCTATTATCCTTTTTATGTATAATATTTTCATATTTTACCCCTTTCAGTTATTATACTTTTTTATTATATCCTCTATGAACAATTAGAATGAGATTCTTCCTTTATCCTCTAAAGTGTGTAGAGCCTTCTTCATTTTTCATCAAAAGTAAGCTCAAAGCGTGCGAAAATTCTTCTAGTTGATGAGGCCCTGCACAGCGAGCTTGAATTTCTGAGACTATTTGTAAGACGCGTAATCAAATTAAGCAATGAGCCGTCCTAGGCGGACAACAGAGGTTTAGCATCATCTCTGCGACCACTTAGGATTGGCCTTATTGTCGGTATGAAACCCTGGTCTGCTGGTTATTATGACTAAACCACAGACTGTTTAGACTTTGCCCAAGTTGAATAGAATGAATTGTGGGGGATTTGTACCGTAGTGGTCTCATTGTTTCTATTCACTAGATACAACAGGAATTTAGAATTTCAATTTCAATAACTAGTGTCTGCATGTCTGCGACATGGAGCGAGTCGTCCTACTTACTTCGCTTTCTTTTTCTTCAATCATTTGCTCTAGCGTCTGTGCGTCTCTTGGTGTATTCTTTAGAATATCGATCTCTATCTCAAAGCGTTTCTTTATAGCTGGAGTGACTAGCGATGTAATGTTATCCGTACCAGGTTTGGTTTCATGAATCTCTGTCCCTGTCCTATTTTTTGATTATCCTGTATAGCAGATAAGCAACATGATGACCGTCTAATGAACTACCACTCATAGAAGGATTCTCGACAGCCTGAAAGCTGATTACCTCGATATCATCACCATATTCTTTTAGGAATATATTAAACTCGTTCTCAATGGTCTTACCGCCTCCTGTAAACACTTTTAGTTGTTCGTTAGCCATATTTTTAGTACCGCTAGTCTAATGATGAGGGTGGATATAATTTAAGCTTCAGCTCAAGCCAACAATGATACTAAGTGAAATCCATTTGTCTTGTAACCGCCTCTCTATTGAATCCAAGATCGACATTTCCTATCGATAATCCTACTGTCATCTTGTGTTGCGGTTTGATCTTTACCATGTTGAAATCAATTGCAGGGTCAAATGTTAATGTGCCTGAAATTGTTCCGCTCATTATCGTCGGAAATCTAGTATACTACCACTGCTACTACCTCCAGGCGTTAGACTAGCCTTGCAAGTAATAGTCTTTTACAGAAATAATAAACAAGAAATTTGCACGCGCGTTTGTATATGTGTGTCTCTCTCACACACATATTGGTGGATTAAATCAGTTTTTTGCTTCATCAGCAGCTAGTCACGAATCCTGGCAATGTACGTCCGCCTAGCGCGAACTTGTCATTGATTTGGTCAGTGTCATTGATGTTATTGGTTTGTACACCAGCAATGTTTCCGCCGGTGCAATCGCCACTGACATCATTTGTAGCTGCAGACCTTCTATTAGCCAAATACAACACAAACTTGAGCATTTCAATTTCTGAACTAGTGCATCAAGTCTATGATGGACAGTGATGTATTCTCTTTCCTTTTCCTTCCTTTTTTCTTTAGATCCGCTATAACTTCTCTGCATCTCCAGGCGCAATTCTTGGAGTGTCTTAATTTGCAATTCAAAATTTCTCTTTATGCCAAGCTTCATTCCTTCTTCCTAGTTCTCCTCATTGACTGTTTTTATGACTGTCTTTATTTAACGTGCTTAATTTTTTTACTTGTGACAACCTCGGCCGTTGGATGTTGCTATTTTTATTATGGCAATCACTACACATGCTCTACAAATAGATGTCCACAGATGCATTTGCCCCGAAGATAAAGCCAGAACATGTTGTAGCTTTTGGTGATGCTGTTTTTGCATTCGCAATAACCTTCATGGCACTATCAATAGATATACCTGATTTTCCTCCAAACCTGACAGAATCACAGCTATTAACCAGACTTTATGATTTGTATCCTCAAGTCGAGAGTTATATTATCAGTTTTGCTGTCATTGCAATTTTTTGGATTTCATATCATCAGGTTTTCAATTTCATAAAAGAATCTCATATTTCAATGGTTTATCTTAATTTGTTATTTCTTCTGTTTATAACGTTCTTATCAATTACTACCTCTCTTGTAATAAATTATGGCTCTTATCAAACTCCATATGTCATCTACTGTACCGTTGTAATTATGACAAGTTCTTTACTTGCTCTCATATGGTGGATTGCAACAAAAGGTCATAGGTTCGTTCACAAGAACATCCATCCATTTTTTATAAGGGGGTTTATGGCAAATCTGCTTTTAATTCCTTTAGTATTTGCTATTTCTATCATTGTTTCCTTCTTTAACCTGCATATTGCTCAATACCTTTGGTTGATTATTGTGCCATTAACTATTGTTATCAGAAGGAAATATCGACACTAAAAGCATTGATAGTAAAAAGACCGAGCTGGCAAGTGTAAGCCACCATAGCTCGTTACAACTAGCCGAGCACCAAAAGGCGAAGGAGATTTTGGGGGAAGTTTTATTCGGAACATCAACACGAAAATCTAGAATATAGACAAGAGCTTAGTCACGGCTAACCTGTTCAAGTTTCAGAATGAGCCTTACACGAAATTGCTCCCTTAATTTTATAGAAATTACAATGAACTAGAAATTTTGCGTAGGTTGTGACGATGTGAATACAAGAAGTTATTCAACTGCGGACGTCAAATACTTATCGATAACATTGGACCTGTTAATTTGTTCTGTTAGAAAAGATATCCTCTCGTCGATAACTTGTTGTAGTGTCATTGTCATACCCTATATCTATTGAAACCAAGCGCTATGCGTTCGTTAAAAGGTGGCTGGCACCTCAAGGAGGGGGCTCGTATTTATATACTCCAGGCAGCCAGCTGCTGCGTTTTAAATAATTTGACTATTGCATATTCGCTCTCGTTAACAACACATTCAAAGAAGGAGGTAAAAGAAGACAAAAAAACTGTTCAACATGTGGCAAACCGATGGTGTTGAATAGAGTTGGAGGTCGTCGTATGGAATGGATATGCGATAGAGATATTATGCACCACTATGAAAGGGCACCTTTTCACTAGTTAGCAAATCTGGGTGGCTGGTGCTCCTTCTTCTCCTCCTTCTTTTTGCTCTGGAGCTCTTTTTTGTTGTTGTCGCTACTGCTGCCGCCACTGTTTCATAATTCATCAGCTTCCATTTAAGCGGTAAAACATTGTCAAAA
>JALZFS010000026.1 GCA_030861405.1 Thermoproteota archaeon | reverse complement strand
AGATTATTTTCTGCGGGGTAACTACGGCTTAAAATGAGCTCAATTTTAGGCTGGTAGAGCAAGCGTTTCTGTATCTGTGCAGCAGGAACAGCAATGGGGCAAATCCTTACCATCATCGTTTTGTTTATGATCCGATTAGGTAGTTTACAGTTTATTCAGATGTCTGGAATTTCTTTCAGACTCTCCACTATCGTTGTTTCTTCCTAGTGCTTAAAGGTCTGTTTCTAGTGTCTCATGGAACAACAACTGCAAGAGCGTTCAAGCACTGCGATTTCTATAGCAAGCCTTTGACACCTTCTGCAATTGATACTTTTCCTCCTAGCCTTCGAGGATTCTTATAGATGAATTTGGAATTGTTTTTACAAAAGAGTTTGAAGAATCTGATAAAATTTAGATAACCTTCCTTTATTATAATGAATTCCGAAAGAGGATTAGATAACAATGGTAATAGATGAAACAAAGTTACATGAATTTATTGGGAAGGCTGTGGCCGAATGGGGAGGAGCATATGGCGTATTGCTTAATTTTGTAGGTGACAAGCTTGGATTGTTCAAAGCAATGACGGGAGCAGGCGCGTTGACACCAGAAGAGCTAGCAAGAAAGACCGGCACACATCCTCGAATGATAAAAGAATGGCTAGCCGCTCAAACTGCTGGAGGTTTTGTCATATTCAATTCTAATGCGGGCACATACACACTTCCAGAAGAGCAAGCTCTTGCGCTAACAGACGAAAATAGCCCTGTCTACATAGCAGGCGAATACCAAGTCCTAATGGGACTTTTCAAAGATGAAGAAAAAATTATTGAAGCATTTCGAACAGGAAAAGGTCTTGGATGGGCAGACCATCACCATTACTTATTTGAAGGCACAGAGAGATTCTTCAAACCAAGTTATATAACAAACCTAACACCAAGCTGGATTCCTGCACTCGAAGACGTTGAAGAAAAACTTAGGAGGAGAGAAGGCACAAAGGTAGCAGATGTTGGATGTGGTCATGGGGTATCAACAATTTTGATGGCAAAAGCATACCCTAATTCACAATTCATAGGATTTGACTATCATAGACCATCAATTGAATGGGCTAGGAAGCAGGCAGAAAAAGAAGGCTTGAAGAACATAGCATTTGAAGTAGGAGGAGCAACAGACTACCCCGGCGAGGATTATGATTTGGTAACCTTCTTTGATTGCTTACATGATATGGGTGACCCAGATGGAGCAGCCAAGCATGTGCTGCAAACATTGAAGAAGAAAAATGGCACGTGGATGCTAGTAGAACCTTTTGCAAATGATAAGTTGGAGGATAATATTAATCCCATTGGAAGGGCATTTTACTCTGCGTCTACTCTAATCTGTGTTCCTGCGTCTCTGAATGAAAACGGACCTGCACTCGGAGCGCAAGCAGGTGAAGAAAGAATAAAAGAAGTAGTAACATCGGCAGGTTTTTCAAAGTTTCGTCGAGCAACAGAGACACCATTCAACATAATCTTTGAAGCGAGACCCTAGCTCTAAGTTTAAGACCACTGAGACCTATAATTCAGAGGAATGGGTGGGATTTGAACAGTTAAAGTTCTCCTCTCCCAGCTCGTCTTCTAGATGTAAGCAAATCAGTTTAACAAACTGTTGCTCAGGTCGTAGGTTCAAATCCCACTACCCTGCCCATTTCTTTCTATGATGGGACTACGGTATTAAAATATGGCGCTTTCAGTCACTGTAAGACAAATTCATCAGCAGCAATGCCTCAGAGTGCATACTGGAGCAGAAAATTTTTTTACTACTATATTCGTTGCTTTTGAATTTCGTGCACAGTTTTTTGGTAAAAGATTTTGACGTGTATAAAAAAGCTTTATGTTATGAAAAATGGAGAAGGGGCTGGCTGGCTCTTGTATTCTGATAGCAAAAAGAAACGTCTGTGCTACCCTTTGTATTTTATTCAATCATCAGTCGCTGCTATATGATGGTACGATTTGTCTACCAAAATCCTTAACTATATTTGATACTATTTCATAAGGTCCAAAAATAGGAATAATGACATATTCACTCCCGGAATTTCTCACTCGTTCTACTCCTTTTGAATAAGACTGTACATCATATCTTGGTGGTGCAGATTGAGGAGAATCTGACATTGCCTCACGTAGAATTTCTGCAAAAGAAATCTTAGAATGTCTGTCATGGCGCTTGGCTTCTTCTAATATAATCTGTTTAGCCTCTCCCGCCTTTTCTGTAGGCAGCCAAGGAGGAATCAGACAAATATCCGCATATAGTCCAGCTAATCGGAACATGCGTGGAGCCGTTCCACCAAAAAGTAGCAGAGGGTGGGGCTTTTGAATAGGTTTTGGTTCCAATATTGCACCTTTTGCAGAATAATGTTTTCCATCAAAGTTAACAGGAGAGGAGGCATTAGTAGTAGAGTCCCATAGCTTCAGTATTAGTTCCAATCCTTCAATTGTTTTATCCACCCTTATCTTAGGTTCATCCCAACTGCTGTAACCTTCAAATTCAGCTTGAGACCAGCCTGCTCCGACACCCAGAATTGTCCTCCCATTAGAGATGATATCAAGTGTTGAGACCATCTTAGCTAATACGCTCGGAGGTCTAAAGGGAATAGGTGTCACAAGTGTGCCCAAACGGATGTTTTCTGTCTTAGCTGCCAAATACGTTAACACAATCCATGTGTCAAGAGTAGAGTTTCCTCCCATTTGCGATCCCCACATATAGTGGTCAGGCATCACAAAACCCCAGTAGCCTAGATTATCTGCTTCTGGGACAACTTTCTTCATCGTCTCCCAACCAGAATACCAATTACCCCACGAACCTAGTATGAATTTCAATCTGTATGCTTCCTACAATTGCCAATTGCCGCGAGTCTTATTTTAACATCTTCCTGCCTATCAATTACCAGCCTGAGCTTCTTTTGGTAAATATTGGACAAAACCAGTAGATCTGCCATTAGCAAATCAGACAGAAAAGAAATCTTTGATGAAATGCTGTTTGATATCTCTAACTTTATCTATCTCATCCTGCTGTTATTCTGTTCGGTCTGTAAGAGTATCTCCAATATTATATCATTCAGTTGATATCTATGAGCGACTATGGATTGGTTTTCACAATTTGAACAGTTGGTAGTCCTTCGTCAACTGCCATTTTAGATAGATTCTAAAGGGTTTAAGAAAGCCTAGGTCCTGAGTTCAAATCCCACCCGGTCCATTTTATCAATAAGACTACTTACCTATTATTTTTATGATCAACTCTTGTGTGATGAGCACCTAAACTATTACATTTTCACAAGTTGAATCGATGATAGTTAAAGTCAAAGAAAGATGGATATGCGGCAAGAACAAATCCACATAAGATTTTATCTTCAAAAGTATCTTTAGATTTTTTAGTTGTCCCGCGCTGCATAATATTTAAGAATTAGATAACGTAGGCGTCTCTGTGGTAATACGACCAGTTTTTACTTTTTCTGGGAAAAACACAAGAACTGTAGCTCAAACGACAACAATTCCTATGACAGCAGCTGCAGGGCTACTAATTATATCAATTATGCTTGCAGGATCAACAACCATTGTAAGCGTATT
>JALZFS010000104.1 GCA_030861405.1 Thermoproteota archaeon | reverse complement strand
CTACATCCAATTGAGGATAACAAAAGCTCCGCTTTACTTCTTCCAAATGACTCATATACATGTGAGCATCTCCAATAAGCCAATGTGTTTGTTGCCTTTAGATAATATCAGGCTATACCATATAGAACTATGGGATAATTGATTAAGAAGACCTAATATGTCTCCGGATGGATAAGTACTTTAATAAAAATGGTAAATGCCAAAGGGGCATCGGCAATAATAGTATGCATGGCTGCCATTCCTTTATCTATGGTGTTGCTTGCTATTGCTCTTAATAAAAGAAGCAAATTTCGACCGGGTCCTAAGCTTTCGGAGCAGGAAAAAGCGTCACCGGTTGTTGGTACCCTTACGAATATGGATACACATCAAGTAAATGAAAAGCAGTCACAATGGCAAGAACCACAACAAGAACCGTCACCCCAGCAAAGAGCCAAGACACAAGCAATGATGGGTAGTACTCCTAGTAGCTTAACTGCCAACACCACAGCCACAACCAGCACCAAAAGCACAGATACTTACGCCCCCTCGTCTTGCCCAGTTGGGCATTCAAGTGTATCTTCTGACAATCCTGTAGCTGTCTCCAGAAAAAGTCTAGAACAGGAGGAAGTATCAGTTTCAGACGACGTGAAAAAGGCAGGCGGATCACTAAAAGGATTGATTATCACAGCTGTCAAAGAGGCAAAAGACTCTGCAAAGGAAACAGGAAAGCGAACAAAAGGACAAACTATCAACATCACGTATGGAACCGATTCAAAGGATGTTCGCTTCATAGGAGATAACAGAGACTCCATATTGGACCTTTTTGAGAAGACAATGGTGGAGATACGCAAAGAAGGATATGATAGCCAAATAAAATTGCTGGATAGCTATAAGGAACTTTTGCATGCACAGATCAAGTTAATTAATGCTAGAAGCAGGATGGCACGCAGATTAAAACCTGGCGCTTGATGCTTATATTTTATGCAGTCGATCTTAAGAATCATGAAAAAATAGTAAGAAGTTTTTCGATGTATGATCTTCATATTACCTGTATATTCATTAAGGCGTTTCGGAACCCTCAGATTAGACCATAGCTGTGTGATACAGTTCAAGACACGTGCAGATTTCATCATGGAATATGTCTACGACAGATTTTGATAGATAAGTAAAGAACAAATTCTAAAGATATTAGAAAAGAAAGCTACATTCTATGACTCGAATCTTCGAGATACTTACAGCTATCTGAACTACTTACAAAGCATTGCCTTAAATTAGTTTAAATCTGCCCACAGTTGATCCCGTTAGCTGTTTGAGTGAGCAAAAAGATATCTTAATCTCTTTAGCTGAAGACGCTATAGCTGCAGGAGAAGAGCTGCATGGCACCGTCATCATCAACTACCACGGAAGATTTGATAGCATTGTAGTGAATTCACAGATAGAAAACTCAAGTGATGTATTCTCATATATCGACCTCAATGGAAAAAAGATCAAGCATCCTTATGCGCGATTGTCGATCTTCAAGTCAGAGCTTGCGGGCAGAAATACCATTGATTTTGCAGCTACTACGAACCACGCCCCCAGAAGTGAACATTCTAATGCTAAGTTTCGTGTATCAATTATACAAGAGCATAAAGAAGTAGCAAGTGACGTCGCCTACGCTAAAATAGTAAAAAAAGCTTAGGAGAGACCTTTTCTCTTTCTAAGAGCTGGTATCCGTGTCAGAACTTGCTTTCACCTATTTTGACTACACCTTGCATATGAGGATGGGGCTCGCAATGATATGGATAATCGCCCGCTTGGGTGAATGTAAATTCGAAGGTCTTGCCCGGAAGGACAAGGCCACCTTGTTTGATTGAATCAAAATCTCCATTAATTTTGTCTACGTATCCGTTGTCCGACGTTACACTATGTGCAGTGGAATCATCATTGGTCCATACCACCTTATTAGACTGACCTAATGTTCCTTGGGCTTCCTTTGGGACGAAGAATTTACCGTTAGTCGGGAGAGATGCACCTTGCGCTATGTTCACCGCAACACTCTGTGCAGGATGTAATACTTCTTCTGGCAGAACAGGCTTTGCATTTGCCTGTGGAAGATAGAGAAATTGATAGTAACCAAAGCTTACAGCAACTGCAATAATAAAAGCAGTAACACTAATGCCGGCTGCGTGGCTTACCATACCTTGATCTTTGAAGTTGCTATTTTCACATATAAAGTTTGTTTGTTAGAGAATTTTCTTGTTTTGGTTGTCCTCCATATCTACAGGGTTAGATGGAGGAGCAGGACCACCAGCTGCTTCTGCAGTTTTGCCATCGCCACCTGGCGAGGCATGCTTTTGTTGTTGCTGCTGCGGCGGTGACGCCTGCGCTAACTGTTCTGAACTGCTTTTTGTGCTGACAGTAGGTGGAGCTGCTAATGGTCTTTGTGTTTCTGTACCCGCTGCAGGAGCAGGCTGGGGAGCAGCTGCTGGCCTGGGCGGAGCTGGCGGAACTGGCTTTGGCGGTGGTGCCTTAGCAATAGCCCTTCCATATCTATAAACATGAAACATGGCTGCAAAGACTAGCATCATGATGCCTATTATGAAAAGCGAGAAGTTCTTCATTCCCTGGACTACTGCATAGTATGCAGAGATGTTTAGGTAGACCTGAAAAGCAAGGAGCATTACAAACAGTACATATAGCCACTTTTGCGAGATATTTATTGAACTTTTGGCTGCCTTCTTGGGCTGAAGTTTTGCGTTTGCCTCTGCATGTTTGGCCAGCTTGATCATCATATAAGTAAATCCAAATGACAGCGGGACCAGCAATATCATGACCAGGTAGAAGAATATAGGATCAATTACCAATCTCTCAAGCAGCGCTTTGTTCACGTTAGGGTCAATGTAGAACCCCCAGTATGTGGTTACGATGATCTGTGCAAGGCTCGTAATGCCTAGCGCGGTGATAAGCGGCCGATCTTTCCATGAAAATTTCTTGTATTTATCTATAAACGGAACAATCAATAATGCAAATATGAATAGTCCCGGCCACGCTACACCAGTGGTAAATTTGTCATACATAGTGCGCAAAAATGCGTAGAGCCCAGTGAGGTACCATTCTGGGACAGTAATGCCAGGCGGTGTCTGGGGCTGGAAGGGCAGTCCAAGACCAACTGGAAACACTCCTCCTGTCAGCATGATTGCGCCAGATATCGCCATGACCATTGGTACGTCAAATACGAGAAACCTTGGAAAGTGGACTACCATGAGACCAAGCAATGCGATCGGCAGCATAAACACATGGAAAGTATAGAATCTTAGGATAAAGTCATGGAATCCCGCTCCAAAGAATGCCTCCCTCATCTGAGGTCCTAACACAGGTATTGAGTTAGTTAGCGATGCAGCAATAGAGATTGCGAGCTCGGCACGTTCACTAAAGATGATGTCGTAGCCTGTGAAAGCTTCAAGAATCGTAAGGACGCCTAGTATGATGCCCGTAACCCATAGTATCTCATTTCTTATCTTGTAACGCCCACTAAAGTACTGATAGTACATGTGAAGCAATGCCATCATCACCATGGCATTTGATGCGTGATAGTGTATATTTCGTATATGGAAGCCATATGGAATAGTATTATTGATGTTCTGGACACTATTCCATGCCCTATCAAGTATCGGCTCATACCAGAGCATAAGTAGTGCACCCGTGATACCAAGTATAATAAAAATGACGAATGTTAGCATACCAAGGAAACCAAGAGGGCTGACGAACCTTCCGGGGAAAGTAAACTTCATCCCCATGAATATAGTTCGATCTACTCCGGCGTATACCCACCGGATAAATCTCACAAAGCTATTTTCATACTTTAAGGTAACGCCCATATCCAACTATCCCATTTGCATTAGGGTCCCACGTAGGGGGAAGTATCAAGAGATCTCCATTAGAGTCAACCTCGAGATCAAGTTTGGGAAGAACATTTGAGGGCGGTCCTTGCAGAGACGCAGGACCCGCAAATGCTTGGCCCGTCACTGGATCATACATGCTTCCATGGCAGGGGCATTCGCCTCTCTTTCTACCTTCCTCTGGCCAGTACTTCCACAAGCACCAAAGGTGTAAGCAGACCATGCTGAAAGCTCTAAATGCAGAAGCGTCATTCTTCTCGCCACCAAGTTCCTTTGGCAGCCTTATCAGTTGCCATGTGCGAAACGATTCCTTGTTGAGCACAGGATCATTAGTCTTAGGGTAAATTATTACTTCAGAATGGTTAACTTGAAAGGTCTTGGCGTTCACGACTGTGCCGTCAGCCAACTCTGCCTTTACCTTTTGACTCTGATTGCTTGAAGGGTTAGGCAGGAACTTGCCCCAATCAACAAAAGGGGCAAAGGTCATAACAGTACCGGCTGCAGCCATTAATTTCAGAAAGTCGCGCCGAGATACCTTTCCTCCAATCATCGGAGGGGTTTGCGTCATACCAAGAGAAAATGACTGTTTGATAATTAATAAACCTTTGGAAAATTAATTTCAACTGCATGAAAGTCATAGTAAGCTATTAGGCTATAGTTATAGCTCTTCAAACGAATATACTATTTGGTACAAGCAGACTGAGCATAAAAAGTCTTATCAATAGCGAGTACGTCAGGCAACTTGCTCAAACCAAGAAGTGCCTTCCAACTTCGCATATCTTATATATGCACCAGCCTTGTCATTAGTGCTGACCTTGGCATTTTGAAGATTTGCTTCAACAAACACAGTTTTAGATAGCTTGCTCCCTGTGAGATCCGCGTCCTGTAAGTTAGCCCACATCATATTTGTCTTTGTCAGATTGGCGTTTGCAAGGCGTGCTCCTTTCATTTCTGCATACATGAGAAGCGTTTCGGTTAGGTTTGCTTCCTGAAACTGTGCTCCGTTTAGGCTTGCCTGAACCAAGTTTGTGCCAATCAGAGTAGCGTGAGCAAAGTTTGCTCTGTCTCCAATAAGCCCATTGAGAAAAGCACCAGATAAATCCTTTCCAGAAAAGTCTCGGTCAGAAAAGTCAAATTTGACTGTTAGGTTCTTTGACATCATCCGCCACGCATTAAAATCGTTAATCTTGCCCTCAATTAGTAATCTAAAACCTTCTTCCTGCGCACTAGACATCGCACTGCAGGCCACTCTCAGTATATATAATTTTTTAGGCCTGATCAACAGGAGCGTCCCAGGGAGTAATCCCTTTTTGGAAATACAGTGCGTCTAAAAGACCTTCCGCGTAGCCGATGCTCAATACGGCCAGCTCAAACTTGCCTTGTCTCAAAAATCGTTCGGCATCAGCAATATAGTATTCAGCATTGTCAAGCACTTCCAATAAGCCCTTGTTGCTACTCGTTTCATAATTGATAAGATCGCGCATCTGTCGCACTGCATGTTTGGCTTTTGGGGCGTAGCGCTCGACCATTTGCGCTTCCAGCCTCGTGGTGTTTCGTGAATTGTCAGATGGTTCATCGGTATTTTGTGTAAGAGAAGTAAGAGCCTGTGCTTCTGTAAAGTGAAGCGAACCTGTAACAACCACAGAATGGGGACCATTTCCAAAATCCATTCCAATTAGCGATCTGACTTTGCCTGATCTAAGATTTTGATCCTGCATTCCTACTCTGGATGCAACTACGACAAATGTATCCTCAGAAAAAATCTGATGCTTCTGGTCGCGTTCTACATCCAGCAACATCTTAAATACAGATGCTGGATCGAGAAAAAAAGGTTCTTTGTTTTGATCATCATGTCTGTATTCTGTTAGAACCAAGGTGTGGCTCCCGCTAAGCAAATTTTCAAAGATGGTATTATAAACACTAATGGCAGAGTAAAGCTCAGACATGATTGTAACGATCCTACCGAACTTGTAAACGTGTAATCCAGCCTCACCAATTATCGATGCGATGCCAGATGCTGCATGGAGTACTGAAGTCTGGACTGAGTTTCTGGCAGCTCTTGCACGAAGCTCAGCATGAGTTGTGGCAATAAGTGGATCGCCGTAACTTAGAAGTGCTACATCTTTGGTTTTCGCCAGTTCTAGGATCTCTCTTCCATCTTCTACAAACCACCGTTGTACAGGCTTTACCTGTAACCCAAGCACAGAGTTCAGCTTTTCTATGTCATCTTCTGATAGACCGCTAGTAAACCTTTCAACATACACAATATGACATTTGTTTAACACATCGACTGCCGCAATGCTTAGACCCCGGTAGCCATTGATGCCAGTTCCAACAAACCACAGCATAGAGCAGAAAAGCATGCGCCGGCTTTATTATTACTCCTTTTTTTTCTTCTTTAGATGGTGAAGACGTGACATGTGAAAAAGAGCCCTTTTATAGACCTCTATACTTGCCACGTATTCCTCAATGTCCACTCGCTCGTCAGCCGTATGTGAAGCATGAGGGTCACCAGGCCCATAGGTGATAACGGGTATCTTGAAATTATGGCCAAGCACATTCATATCGCCTGTACCTGTTTTGCGCAAAAGCATAGGTCGTTTATTGCGCACATCAAGTACTGCAAGCAGAAGCGCTCTAACAAGTGGAGAGGTATGATCTGCCTCAAAGGGTTCTGTCTTATCCTCTATTCGATATTTTGCTCTAATGCCTTTATTTTCAGCAACTTTTTTGATGACACAGTCTATAGCGCCAATTACATTATCACAAGTTGTCCCTAGGGGAACTCGGATATCTATTGTTGCCTTGCACTTTTGCGGCGTTACGTTATGGCTCGAACCACCGGTTATCTCGGTAAGACTGCAGCTGATTGACTTGGCATTACTATCTGAACTACCAATGTGACCTATCTCATTCTTTATAGCCGCCCAAAAATCGTATATTTCCTCGATAGAGTTCTTAGCAAGCCAAGGCGCACTTGCATGGGCACTATTGCCTACGTCGATTATCAGACGTATTTCAAGCCTGCCTTTGTATGCAATCGTGATATTATCGACTCCAGAAGGTTCGCCAAATACAGCATAATCGACTTCTATATTGCTCTTAACCAGATGCTTGATACCTGTTGCGTTACCCTCCTCATCCACTACCCCAGCAAAAATGACAGTCCCAGTTTGCTTTGGGAATTCAGATGCTGCTAATAACATCGCTATCAGCGGCGATTTTGCATCAGAAGCTCCCCGGCCATAAATATAGCCATTGTCTATCCTCACCGGAACCGGGCCCGGCACGGTGTCCATATGGCCGCATAGCAGAATACAGGGTTCGCCAGTTCCTTTAGTGGCAATAACGTTGCCAACATTATCAATATTTACCTGCTCAAAGCCAAGTTCGTTGACGCACCTGTCTCTTATCATGTTGGCAAGTGCCGCCTCTGACCTAGATGGACTGTAAAGATCTAGGGCATTTCTTAGTAATTCTATAGCGTAACTTGATGATACCAATTACTACCTACTTTCCTTGCCCAAGTGCATAATCGATCATCAATCCTGGAATATCGATTCCTGTAACTCGGACAGTATTTTTAAACTCAGTTGTATTATTGACCTCGTGCACCAGCAAACCTTCGCTCTTGCTTTCCATTAAGTCGACTCCTACTATCTGGCCACGCATCGCTGTTGTCGCCTTGAGGCAGATATCCTCAAGCTCATTCGTTATGGGACACATTTCAGCACGGCCACCAAGTGCCATATTAGTCTTCCATTCGCCCTGCCCAGAATAGCGATATATTGCAGCTACGACTCTATCGCCCACTACTATCGCCCGGATATCTCGAGGGGGACGGTTGATAAACTCTTCAAAATAGTATATTTGATACAGAGGAAACATATGCTGTCTGTCCTCTATCACTGCTTGTGCAGCTTCATTGTCGCGTAAGAGTGCAATGAGTCTGCCCCAGCTGCCAACTGTAGGCTTGATCACTGCAGGGTAGCCAATTTTATCAAGTACAGCCATTGCCGATTGCTCTGAAAATGCTGCCACGGCTTTTGGCGTCCTTATGCCAGCCTTCTGAAGCTCCATGTGCCCATACATTTTGTTGCCACACATTATTGCAGTATGTAGA
>JALZFS010000194.1 GCA_030861405.1 Thermoproteota archaeon | reverse complement strand
CCTCACCGCGCTTATGAAAGTACCTGGGGCTATCTCAAGAAGAACTTCTAACTATTCACGAATCCTTCCGGTATTAGATATTTATCATAGCTCGCATACAATTACTAATAGTACTATATTACGCCTGCTTGCCGCAACTTTTGTGGTAGATAAGTCTCGGAAAGGTATTTGAAGCCATGTTTGAAGAATGCATCGAGTTCGCACTTTTCCTTATTCCTCAGAAATATATCAAGCTCCTTTTGCCACTTTTTGTCTTGGAACCAAGGTTTTTTCTTCATATCGTTTGCCCTATTGAGGTCTTCTTCTGATGCGGCCAGTCTTGCAACCTCAGGTATGTTGTATTCATAAATATCAGAGAAGAGCATGCCAAGTATTTTGGCATCAGGTGTAACGAGCCTGTAACTATCGTAGCTTAGTGATTCACTACCTATTTTGTAGCGGAGCGCAATGCCGAGACCCCAAGGATCGGCATCTGCAAAAATTACTACAGGCTTTTTCCACTCTTCGTTGAGTGCCTTGACCATCATTCTAGTTGCCCTATCTGGCTCGCCGGAACCAGTCATCAGAATAGCATTATGCTTTTGTATAAAGCCAGACTTACGAATATTGTTGAGTACAGTGTCTTTTTCCACGACCATTACAAAATCGGCTCTGACATTTACTATTTCCACATCGCGTATATTGGTCGGTATCAGTTGAGATGTCGCCCTGCTGCCAAGGTTGCAGTCAATGATATCGCCTCCCACCCGCAGAGTGATCGGGCCAGAGATCATTCCCTTTGGCTTTGAAGTTACCGAGAACTCTTCTCTTGGAACGCCTGTCAAAAGCTCGATTGCCTTGATAGCATCATCTGAGTCATCTTGACTGTTCCAGAACTTTTGTTTGTTCTTCTCGTCGCCTACAGTGCTTAGTGTGGCGTAGTACATTCCTCTTATGGTGCTCTCCATTTCCTCGTTCAGTAGTTTGCGGACTGCATTGGCCATCACAAGATACTGAGTAAATGTAGGTATTTTCTTTGTGCTGTCTGGACTTATGCTGACCATTTTGTTGCCGATGGTTAGCATGCGTTCTCTGTCAGACCAGAATGTATTATCATATCCCACCTTTGGAACGTTTAATACTGGCATAGTCTTTTGCACTACAAGGTCAGTGCTAACATCCTTCATTATCAGCTTGATCTTTTTTATGACTTCTTGGTGACGCTTGTCGGCTGGCATTACTTAGTCTTTCTCCCCTTTGGCTTTGTGTTCTCGACTACCTTGTCAAGAGTCGTCTGGGATTCACCTTGTTCTTGTTTTTTGTCTTTCTGCAGCGTTTCTGGTATCTTTTTCTTGTTGAGCATCCTTGTCTTTATTAGACTGCCCTTTTTCCTTTCAACATCTACGGTAATCCCCTCTTTATGCGATTTATTCAGCTGGCCATTAACTTCCACAGTCTCTTCTGCTTCCTCCTCAAGGCGTTCACCTGTTATCCTGTCCTCCTTTTTCTCCACAGAGGAGCCAGCAAGTTCGCCCTTAACATGCTTCTCTGCAAGCATAGTGAATGCCTGCTCAAGCTTGACCACATCGAGCTTGATGGACTCAGATATGGCGCTTACAACCAAAGGAATATAATACTTGTAAAGGTTAAGCCTACCCTGCGCCTCTTTTAGGCGTATCTCTTTTCTTATCTGCGCACTGACCTTACGGTAGAGCTCAGACAGGCAATACTTCATATACTTTTTCAATTCTCCTTCTGAGGCTATGCTTTCCTTGCCAGCGGTTTTGTAGGGGATCTTGGTAGAGCATATATGGAAAAAGATATGGGTTGGCAAAAGTTCTATGGCTCTGTCAGATTTTGTCCCGACGCCATTTGCAAATTGCTCCTTTGCCTCCTTTTTTGTGATACCCATTTTATTTATCTCAACTTCAGAGACCACCTCCCTTGCGACATCTGATCCTTCGTCGTATAGTAGAGGGATCTTGTTTGCAAACCTATAGAGCTTAAACGAAGGAATGTCACCTCCATATGCTATGCCACACTCGACAATAGTGGGCCTGTTGTTGATGACACAAGTACGGGAGGAATATGCAACAAGTGCGGGCTTCAATATCTTAACTGCGATCTGAGGCCTGTGCACTTCAGAATCAGAAGATTCTCTAGAGGCAGCATCTTTCGTGCTGACAATTGTGTATTCAGAGGTCATCCCAGTTGTCAGGATCTGCTCACCAATTGGGCTAAGGTGATCCGTATTTGCCTGCTGGAAATTGATGTGCTTACATACCTTGACAACCTCGATGAGCTCATTTTCGCTATACTTGTCAGCAGGTTTGTTTTCGAGTCCTGCTTTGGTAATGATTTCCTTTGCCTTTTCACCAGACATCTTTTGAAACGAGGCAGACAATATTCCCTGAAGTGTAGTTTTTTGGTTCATGAAGTTCATTATCGCTTTCTTGAGTGTTTTCAGATCCATATCTGCAGGATGAGGCAGGACCTCTTTGGCAGGCTGAGGCATAATTTCTGTCCTTCTTTCAAATGTGACTTTGCCCTCGTCAGTTTCATATTCAATAATAGCATAAGGGTTGACGATGCTGGTCTGGCTAATGTATTCATTGATCTTGTTTTTCATGTTATTTCTTGTAATTGGGGAAAGTTTTGCGTGGAGCACCGCCTTGATCTTAAATCCTGAGCTACCTTCGATCTTGTTCTCTTCGTCATTGTCGTCCTTGACTACTTTTTTTGCAAGAACGATTGGCTTGTTTGTGCTGATATCGGTCCTAAGCTCGAAATAATAGTTTGAGTCTTCTTCAATCGATTTTGACCACACCT
>JALZFS010000180.1 GCA_030861405.1 Thermoproteota archaeon | reverse complement strand
GGAGGGGATTCAATAAGGTCATTTAACATCAGCACCGCAGCAGCTATTGTGGCATGCGCCGCTGGTGCCAGAGTCGCTAAGCATGGTAACAGGTCAATGTCTGGTATATGCGGTAGTGCAGACTTTTTTGAGTTCATTGGCCTTGATCTAATGGTTCCGTCCGCAAGGGTCCAGTCATGTATTGAAGAAGTTGGCATAGGATTTCTGTTTGCACCTCTGTTCCATCCGTCAATGAAGAAGGTCGCTTCTATTAGAAAGGCTATTGGGATTAGCACGGTCTTTAACAAAGTCGGCCCCCTGAGCAACCCTTGTACTAACATATCGGGTCAACTTATCGGACTCTTTGACACCTCCATCATGGAACTTTTGGCGGAGGTATGCAAAGGCTACAGGTGTGAAACAATGTTAGTTCATGCGCGGGATGGCTTTGATGAACTGTCAAATACGTGTCAAAACGACATCCGCTGGATCTCCAGCGATAACTATCGAACAACAAAGATGGTTCTCCATCCAAATGAAGTCGGACTCGATCTAGCTAGACCAGAGCAATTAATGGTATATTCAAAAGAGGAATCGATCAGAAGCACGCTCCAGGCTATTTATGGAAACACTACCAAGGAAAAACATGACATTGTGGTCCTCAATGCTGCTGCCGCGCTTATATTGAGCAAGATCGCGTCTTCTTTTAAAGAAGGCATACAAATTGCAGATGATACTATACAAAGTGGAAAGGCTTCTGCCAAACTATCTGAGCTGATAAAATACTGCGGGAACTTGGAAAAACTAAAAGAGGTAGAGAAAGAATTTTCTCTTAACTAATCGTCATCCTTTTCTCGTGCTGTCTTTTTCTTCGGAGCTTCTGACTCAATATCGTCAACACCCTTCTCGTTCACCGTGAATCTGACATCAGAGTATGGATGATATGGTGAGTCAATTATCTTGGCTATTCTATCGTTGCCGGCCTTGCGGAGATATATTCTATATGTTGAGGCATGTCCGATTACGTTTCCTCCTGCAGGTTTAGTTGGGTCTCCGAAGAATGTATCTGGCGATGACTGAACTTGATTAGTAACAACAATTGCCACATTGTAAATCTCGGCAATCTTGACTATTCTATGCATGATACCGTTGAGACGTTGCTGCCTATCTGCCAATGTGCCTCTGCCAGCGAACTCCGCGCGGTGAAGGGAAATAATACTGTCAACTATTATCATCTTAGCCTTGAAGTCGTCAATATATTTACCCATTGACTTAATTATTAACTCAAGATGGCTGCTGTTATAGGCCTTACATATCGCTACCTTCTTTAATATTTCGCTTGCGTCCAAGCCTCGTGCTCTGGCTATCTGATCCAATCTTTCCGGTCGAAATGTTCCTTCTGTGTCAATGAGTATGACTCCTCCTCCAAGCCCACCATTTTCTACGGGCAACTGGGCTGTGACACAGAGGGTATGACAGATCTGTGATTTGCCACTCCCAAATTCGCCATAAAACTCTGTAACTGCCTGAGTTTCTATTCCACCAAGCAGTAACTCATCAAGGGACTTTGCACCAGTACTGCAGCGCAGAAGAGACTTTCTTTTTTCAAGCTCCACATCTGCAGTAGTAAATTCATTATCAAGTATGCCGCTTTCCCTCAGGAGCTTTTGGGCTGCCATAATAAACGTAGCAGCCGTCTCCTTCGAGCCGCCTAAATCTGTAGCAAGCTCGTCAGCTACTGCGGTAGCCAATTCCATAACTGATCTTATTCCTGCTTCCTTCATTTTGCGGGCTGTGGTCGGCCCTATGCCTTCAATATCCTCTATTTCCAATTCCGCCACATTTCTTGTCGGATTTGTCATTATATACTAATTTTTACGGGAACTATATAATGAATAGTGCACTTAGGGGGGAGGGGGCGACATAAAGAGAATCTGGACTCAGGGGACATCCAAAGGAGATCTTATGCACAGAGACTAAATGCTATCGCAAGCTTAATCGCTAAAGCTCTTTTATTGAGACACACGCCATTCTGTCTGCGTGTCTGGTATCTTTTTATATTATCTTCTTTAAGCCTTATTGGCATTGTCTGAGAAAGATTTGGAGTCGCTTGGTTGGAATGAGCTGGTTGCTCACAAACGCAAACTTGCAGGTGAGCTCAAGGAGATAACGGACAAAATTATCGATATTGACCGAAACCAGTTCCGCTCGATAAATGACAATATTAAAGAGCAGAGGAGCTTCCTTGAGGCACATACCGAGAGGATAAAGCAACTGCGATCCCAAGTAGACAAGCATAACACAGACCTGTTGTCGGTGAGTGAAAAGCTCTCACAGTCAAAGAACTTTCTGTCCATGATGGAGGCTAGAATTCCTACCGACAAGGAAGAGTATCTACAATCAGTAGTGCAAAAGAATCAAACACTTCTAGACTCCAAGGCATATGGAAGTGAACAAGAAAGGGGTCAGATTCTGTCTCAAATAAAGGACGCTACTATGAAGTTAGAGGCAATCAAGGCTACTCGTACAATAAGAGATCAGTTCTCTCAACTGTCAACAGAATCCGCAAATATCAATAATGCCATAAAACAACTAAACGAAGAGCGTAACTCACTACGGAGCGAGATAACAAGAATAAATTCAATACTTGATAATTTATACGATTCAAAAAGGAAGCTTGCTTCAGACCATCAATCATATCTGGCCCAGTATAACCTAATCACAAAGCAGTTTGATGCTATCAATGCCCGTCTCGATACCATGTCCCAGATGAGGCGCAAGCAAAGAAAGGAGTATGGTTATATCCCGCAAAATGATGCATTGTTCAAAGTGAAGCAAGAAGCGGAGAAGAAGTTGCGATCAGGATCGAAGCTTAGCTTTGACGAACTCAAGCTGCTGTACGGTGAAAAAGACTAACCGGATCTCCACAATACAAAAATTCATTACGGATGATGATATGACAATAAATGATTTTACATTTGCATGTTCTATTGATGGATCCGTAGTAGGGTATTTTACATACCATGAGCAAACAATGCTAATTGTACAATCTGAGGACGAGGCAAAAGCAGGCATCAACAACTTTGAAAGGATCGCGGAGCCCTTTATTGAGGCTTTGATCTCTCACGAAACTATTCATGTAATCACAAAAAGGCTTGAGGGCACTGACGTCTCAGAAACCCTTGATGAAATCGAAGTCATAGTCGAACATGGTGGTATAAAATTGCAGGTTCCTCTGAACTTTATACAATATTCAAAGGATAATTCAGGTCTCGTTTTGCCCTTCTAAGAAAAAAATGGTGTGTTGCTATCTGAGTTACTTGATCTCCTCAGATATATCGCGCTGGCTTATAGCCATTTCGTCCACTCGAATTGTTATTTTGTACCATTTGTCGTTATGTTTGAAAATGTGTGCAGACGCCTTTTTATTGCCGGCAGAACCGTATCCTCCGACACGTTCGCTCAACCTGGAACGCAGCTTATCAACCTGGTACTGTGCTATCATTAGGTTCCCTATTATGTTCTCGAGCTCTAGGTCTCGATCTTCATCTATGTCAGGGACCTGTGCACTATTTTTCCTAGTCTGCATTCTCAATGTACATCCTATTTCCTAGTCTGCATTCTCAATGTACATCCTATTTCCTACTCTGTAGTGGACCTCGTCGATGTAGTATGCGGTATCGACCACTGGTGACGAAAGATTCGCACCACACACTGGGACTCCCTCTGCTTGCTCTTCTTCTTGCTCGATTAGAAGACTCATCTGAATAATAGTTAAACACATCAAATAATAACGGATAGTATGAATGTACTCGAACACCTAATTAAAGGGTAGTTCTAGTTGAAGGGTGGTCCGGATAATAGAGTAGCAATTAAAAATAATCTGTCATCTTTGAATTTGAGGTTTCTTTTATTAATCTATCTAAGCTTTTCCTTTGATTGCAAGGCGGTCTGACAGTTGTTATCGTTTGCAAAAATTCTAATTCTTGTTGAGTTATCCCTAAATTTTCAGAGTAGATTTGGTTGAAGATGATCTTTTGGGTTATTTGCTCTATGGTACGAAGTCGACTATATACTTTGCCGCAACTGCGGCCAGCCAGTGCTCTTGCAATGGCAGTCTTTTGTAAATTAAGTACTCCGCTTGAGACGAAGTGGTCAAATGTTGAGACGACTTCAAACCAATCTTCTATACCTGTATATGTTATCAAAGTGGCTGGCAAAAACTTTGCAAGTGTACGTGCTAGCTTTGAGTGCTTCTTGTCTAATACCAATATGGATAATCCAAATGCCAATATCGCATTGATTATCTGCCTTGGTAGGCGTTCATCTAAAACATCATCATCCGATTTGAGTTCTATAGGGTAAAATCTGATGCAGTCCATTCTACATTTTTCTCGACGAGCAAAATGCCTAAGCAAATGTGACCTTACAAGCAAGTTGTTATACTGAGCATACTGATCCGGCATCTTCGGTTCATTTGTAACGGCTGCGATCAAAAGATCAAAGTTGCGAAAATGCGCTTCCTCTACAATTCTTATTTCGGAGTTTGGTATAAAGTTATTGTTCTTGATATGATTTGATCTAAGCGAGTTGCAAAAGAGGGATTTGAGCTGTCTTTCGTTCATCGGATATCATCTTTTGCTCTGCATGTTAATGTGTTTTATTGTCTCAAAAAGATATACCGATCAACGATTTCCCGACTCCCCTATTATGGCATTTGCTAATTGCCGGCAATTCATAGTAATCTTGGAATTCACGGAATTCAACAACAGATAATAGATTTGCTAATGTACTATTGTTTTTAAGTCCATTAAACTTTTTTAGTGATTCTGGTTTGCATATCTTTCTTCTTTACGTTCTTTTTGCTGTTGTCGAAATATTCTTGGACTATTTGGATGTCTTTGTCTCCACGACCAGAAAGAGTAACAACTACAATTTCCTTCTTTTTCATTTTACTTGCAAGCTTCATTGCATACGAGATCGCATGTGAAGGTTCCAGTGCTGGAATAATCCCCTCGAATTTTGATAATGCAAGAAATCCTTCTATAGCTTCGTGATCCGTGGTTGTAGAGTACTTTGCGCGCTTGATGTCATTAAGCATTGCATGCTCAGGCCCTACCCCAGGATAGTCAAGACCAGCAGATATGCTGTGGGTTTCAACAATCTGTCCGGAGTCATCTTGCAATAGACGAGTGAACATTCCGTGCAAGATGCCTTCAGAGCCCGCAGCAAGAGTAGCTGAGTGTTTCCCAGATCTAAGTCCTTCACCGCCTGCTTCTACCCCATATAGCATGACGTTGTTGTCTTCAAGAAATGAATAGAACGATCCAATGGCATTGCTCCCACCGCCAACGCAAGCAACAACTGCATTTGGCAAAGTACCTTCTATTTCTCGAAGCTGATTCTTTATCTCACTACCGATCACACGTTGAAAATCTCTTACTATCATTGGGTATGGATGCGGCCCAACCACCGAGCCAATAAGATAGTATGTTGTTTTTACATTTGCTATCCAATCACGAATTGCTTCGTTTATCGCATCCTTTAGGGTCTTGCTTCCGGACCGGACAGGATATACTTTTGCTCCTAAAAGTTGCATCCTAAACACATTCAGCTTTTGTCTTTCAAAATCCTTGGCGCCCATGTATATTTCTGCTGACAGACCAAGCGCGGCACATGCCATAGCAGTACCAACACCATGCTGCCCAGCACCAGTTTCAGCTATTATTCTCTTCTTACCCATTTTTCTTGCTAAAAGCGCTTGCCCTAAAGTGTTGTTCGTCTTATGGGCGCCGCCGTGGAGAAGGTCTTCCCTCTTTAAGTATATCTTCGCACCGCCGACATATTCAGTAAGGTTCTTTGCAAAGTAAAGGGGTGTTGGTCTGCCGGCATAAGTAGTCAAATAATAGCAAAGTTCTTTTTGAAACCGGGGGTCGTTTTTGCATTTATCATAGGCTATTTCGAGCTGCTCAATTGCTGGCACTAATGTTTCTGGTATGTATTTGCCTCCATACCTGCCAAACTTGCCCCGGACTGGATTGCTTCCCAGCAAATATGAATCATTAGCTTTTAGCGGCTATTTAATGGATTTGCAATTATCACAGGGCATTATACAGTTGAGCAATTTTAGCACCAATATCTTGAGTTTGCATTATACTTGTTCCGACTAAAAATGCATCAGCTCCAGCTCTTCTTAAGTATTGTATATCTGTAGGTTCAGCTATTCCGCTCTCGCTAATTATTATACTGCCTCCTTTCGAGTGAGTTTTTAGCAACTTTTCTGTGCGTGTCATATCTACTTCTAAGTTGTCAAGGCTGCGGTTGTTGATGCCGATCAAGTCATATCTTGCTTGGAGTGCTTCTGCCAACTCTTGTTCATTATGAACTTCCACTAGCACTTGTAGGCCCTTTCTTGTTGCATATTCTGTAAGTTTTTCAAGGCTATTGTCTGCCATATTGCGATCAAAGACGGTTTTGATAAGCAGTATACAATCTGCACCAAGGCACTTTGCAGTGTCTATCTGAACTGTACTAACGACGACGTCTTTCATTAATATAGGAATACTTGCTATTGCTTCTCTAATAGCTGCCAAATATTCCGGTGATCCGTTGAAAAAGTAAGGCTGAGTCAATACAGAAATCCCAATTGCACCTGACTGCACCATTGTCTTAGCAATATCTGCCGCTGGCTCGGAGCTGCGTCTTATCGTTCCTTGAGAGGGTGATGAGAACTTAACCTCGGTAATGAGGGGCGCGTGGCAACAGGACATAATGGCTTTCCTCAGGCTGATTACTTCATGGTTATAGGTTGATTGCTTTAGTTCGTAGACGCCTTGATCTATAGCGCTAAAGGAGTTCTCGACTAGGCGCTTTAGGCTAAAGTCGGTTCTTGCAGATGCTGTCATATAGGTTCTGTTGGGAAGGCAGCTCGAGGGCTAGATGTTTTGAATGCTAGTGTGCGTGTGGTGGAGGTGCACCGCTTTTAGCCAAGGCTTCATTGAATGTGCCAGCAGCCTTTTCATGAAACTCTAGATTTGACTGGTCGACCTTTACTGCCTGCGGAGGACACACAGACACA
>JALZFS010000169.1 GCA_030861405.1 Thermoproteota archaeon | reverse complement strand
ATCTCTTTTTTGTGACTCATGCAAAAACCCTAGTTTTTTAGCGCTAAAAATGTTCGCAGCCATGGTAAAACTAGCCAATAGGCACATTGAATAGGTCATACTTTGTCATATGCAATAGACGAGCCAACGCCGCCAATTCCTCTTATAATTCCAAGGAACATTACAGGAAAGCTTCAGATGGTAGATGCTCTCAACACTCTGCTTATTCTTATGGACCATGCAACTTCCTTTGTGAATTGATCGGGGGAACCTGAGCTTGGGCTGAGCGTAAGGATGTAGCCGAGTATTCAAGGGAGGATTGAGTCATCACATACCGTGCAACTGGAGTTAGTATACATCGAAATTTTTTCAATTCATTAATCCATCAAGTATATGTGTTAGGGCTATGCTAAACCTTATTGACAAATGAGTCTTAATTGAGCCTACAACAACAGCTCGACCTTTTGGCAGGAAAGGGAAGATCGCGAATTCTATCAGCACCAACATCGAATAGCTCGCATATCTTAGAAGTTTGATATACCAAATACCATTTCTGCAGAGCTGGTAACCAAAGCTGACAGGGCTTGCTATAGTAACTTCAAGCCAAAGGAGATATCAGAAGGTCAGAAAATGTACAACCAAATAAGGGTCGAAAGTGCACCTGAGCTTAAAGTTACTATAGCCAAAGGGCCACTTGATGATTTCCGTAAGACGGATCCAGATAATGATGATGACTCCATAGATATAGTTAAAGCAAAAGGTAAGAAATCTGAATTCCCACTCCAGTATTATTCTAACAAGCATCAATATACTATTAAAATCACATTATTGGTACCTTATGTGAAAGCGGCCCGACGTGGGGTAAGACTCACAAAGGCCGTCAGTAACGTATGGTGACCCTCGTAGGGCAGGCAGGAGGATCTGTATTCGCGGAAGCGGGTATAGTGATCTTGTCGAGCCTACAGGGAAATCTCACGTTTTGTCTTTTATCCGTTATTTTATGTCAAAAGGCTGTTGAACAAAATTAGTAATTTTCAGCACAGCAACAAGATCTGCTTATTCTGCAGTCTGGCAGAAGCATGGAATCTATAGACTGGATGTTATTAGAAATTTATTCTACAGGGTTTATGAGAGATTGCGTATACATATAAGGTAATGAGCAATATTTCCGACACAATCAAAAACAAGAAAAGTTGCAGAGTGAGGGAAAGTAGCAAGAGCTATATAATCAAGATATCCAAGGAAGGTCACCATAATAGGCAATGGAGCAATGGAGCCGGCTCCGAGAGAAAAAACAGTACAAACAGGCTTGGCTATGGAGCGTGACTTTCGTGTCCACAGCTGATCGCAACTATACTGATGTTGAGCAATCCGGCATCAATTCTAAAGCCGAGCGAGTGGGAGATATCACTGGAGAGCCTCCGACAAATGAACCTACAGATCACAAGAAGGCATCTAAGATGGCAAATCTACTTGAAGGCCTCAAGTTTCCGGCTACAAAAGAGGAAATAAGAAAGCATATTAATGAAAAATCGCCAAGTATGGGCAACAGAATCAATGACGTGTTTGAAGCAATCGAAAACAACCTTGATGATGGCAGAGAATATGCTAGTGCTTATGACGTGGAAGTTGCAGCGCGTCTTGTAAAAAAGGCTGAACCTCAAAGACCTTATGCTAGAGATGTCGAGCTAAACCGGACCAATCAGGAAAGAGTTGGCGAAAGTAAAAGAGAGGATCCATATAGCGGTCGTGAAAGAATCTCTGGCGCAAGCTCCAAAGACGTCTCACCTAATACTCCAAAAGGTGAGGATGTATAATCTTAGATCTTTGGACTGTTTTGGTTTGCTCTTCCAATAAAGTCTCTCTGCTTTTTTAGTATTAACATTTTTGTAATATTTTTCAACCCTGACTGCTTGTCGGCTCTAGCACTTAAGTGTAATAGATTTGGGTTGTTTATATGCGCCTAGAGATGCACATTTGAAATCTTATTGCTTAGTACTTCTTTTGTCAATTCCTTAAGATCTATACCACGCGTCGGCCAAGTTACCCACAGTATCCGGCTGTGTAGTAGTCTCCCTTCTAATCCTGACACCATGTATATAGAGTATCTATAAAATTCGAGTCATAGTATACTGATCGGACCTGCTATTGCTCTCATGATCTTCTATTGTCCTTGTTTTTTTAAAATAGTTCTTAAGCTTTTTGGTAGGCGCTATAAAATGGTTAGTCCGTTTTTAGATCTTCCTTTAATTTGGCGAATTCCTTTGCACTGTTCAACTGAATATCATCACTTCTTGTCACCATCTTTGAAAGTGTGGGTTTTGCATCTTTGCCGAGCCGTACAGCCTCTTTGCCCTTCCTAAGAATAGAGAGTGTTACCCCATTGTCTGATAATTTACGGCCAAACTCTGATGCAGTTTTTAGCTTATCAAACAATCCTGTGTCATCTTCTGATATCCTAAACATAGTCGGCTCTAGTAGATCAACTGCCAATGTGCCGTTGCTGATTGCTATTCTTGCTGCCGGTTTATTCTCAAAGCTGATGGCAAGTGTACCTTCTTTTGCAGATTTCAGTGCTTTGCCAAGCCAGTCTCCCAATGGGTCGCTTTTGTCAATATGCAGGTGACCATCGCCTAACATAGCCAAATATCAAATCCCTTTATGTCGTGGTTGATACTGATGATGCCCTTTGGCGAGCTTCGTCAGAACTCTCATGAGCTTCAGCAGTGATAACTATCCTGCCATTAATGGTCCACTTTGCGCTTCCCATATCCCGGCCGCCTGGTCCCTGTGCTCGTGGCATGTCGATGATGAGATTGTCAAAATTATAAGTTACTGAAGCTCCTTTGCCTGTTAATCTATCAAAAAGCTGTCCAATTACCTCCGCCCACTGCGAACCAGCCTGCTGCATAGTACTCTGATCGTTTGTATTTTCACTCATGGTGGCGGAATAGGCAACTTTGGATATAGCAGGTTATGCAGATTCAAGCTAGATCTAATTCTATAACAATATACTAATTTTATAACAATTAGTACCTATGCACTAGAAACCATGATTTCTCGTTCGATCTTGTAATATCTGTGTTATAGCTAGTATGTCTATCTAATGGCATAACAACGCCACCACTACAGAAAGGTATTGGTACGGCGTCCAGATGCTACGCAATAGAAGTTTGCAGCATACCGCGCTACAAAACGAGGTCTGTGCACACGATGATTCTTGCTTGCTTGCTTGACGGCTACCATAAATTTCTGATTAAATATGATAATAACTATTTGATTATGATAATAAGATTAATGTGGAGTCAGAGGTCATGGCAAAGTCAATCACTTTTTCTTTCAAAAGGAGAAGCAACTGCTACAGAAACCACTTCCAGTGATCAACTGATTAAGTCACACACCCGATATCCATTCTTCTGATATGAATGCCCTCAACCATTATTCGATGCCTGTACCAAAGAATGCATTGCAAAAAATTGATAGAATATCTTCACCAGCGCATGTTGGAAAACTAAGAAACTCAGTCGATTTCATAGTTGCACAAAATACGCCTGTGCTTGCTGCAGCAGAAGGCGTTGTTACATTTGTTAAGGATGATTCATACTTGGGTGGTCCAAGCCTCGAATATTGGCATGATAGTAACTTTATAGTCATACAGCATACAAACGGCGAATATTCTAGATATGACCATCTTGCCCACAGGAGCGCGGCCGTTAGGGCAGGGCATCATGTCAAGCGAGGACAGGTTATTGCTCGTGTAGGCATGACTGGATTTACGTATTTACCGCATGTTCACTTTCAGGTATTCATTTTCACCGGCAGCAATATGTGGACAGATTTTGATACTCTTTCAGTACCTGAATTCTCGTCATAATATTAAATCGCTAATGAAAGCTTGTGGATATTAAATACAATATATATCGTAATTACAATCCCACAGAACCCTGAAGGGCATTATTTTGATTTTCTATGCAAGAACGAATTCCTATTTTCAGAAGATCATGATTTATTAGCTTTAAGCTTTTTTCAGTCCATAATACTACGATTATGTGTATTGCAATGAACATTATGCATTGTGTCACAGGAAGCGGTATGCTTGGATGAAAGGGAGGCTATATACACGAAGGGCGTACATGAGTGTAATTATTTCTTATTTAAGAAAATGCAAGATTGTTCTACCTGAAGGAGAAAAATTTTGCTCTATACTGAAATTTGCATCGAGATTTGAGCAAGCTACCAAAGGAATTTCAGGAGGCTATATTTTGGCTGACTCCAACTGGTTATACGATGTGCGTATGACATTCATCATATGGATTGCTTTAATTCTATTTCTACCCGCGTTAATAATGTAGTAAATCTTTTTACGGTTCTATTAATTATGCCTTAGGAAGCCTAGTTGTTTATGTCCTCCACTGTGCAAAAGCTGGCCTGGTTCTGGCAAAAGTATGAAAATCTGAACTTGAAGATAGCCTTCATATTAATTTCACTTCAATTGGTGCACCTTTACTGGCTTACTGCTGACGTGGTTATACAGAGAATAACACAAAAAAGTGTACTTAACGTGCCACATGATAGCCCGCTTTTCATATTTTTCATAATAATAGACTATATCGAGATACCTGCACTCGTTGCCGGGCTGACATACTATGCCCTCAGGATTTATGAGCGTGAAAAAGGTTTGATAAAGAATACACTCTTACTAGCGATGCTGGCCGTTCAGGTATTTCATATATTCTGGATCACTGATGATGTAGTCTATAGCACCTTCTTTGGATCGTCAACTGCGGTAGAAATTCCATACTATGCTGCCTGGGTGGCAATACTAATCGACTATCTAGAACTGCCAGTCATCGCCGACCTCTTTTATAGAACTATTGTAAAAGGCGAGCGGCGATAACAATACTTAGTAGTAGACCTGCATAAATTATTTGTTTATTCTGCTTAAAGCTTGAACTATTGACTTTTTATCGGAGCACGGTGCACCTGACGTTCTCGGACTACTAGATGGATACATTACTTTTTGGCAACAATAGCTTGTATGTATGCTAATTCATTATTGAGTTAAGTAAAGCATTCACAGTTGTCAGTTCCTGAAATTGTGCTTCAAGTCCTAGTTAGAGGGGACTTTTGCTCTCAGGGGTTTTGGTATTCGTTAAAAACCTCATAACAAGCGCCAGGAGACGGAATTTGAACCCTTGATTTCATCGTGAGGGTTTATTTCTCTCATAATGACTGTTAGCTCAGTGGAATGCAAGACAAGTTCGACTTGATAATACCACCCGAGAAGACTCACAGACGATATATCAGTAAGCAGAGAAAACTTGTAGATATTATACTTGCATCTCCATCGCAAAAAGTTGCGACCCTTCAGCAAGCTTTAGTGTCTTTTTTTCTTAGGCATCAAAAGCGAATATAAGCGGCACTATCTTTAATTTCAAGTGACTTTTT
>JALZFS010000168.1 GCA_030861405.1 Thermoproteota archaeon | reverse complement strand
AACCTTTTAGCAATTGCATAAGCAAGCCTGCTGTAACTATTGGTCCAATTCCAAGCTCCATCAATGTTCCTTGCTGTGCAGCAAATATCACACGTGCAAAAGCAAGAAAGTCAAAGCGTGGGTCTGATGTGACTCCATAGAGCGGGATCTGACCCATGATAAGATATGCAAAGAGCGCGATCCCAGTCCAGACGAATTTTTCTATCAGGGAGATCTTTCTCTTAGGCTTTGGAACCTGGGGAACATATTGGGACAAGCCTTTTACCGTGGATCTTAGAAAACCTGTCTGTTGCTCCTCATTATTCATCTACAGGACCTCTTTCAAGGAATTCTTATGCAAACCTACGTAGCTGCTAAGTCTCCCACAATGAAAAATATGAAGTACAATTTCTGAAACCCACTTTTGCAATAAATGAGAATTGCAGGAGGAGACGAGAACCACTGACCTGGGACTCTGATTGAATATTAATTAAGCTTGATGTTTACCTTGTCTTGCATTGTAAACTGCTACATTATAACCATCGGATCGGTTAATCTCATAGGCTCATGATAGTCTGGGCCTTGATCCTGTCCTATTAGTCCATACAGCTGGTAGCCAAGATGATAGTCCGTCAGGGCAGGATCAGCTAGTATTATGAATATCAGCTACATTTCAACTCGCTTAGGGGAACATATTTTGATATCTGTGCTGTTGTCCTCCTCTTCCTCGTCCTTTACTGGCGTCACTAGAAGCCGAAAAGGTGAGTAGCCAATCATAATCACGCCATTGGTTAGCGTCTCAAACCAGTAGCTCGATTTCCTTATCTGCCCCTTGTATTTTCTTAAAAACTGTCCTCTTTTTATCCCAGTCAGGTTTGAGTTTGAGCGTTATTTCGCAGAATCAAACCCTGCCAGCAAGATATCCTTTCTGTCAACGGATATCTGTTCCCTCTCAAAGGCAAGCGTAGTGATTACGTGTGGCAAATTTTTGCTCTGTTTGAGAGATAATGGTATTCAGTATTTGCTACTGCATCTCTCTTCATATTTTTTGATAGCCTATCATTTCGAGCCATTCTCAGCAATACAGAACCTGTGATAAACAGTCGTCTACCTGCATGAATAAATTCTGCAAAAGAAGAAGAGAGCTTGCAGCAAGGAGACTAAGACTTGCCTTACTGTTGGCATAGGATTCTTTTAGAATCCTTCGTACATGGTCTTTAGTTTTCATCCTTCCCTCATCAAGGCGCAACTTATACTTTGCAAGCACACTATTTACTGGAGTGTAATGAACAGCCAATTCTTCTGTTAGTTCGACTATCTCTTTTCCCAGAGGAGTTGCATGATATGTTCTCGTTACTCGGTTATATTCCAACAGGCGCTTTTGAACTAATTCTTCGCAATGTTTGTTTACTCTGTGGTATGGTAATACCAATTCTTGTGCCAATCTTGCTCTCGTAATGCCGAACTCATTGTTCAACGCAGCTGTCAAGATTAACGCATCTATCGTGGATTGTCCACGCAATTTCACATATGATAGTAGGATAAATAATCATAAAAGGGATCTCATCAGTTATTCTAGTAAAGAACAAAACACTTGTTATAGTATATATCTATCAAATTCTAAGAAAAGCTCCCATACCGACCTGCCTCGAGGGATGCATTTTGTTATTGCTGTTGCTCCTGGTTGGTGGTCTCTCGTGTCGGAGATGCTCATCATTGCCGTACCATGAAGCCGTTAGATGTTAGTCTACTTTTGAGGCATTCCAACCTTTACTGACGCACATTGGAGACAGAGAAAAAAACTGAACTTTTCATGGTCTTGCTTCAAAGACCAAATTGAATGGCGTCCGTGTTGCTCGACTGAATATTGAAAACCTGGCCCATTGCTGCTGTCGCCCTTCTTGGCCGCCAGATGTAGAAAACTCTTCAATACGAAAATCATATACTCTTTCTTGAACTAACCACCCAGAGTAATTTATACCATAACCGCAGCAAGATATGGAAGCATGATCGCAACAGAGTCTAAATTTGAAAATTGCCTGAATTGTGGTAAAAAGATCGAGTACATAATGGGTTCGTGCCGGAACTGCGGAACTGAACGACCATCCGCGTCTAAAGTTACTCCTGCTATAAACTAGAGTTTGATTAATTTGGGTGTAAAACATCCTGGAATAAATGAAAGACAGTATTGCTGAAATTAGTCGGTAGGCTCGCAAAGCAAGGGCGACTTGTTTAGTTGCTTTAGTCCGCTGTTCGCCCACGATCTGACTTATTGTCTAAATCTGGCTGGATGATGAAGAATTGAGCCATGTTTTTTGTGCAGGGTTTCGACTTTTCCTGGGTTCTTGCATGCACTCTACGCAAAAATCTTGTCCTTGTTATGTCAAAACTCTGGCATTGAGCTGGTTGCCGTACCATACATCAGAAAGACCTCTGCTAGCTTCATTACACAAAGAAATATGTTGAAAGTCAAATTCTAGGAATACAAGACAAAATTTTTTATGCATGAGGTACTTTGCCGATGGAACTGATAATAATTTTGAAGGTTACTCTTGCTGGCCAGGGGTTTGACAAAAAAGCCAGATACCTCTCTTGTTTTATTCTAAGGCAATGTTTTTGGATCCTTCGTCAAATATCTGCCAAAGGATCTGAAGACAGTTTGTAAAGGCGTTACGCTACAATATAGCAGCATTAACTTTATCATGTCTCTTTTTGAATATAGTATCCTCTTGGTCCGTTATTGTTATCGTAGTCCTAGGGCATCTTTAAGATCTATTTCGTGATCCTGTTCTTGCACGATAATTTCTCTTAAGGTTTCAGAGAGTGCGAATTCACCAGCACGCTCCGCTTGACGGATTCTCTCCCTGTAGTTTTTAATAGTTACTTGTTCAGCCCTCAAGTCAATCTCGAGCATTGTTTTGGAATCTTGAGAGAATTCAGCTTCCTCAGGCTTCACAGTTGGATCTGCTCCTAGGTAGTCGATCTGCTTAGCTACCTCTAAGGCGTGTGCTAGCTCTTGTGAGGCGTGTACTTTCAGTTGCTCTGCAATGTCTTGATATTGAGCGCCCTTTAGCGTAGAACTGAAGACGACATACTGAATAATTGCTTTATACTCTCTTGCTAGATCCTCATTCAATCCTCTAATTATTTCGTCTTTGCTTGAGGATGATGCTCCTTCAGCATCTGCTGCTTGAGAATTTTTTGACATATATTCAAGTCTATTTTCATACTATTATATTTATCTAGGTGTGTACTGATAATGATGGTCACTTTGTTCTTCTAAGCAAAAAAAGAACAATGTAGCATATGGGATAGCACCTTTCTACCCTAGTCGATGTATTAGATCTTCTACACAGTCGCAATAAACAGATGATTCCAACAAAGATTAGATAAGATGATAAAAATTCCTTCTTGATGTGTCTAGGGCATGAGGTAATGATCTAATACCACAAAACGTGTCTCTCTTAATTTATGAGCTGAGATGTTGCTAATTTCACATCATATTATAGAACAATAACGCTTTGAATCTACTAAAAAGCTTGGACTATGCATGCACATGCTTGAAAATAAAAAATCAGTATTAGGAACTGTCATCTATTTCTTTCCTACTGGTGCTCCAAAGGTTATCTTATGCATTATTTTATTTGGCATAAATGCAGGGATTAGAATCAAAGCAAAAACAAAAACACTTAGATGAACATATACAAAGGAAATTCCAATTGCAATCAAGTAAACAATTATTCCAAATAGTAACCTTCGAAGTGATGTAGTTTTGGTAATTGGATCCAGGTCTTCATTTACAAATCTATTGTGAGGGCTTGTAGCATACCACCAGTTAATGCAAAGTAATAATGCTATTATAATTGAGTTGCCCCCGTAGACGAAAATCGATATTTGTTGTTGTCTGTACTCCCCCAACAAAGACGTAGAAAAAGGTATGAGGCATGTTGCCATCAAAAACAAGATATTAATCCAAGTAAGGGTACGATCAACATGTTTAATGTAATGAAATTGTCTATGATGAGCTATCCAATATACGGCCAATATTATAAAACTAATACTGAAGCTAAGTATTTTAGGCCATAACTCAAACAGTTTCGTAACCAGTTCAGTTCCCGCTTCAACACTGTTCGGAGCATAATGGAACGATATTTGTGGAACGCTGATATTTAAGACCAGTATAGTCATAACAACAGCAAAAATGCCATCCGCCAGGGCCTCTACCCTATTTTTGCTAACAGCTGTTTCATAGCTCATATATAACAGACCTTAGATGACATGTTCATATACTATTTACTTTTAGCTTATTCAAGCGATATCTGTACGTATTTCTGAGTTGGCGTACTAGAATCAGCTACTTTGATTGTGAGAGCGAGTTTGGCTGATGAAAACCCATGTTGATATGGGCTAGTTTCCGGACACGATCGCATCGTCTATGGATGCAGAAATTTCAAAAATACTCATTCCAGTAGATGGATCAGCAACGCCAATAACTATTCTGACCATGCAATATTTCTTGCAAAAAATTATCAAATATTATCAACTTATTTCAATGCATGCAGTCTAAGCTGATCAGGCAACATCCCTACCTCATTGCTTTGCTTATTTAGATATCAGTAAAATGGCTTTAGGTGATTCAATAGTACAAACCATAAAACAAGACTCCTGGAGTCTGTTCAATGGTATCAAACAAAAATGTAATGCCATCAGTGTAAAGTTAGAACAGGGACAGTGGTACTTCCTCATTCAACAGAAGACACAATTGCAAATTCTGCTAGATGTGAGAATATTGATTTGATCGTTATGGGGACGAAGGGAAAGAGATTGAAAGAACGAATGCTTGGATCTACTGCTTCACAGGTCATAAGCACACAGCGTGTCCGGAAGTGATAGTAAGATAAGAGAGTCAGCCTATTGAATAATTTTATTGCTTCCGTAATAACCTCTGATTGAAGGAAATAAAAAGAAAATGGGTGATTCAATCTTTTATTTCTTGAAATCCTGCCCAAGGGCTATTGTCGAAAGGACTTCATAGCTTTGATTTCTGAACCAAGACACTTGTATGGTTATACCGTTAACGGTGGTGGCTCAGTCGAGATGAAGTAACCCCTTTGGCGGCTCGTGGTGAGCAGTACCTGTCTCCACTCTCTCTAATGATTTTAAGAACCTGATCCCCTTTTCTGTCGTAATATAGACTCGAGCTTCTCCACCTCTATCGTCGTTGTACCCGATAAGTCCACTATCCATTAGATGTTCAAGGTATGCCTGGAGCAACTTGGTATCTGAGGCGAGACTTTTGATTTGGGATTTGATATCGTTTTCCGATGCTCCACCATTTGCGGTTGATAGAATTTGTAGTGCGATATTATCGTCATCCCTTATTGTTCTCTTATCACTTTTTTCATCTTCAGTGCCACTCATTCCATCTGCATATGTGTAGAGTAAACATTTATCACATGCGTCAGAGAATTCTGACGAATAACTTTCTAAGAATTGTTTGTAATAAAAGGTAGCCGGCTATCCGAATTGTGTAAATTTGTCCATTTACATGCTAGCCTTTATGTAGTATCGTGCTTTCACCAAACCGGATGGCCATATCCGTTACAGATCCAGTAAGAAGTAATTGTAAAGCAAATCCAAAGCTCCTGTGATCAAGAGGTGTGCGGCTGTAACTATCATTGTGGAGAGGAAAAAGGGATTCGGCCAGCACAGAATGATATTTAGTTCATCTTACATTGTTGCTAAAGGCTTTTTCAGCTTCTCTTGGACAAGGGTAGGATCGTGGTCAAACAATATGATTTTAGTTATTGTTTTGTTCCAATACTTTTACGGGGAATTCACATTGAAAATTACAGCATATGGTATATGCTCTTTTTAGCGTGAACTATTATGCGTCTGTTCTATTTAGATAGCTGCAGACTAGGCAACAGACATGTCTCAATATTGGCCTGATTTCTGTGCTCAGACAAAAATGGATACTGTAATTAAACTGACCTGAAATCGAGTCAGGAATAAATATAATTTTTTCAGCATGACGTTACCTGATGCCACCTTTTCTAATTCCTAATAGTCGAAAAGATAAAATAAAAACCGTGAATATTACTCCCGCACTAATTGCAAAGGTGGTGTTTCCAAGCAAATTATACAAGAGTCCTCCTGCTGTTAATCCAATGATGCTTGCTAAACTCGAAAAACTACTTGCAACACCTTGCACTGCACCTTGATGAGTAGCTCCTCCATATTTTGAAAGTATTGATACTACAGATGGCCACATTAGACCGTTACCAACTGCAAATAATATTGCTGCTCCATAGATTAAGGCAATATTATTTAATGCAAATAAAACAAAATTTGTACCTAAAACCAAACTGCCAATTACTACTAATTTTTCCTCAGAGAATTTTTTTAATGCTTCACGGAGAATAGGGCCTTCGACCAAAGCCATAATGCCGCTTAGTATGGCAAAAAATATTCCCATTTCTGTTACTGTCCACCTCAATCCAGAGACAGCATGAATAGGAAATGCGGTGTAAAAGATGTTAAACCCAAGAAAAATAAAAAAATACAACAGGAGCAAAAACGAAACATGTTTTAAACGCAAAACGTCTAGGAATTTAAGTTTCTGCGGATCCGAAGGATTGTAGCACTCCTTGCACTCAAATGCAAAGACTTTTCCGACGTTTTGTTTTTCTTTTTCTGAAATGGCCCGTACAAGCAGGGAAGACTTCTTTTTGTTAGATTCTTTTAAGGTAAATTTTATAATAACTAGAATTGCTAGGGAAAGAAAGAGAGCTGCTAATACTGGTAACTTTTCTCCATAGACTGTTGCACCTAGAACCCCCGCTAAAGCTGGTCCTACAATAAAACCAAGATTAGAAGATATCGCTATTTTTCCAAAATTCTTGCTTCTGTTTTCGTCTAAGGAAACATCAGAAACGTAGGCATCTGCAACAGAAACATTGCCGCCCGTGATTCCGTCAATGGCTCTAGCAAAGAATAGCACGACTATTGGAAGAGTTATAGTGATCATTCCAAATACTTCAGAATTAATACTAGAGAGATTTTGAATAGGTAAAACTAATGCAATAAAGAAAATAATCCATCCTGCAAGTGTTCCTCCATGACTTAACAGAAGAATCTTTTTCCTTCCATAGGTATCAGACCATCGTCCCAAAAATGGAGCTCCAACAAGTTGTAATGCAGGATATGTAGCAGCAAGGATTCCATATATTACCGCATTTCCACCAAAATCCGTTACTAAAAAAACCAAGAAAGGTAGAACAATGCTAAAACCTAAAGTTCCTATAAAATTGATCAGTAGAATAGGCAAAAGTGATATTTGTTCTTTATTACTTGCACTTGCCACTATTCACATGGCCTCATCATGTCAGATAAGAATGTTCTAATAACGAGCGAAAAAGTAGTAGGATATTGGCGGAGAATGAAATTTAATGAAACTTGACCTCAAGAAGCCGAATAGACAAATTTTTGCATTCTCAATACAAAACTCGCAATCAATAGAGAAGCATCTGTTAGTGACATTATAAGAACAAGCTTGAAAGCCGTAATTCTGCCGAGCAGTTCAAGCTATACTTGATTGAAACCTAAAACGATAGCCGAAGAAGTTATTCTATCATTAATGTTATTATTTACGCCCCCGAAGCAAACATACAACAGAAAAAGAGGGTAATGAATTGGCAGTGCCGGTGAACATTGGTTCTGACCATATATTAGGTTCTGTTAATGCTGCACTTAATATTGTAGAGTCGGGTGATGATTATAAATGCCCTACATACTGCCGCAGCTTCTCCAATGGTAAAGCAAGTAACGCGCCAATTTGGCGATGATAAAATATCATTTGTATTCTGTAACGTTTCTCTCAATGAGATTCATCCTCATGCTCAAAATGCTGCTGAGGCTGCGGACGCTGAGGCGGCTCAGAACAATAAGTTCTGGGAAATGCAAGATTACTTATTTGAACATTATAAAAGATAGATTATACGCACCTGGTGGACTATGCCCTAAAGGTGGGATTAGATGCTAATAGATCCAAAAAGGACATGTCCGGACATATACATGCTTCTTGAGCAGAAGAATTGCTACAAAGTGGAATTGTTAGTGGTGTTGAAGGTACGGCCGCATTTATTATCAATGGGACACATTATGATGGCTTCTTGGACTTGACTTTCTCTAAGACTCTACAAAAGCATCTGAATAGGTGAGCATTGTCAACTTGCTCTATTATTCTAAAGCCTAGACTCTTTTTCAAGCCACCACCTTATATTACTGATCAATCCTTTGATTTGAAGTTACTTCTCCTCTGCAATCCTGTAATTGCTATATTCTGGTATCCAGAATTTTTCCTGAATTTTATCCGATACTTCTTGTTCACTCATTTCTGGCGCAACGCCATCTCGTTGAGCCTGGAGTGCAACCTTTATTGCAATATGAATAGCAACATCTCTCATATTCTCTATTGGGGGTAGCAACGCTGATTCATCCGCCGCATCATTATTACTACTATTGCCCCCAATACGACTAACACCACCATTGTTCTCTTTGGCACGTTGAAAATTGCCCAAAGCATTGGCCGCTGCTATCATCATGTTGTCGGTGACCGTCTTTGCTTCAGAAGCAACCACGGCCAGACCGATAGCCGGAAATATGTAAAAGTTGTTGCATTGTGCTATTTTGAATGTCTTGCCGCTAAATGAAACTGGTGGAAATTCCGTTCCTGTAGCTATTAGGGCACGACCTTCTGTCCATTCAATGAGATCTTTTGGCTCCGCTTCCGCACGATCAGATGGGTTCGATAAAGGGAAGATAATAGGCTTATCAACTTTGCTTGCCATTTCTTTGACAATAGACTCAGAAAATTGATTGGGCTGGCTTGAGACGCCTATCAGGACTGTTGCTGAGATATTCTTGATAACTTCCGCCAATTTCACTCTATCCTCCTCTTCTCTTCTAATCCTCCACCGCGAAGCCAGTTCAGAAGGCTGTGCAAACTTATGTTGAACTTCTGACAAGTTTTTACGTGTTGTCTGCAAAAGCCCTTTGCTATCCAGGATAAAGAAGTGGCGTAGAGCTTTCTCCTCATCTATTCCTTCAGCTACCATTGCATGCAAAATGTACTCTGCAATTCCGGTCCCTGCACTCCCGGCGCCCAAAATAACAATCTGCTGATCTGAGAATTTCTTTCCCGTAATTTTCAGAGCCTTGTATATTGCGCCTAGCGTAACTGCAGCAGTTCCCTGGATGTCGTCATTGAAGGTGCAGAGGCTATCACGATATTTGTCAAGGATTGGACGAGCATGTGATTTTGCAAAGTCCTCCCATTGAAGCAAGACGTTTGGAAGTTTTCGCCTGATGCTTGATACAAACTTGTCCACAAAATCCCAGTAAAGCTGACCTGTTATCCTTTCCTGACGCCATCCAATATATTCTGGGTCGTGCAACCGTTCCTGATTGCTTGTACCAACATCAAGTAAGATTGGAAGCGTTCGCTTAGGGTCAATCCCCCCAATTACTGTATAAAGTGAAAGCTTGCCAATGGGAATGCTCATACCTCCAGCTCCTTGGTCGCCTATCCCTAGCACTCGTTCACCATCCGTTACGACGATTACATCCACGTCGCGGTGGGGGCGGTTTTCTATTATCTCGTCCATCTTGTCGGCAAGTGGATACGATAAAAATAAACCTCTAGGGCGACGGTAAATGTGCGAAAAATTGATGGAGCTCTGTGCCACAGTTGGAGTATAAATAATTGGAGCCATTTCGCCAATATGTCGATAAAGCAGAGCGTAAAAGAGGGTCTCATTCGTATCCTGTAGTGCTCGCAAAAAAATGTGCCTCTCCAAGTCATCACCCTTTCTCTTGTATGCTTCATATGCTCGCACACATTGTTGCTCTAGTGTCTCGACTACGGGCGGCAATAAACCATGTAAGTAAAATTGGGTTCGCTCCTTATTCGTAAAGGCCGTGCCTTTGTTCAAGGTGGGATCAGACATCAAATCTTTTCCAGATTGATCTATTACAATAATTGATTTGCGCTTCTGCATTAACCTGATAATGGCTCTATAGAACCTTTAATGATAACAACTTTTTGGTTTCATATGGAATGTAAAAACAATTTGGATCAGAATAAATTAATTATCTGCATGTTGTAAGTCAATTGTTTTCTTTTTAGACGTTCTTTGACTCTCGGAACAGCCTTCTTCTCAAAAAGCTGAACCTGTCCCGTTCTTTGGTTGGCAGGCCAGAATGTAAAGCTATCCACTAGAAGATCTATTCAAATTTTATTAAAGCGTCAACCCAAAGTCAACACAACTAACTACGCCCATCTTGTCTGCTATTAGTTATACTTTTAAAATCTAGCTGGTTTGAAAGATACTGAGAGACATATATAGCAAAATTGGTATTTGTTTGTACATATGTTAAAGTTGCATCTGCATGTATACGTAGTCAGGCAGAAAGATTTCCAATCAAAAATATGTATTACAGGAGGATAAGATAACAATGGAAGAACCTAGGCGTATGACAAAGATTGACAGTGATGACAAGAAAAAATATAGCAATAATAAAAGTCAAAGAGATGTCTTAGGCATACACCATGTTACTGCAATAGCCAGCGACCCCCAAAGGAACATTGATTTTTATACTCAGATATTAGGTCTTAGGCTAGTAAAGTTAACAGTAAACTTTGACGATCCTACAACTTACCATCTGTATTACGGTGATGAATTAGGGCATCCAGGAACAATTCTCACTTTTTTTCCATGGCCAAATGCGCCGAGAGGACGCAGAGGAACCGGCCAGGTTATAGCCGCGTCGTTTTTGATTCCCGAGAATGCGATAGACTTTTGGATAAATCGTCTGAAGGAAAGGGGAGTAGGATTTGCACGACCAGCTAAGCGTTTTGGTAATGAAGAGGAAGTCATAACGTTCTACGATCCTGACGGACTTGAATTGGAGCTTGTGGCTCATAAATCAGCCGAGGCTAGAACCGCTAACATCTGGAAAGATGGTCCGATTCCTATCGAACATGCCCTAAGAGGTTTTTATTCTGTAACCCTGTCAGAAGAAGGATACGAACGTACTGCTTCGGTTTTGACCGAACAATTAGGATTCCATCTTATAAGGGAAGAAGGAAGTCGGTTTCGTTATGAAATCATAAGGGAGGCTAAGGCCAATGGAGAATCAACAGGATCTATTGTAGATGTGGTTTGCTTACCATATACTCAGCGCGGGTTCCTCGGCGCTGGGACGGTACATCACGTAGCATGGCACACCCCCACAGATCATCAACAGAGCATTTTACGACACAGGATAGTCGCAGCTGGACTAGACGCCACTCCTGTTATAGATCGCACGTATTTTCATTCTGTTTATTTTAGAGAACCTGGCGGAGTACTTTTTGAAATTGCAACTAATCCTCCAGGCTTTACTATAGATGAGACCCAAGAAGAGCTAGGAACTCATCTCATGCTTCCGCCATGGCTTGAGTCAGACCGCAAGAATCTTCAAAAATTATTGCCTAAGGTAAATCTTCCAACTTTAGGAAAAGCCACGGCGACACCCAGACAAGCACCACCACCGCCAACAATATCAACGACGACGAATGACAAAGAGACTGAGGAGAAACAAGAATAGGATGGTAGAAGGAACAAGAAGAAAAACAACAAAAGCAGAACTTGGATTTATCCATCACTTTATTCCATCAACTGAAACGGGAGATAAAGCGGTAACTTTGCTTTTATTACACGGCACAGGAGGAAACGAGCAAGATTTGATACCTCTTGGGCAGCAACTATGCCCAAATGCTGCAATACTTAGTCCTCGAGGAAAGGTGCTAGAGGGAGGAATGCCTAGATTCTTTCGCAGGTTAGCTGAAGGTGTATTTGATATAGAAGATTTGAAGTTTAGAACGCATGAGCTAGCAGATTTTGTTGAAAAGGCATCAGCAGTATATGGCTTTGAATTGAAGAATGTTATATCTGTTGGTTATTCAAATGGAGCGAATATAGCATCAAGCTGCCTATTACTTCGTCCAGAAGTTATATCCTCTGCTGTTCTTTTTCGAGCTATGGTGCCACTAATGCCTGAAATGATCCCTAACCTGGCAAGCAAAAATATATTCATGTCTGCAGGAGATCACGATCCGATAGTTCCAAGAGAGCAAGCAGAAATGCTCTATCGTATGTTTGAGAAAGGTGGAGCGAATGTATTGCTACATTGGCAAAAAAATGCTGGACATCAGTTAGCCTACGATGAAATTTCAGCGGCTAGAGATTGGCTAGCTAGACTTTCTATGTAGAGGAGTTATTATGAACAAGAAGATCCAATGCCTACGAGGAGTAAGATTAACGGATGGAAGGGAAATGCTATAAAAGAGCACAATGATAATTTGATAATCAACTCTTTAATAATTAAATCCCGCGCGCATGGAAATACGTAGGGCAATTTGCATAGGACTGTCATTGAGTTTCAAAACAACTTTTTTCAGTTTTAATCTGAATAAGAACTAAATCCTTCTGTTTGCACTTTATTCAGATGATACCATGGATCCCTTATTGATTTGCCTGTGTCTGTATCATCCCTTATGTAGTATGTATTTTCGTCTCTGGCTTTATCCTTATTCTGCATGCCATATACTCTTTTTGCGCCGATGCCTACTGCGCCAATATCTAAAAGATATTCAATATGTTGTTTACCGTATTCTTTGATGCAGAAATACCAGCATGAATTTTCGTCATTGTCTGATGCTGTTCGCTAGATAAAGAAGATCTGTGATCTTGGCTGCTTCGCTCCCTGAAAATAGAGAACTGAGCGGACGAGCTGGTTTCCTTAGAGTCTCCATATATGAGTAAATTAGTTCTCTCATCCAGTCTTACTTAAAGACTACTTGAGCAAAGATGTCAGGTAAAATCCATGCTATTATAGTAGTCGCCTAATATTTCTTAATTGAAGATGTTTCATACTTTCTCTGAATCTCCTCTTTAGTATGTTTAACAGTAATTGCCTGATCCACTATCCTTTCTATCTCTAATCTAGGAATTTCGTATTTTCTTTCTATATTTCCTTGTTCTTCTGATCTTACAATAAAAGATTCGGCTAATGCTGCTTCTACTTGCCCAATAATTGATCCGTCAGATGAGAATACGTCTTTGCAATTTATCACATCATCACTATTAATTCTGCCTTCGTACGGGTACTCTGACATTGTATTCAGTATGGCGCATCGTCAATATTAAGAGATTAATCTTTCGTGTTCCTTGAAGGTGAAGCCAATAAGAAGAAATAGTAAGCTTTTTCACAATCCTAAAATGTTTCTTTGTGACAGCATAGTTTTCTCGTATTTTTCATTGACTGTTATTATTATTATCATTCTTTGACTTGGCTTCATCATTTTCCCTATGGTGGTTCCTCGGTCTGGGAATACTTCTTCTAAAAGGTTTTGCTAATAGATTCCAGTTGATGCTTTCTTCCACCTAATATTTGACAAAATTGTCCGGTGCCTTGTCTGACGGCTTTGTGTTCTCATCGCAAACCAGTATCCTTTGATATATGACGATTCGTTACCTTACAACAAGGACTGGGCATCTGGCGTGCGATATTACACCGCTTGCTACACTTCCCAATAAAACCTTTTTCAAGCCTGTTCTACCCTTTGTACCCATGGCTATCAAATCTATATTATTTCTTTCCGCATAGCTTATGATGGCATCAGCTGCAGAGGAAATGTTGACCAGGGTTTCTGTACTCAGTCTAGTAACGCCTGCTTTATCCGCAATAGCATTTACTTCATCGTACCACTTTTGTGCTTCATGTTTTGCCTCTTCTATATACCGCGGTATAAGTGCATCTGCATGAGCATATGCCGTGTAAGGTGGATTGGAAACTGCGTTCACACAAACTATCTCGGCCTTGGCCATCCTGGCAATTTTTATGGCGTATCTTGCCGCTCTAAATGACCATTCAGATCCATCCAGCGGGATTAGGATTCTTCTCAGGGGTATCTCCTGATCATTATCATCATACATTTTCATCGCCGTGCCTCGTGCCTATTGATGAATGAATATGGAAGATAATAAGAGACATCGATAACAACAATGCTGGGACTGACAATAAGGCTGAGCAAGAAAGCGTGGTGGTCCTTTTCTGCACACGAAAACTTAACAGAATTATACTATTAAGGGTTAGGACAGGGCTTCATGCGCTATTTTAGTGCTTGAGCATTAAGCCAAGTAAAATCTACAATGCAGGTGCAACAATAATAATAAGAATAATAATAATCCTTCAAATGTGTGTGCAAGCTCTGCAATCACTTTAGTGGTTGCCGTTCATCCTCCCTCCACTCTTTCCTCTTCTGCGGAATCCGACAAGATATAAGTCGCAAAGTAATCCTTGAGTTTGATCAGTTTCCTCGCCTCCACTAGTCGGAAGATAGAGTTTGCAGCAGATAATGGGTCAAACTGACCAGAATCAACTAACCGATGATATAGTTCTTCGTGACTGACGTAGCCGTCAGGAGATTGCCTGGCTAATTGCTTGGCTGCTTGCAGTACAAATGATTCTTTATTTTTTGTCGTTTCGTCGTCTATTAAATCTAGAGAAAAGAGAACATAAATATTCTACAACCAAAGTAGTTTGGCTAGATAAAGCAGCAGCCACCGCCTCTGGTCTCCTTGTATTATGGCAATTCAGAAAGTAAATTGTTGTGGTCTGGGTAGATGATAGAGGCCGCATTATAGAAATTTGGTCATATCATAATAATGAGTTCATAATTTCAGACTTACAAACAGGCCAAAGCTATAATGAAGTACTTCGATATTTGAATGAGTCTGTGGGCCCTAATATGATATAATTTTTGTTTAAAAATAAAAAAGGACGATTTTCAGATCTTATCCCTTCCTTCTAGATGCGCTCTTAACATCCATGCCATCTTTTCATGGTTTTGCACGGCTTCTAAGAAGAAATCATTTGTTGCCATATCTTCTAGCTCTTCAGCTTCATCAGCGTTCTTCCTAAGTGTCTTGATTACTGTTTCATGATCCTTTAACAAATTGGATATCATTGTCTGTGCGTCTGGATTTTGACCAGGATCTTCGTTTATGCTAGAGTATCTAACAAATTCATCAAGTGTGCCAAGCGATTTGCCGCCAAGCTGTCTTGCTCTTTCTGCTATCTCATCTACCATTTCATCTAAAGCTTCATACTGCTCTTTGAAGAATTCGTGCAGCTGATGGAAGCGAGGTCCTATAACATTCCAGTGGTATTTCCTTGTCTTTGTGTAAAGAACATACTCGTCACATAGACGCATATTAAGTGTCTCAACTATCTTTTTACGAGCATCATCTTTTACTCCAATATCTGTCTTGATGTCTTGATCCATTAGTGCTGCTGC
>JALZFS010000013.1 GCA_030861405.1 Thermoproteota archaeon | reverse complement strand
AATGAATACATTTAAGACCACAAAGAAAGGGCTTTTACTTCTTCAAGCCTACAATCAGATAGACCAAATCCTAAAAGAACAACATTGCTAAAGAATGATGACGCAGATCTTTGCACTTGGCCACTTCTGCTAGAATCGCAAGAAGACGACTCAATAGCTCTGCTTGAAAAACAACAAAAAAAAGAGGAATTAACTACTTGACGGCAAAAATCAGGCTGGTTAAAAGTTTACAGCAGGGTGAGAGAACCAAATGTGAAAAGTGCAATAAGCAAGCAACACATGCTATAGATTGTAACATAGATAAGAAAGATGAAGACAGTCAGAAAATAAAAATGGTCCACTTATGCGATGAACATTTTGATAAGACAGTAGAAAGTTGATCCTTTGTTAGAGCTCGTGGGATCCTCTTTTACACCTTCATAACAAGGTCTAGCTGATTGTAAGCTTCAAGAAACCTAAGACCTTTTTCTGTGGCCTTGAATGTCTTTGTATCTAAGTCATAGCTCAGCAAGCCCCTCTCAACTAGAACCTTTAGATATCCCTTCAGTTGATCATGGCTAAGATTTGCCTTGTGTATTATCCTTATCTTTTTAACGTCGCTGCCATTTGCGGCTTCTAGGATATGGCGGAATATCTCGATTCTGTTTCGATGCCTACCTCTCGCTCTCTTCTTAGACATGAACTAGAGTTGGTTAAATTTAATCCCATATATATGGAAATCTGTATTGTCTGTACCCTAATCAGGATAAGTCAACCGTGACTTTCCTGATGCAAATCAGTAAGGGAAGATGATAGACAATAGTGTCCATGGAATAGCTCAGATCGCTTGCTACACGATGTGGAGAATGTGAATTTAATAACAATAAGGATTAGAAGCATACACGCCGTTTTGATAAAACAGGCAGGTCACTATACTAGTATAGATGATGCTGTTACCCTTGTTAGCAGAGTGTTGGCGAAGAGTTAATCTACGTTAAAAGGATATAGCGATATCTTTTTTGAAAATCGCGGCATCCGACGATATAATTAAGATCATTACAATTTAAACAAGATGTTAGATAGCGACCAGCTTATCAAAATTCCTTTTCCTTAGATCGCTATATTGTCTTTCTGGAGTAAATGCCACGGCAGTTTTCATTAGCCGTTCGACAATTCCTGACGTCCAACTAGAGTATTTACAACACTTCCACTGACCATCAATATTCGGTATTCGGTGACCTTCTAAAGGTTATGTACAAAACAGGCCCATCTCTTGTTGATTCATCAATCTTAAACGTCGGGTACTTTCCACTGTCGCTCATAGCTATAATCTCATGGATCAGAGGCCACACAGCCTTATTGTCTTTTTCAACATCTTTTGGTTGGTCCCAATCATGTACTTGATACATACTGTAAGCCTTGGCATTACTTTTACAAGCGGCCTTAAGCACGTCGACTAATGGAACAAAAGACTCACCAAAGGAGGTCAGGTTGATTGTGGCGTTTTCTAATGCGGCCCAAATCTCATCGCGGTCATGTGCCGTCATAATTTTATCAGGAGTTGCAGCCAAGTCGGCAATAGTGCTAAACTCCCCAATGTTTGAATTAACATTAGGGGACTTGGCGCAATCCTTGCATGTTGGAACCCACCTCTTGATGCGTCCACGGTCGCTGTACACCTCGGACGGATGCAACATTTGCTCTTTAGTTGGATAACTCTTGTTGCAATAGCCACAAGTTAGACTGGCAATGGCTCGGTCAAACCTCTCTTGATCCTCAATGCTTACAATAACCATATCTTTTATCTTTCCCCTTCAGACTCCCCTTATTGTTCTTCTTACATCTCAACCTAAAAATGTCCAAGATTCTTAACGGACTATATGTGGTCTTCGTACTGAGAGGCTGCTGCTGTATAGCTCTTCCAGTCAAGGGCTCAATCTTCTTCATGTTGTCACGCTTTCTATATTTCTCGGTGGCTAAAGAATTGATCATTGTGTGGTTTCTCTAATTAGCATATGTAACCATGGATACTAAATCGTTGTTGTTCGTTTCTATGGCTTTGAACTATATATTTCCAACTCGTTACAATATTGTCATAGTAGTTAATGATAATAGTAGCAATTACTTACCTTCGAGAACAAGCCCTTTTAAACAAAGCCAGAAACTTAGCGGATTAAGCTGCTCCTAAAATCATCTTGGCGCGAACTATGCTCTTGATTAGTATAGTCCCATTTCGCATGCTAAGACCAGCTGCCTGAAAACTCAATATTTCCACTCTTTAGCTATATCGTTCCACCATGAACGGTATGGTTTGGCTTCGAAGCCAATCTCTTCTTTTATTCTAACCTCAACGGGATAGAAGATATTCTCCATAGCATCAAGTCCTCCGTCAGTGTATAACTCCTTGCCAATTTCTTTGGCCCTTTGTTTCCTTGATTCAAAATCTGCGGCATGTGGATGTTGTATACAATAGGTGATAAGGTCATACAGTTCTTCTTCCAAGTAAGCATCCAATTTGATTCATATTCTCCCTGTTACGCTAACCTGCTCTCTTGATTATATGATAGCCAAATTCGGTCTTGATTGGCTCCTGCGTCATTTCTCCTTTTTTAAGCTTAAATGCTGCTTCTTCAAATGGTTTTACCATTGTCCCCCTTCCAAAAGCTCCCAAATCCCCTCCACGTTTGGCACTTCCCCTATCAATAGATAATTCTCTTGCGAGATTGGCAAAAGACTCGCCCTGCTTTAACCTTTCTAATATTGCAATGGCTTCACTTTGTTTTTTGACAAGAATATGAGAGCATTTAATTTTGTCAGCCATAGATATTCTCTTACACCAGTATTATTAGTATATTAGATATGAATAAATATTGCTATCAAGGTTCTATGAAGCTTTCCAATGCGTTGATCGTTCAAGAACAAGAAGAAGAAGCATAAGAATCATTTATGACATGACCAATTGTGTCTAAGCTCATGGAGTGATATTTTGACGTTACACAGTTGCGGCTCTTAGTTTAAACCTACTTTCTTGCTGATACAAATGTTCCAAAATAGCAATGGAATTAGTCCAATACTATTACAGCAAGGGTGCGCATTTATAGTTCACAAATATATAGATCCCCCAGATATAGCGGTTCATGGCAAAGGTACAGCACTATAGAGGTCTTGGGACGAACTTAGATAACCTGTACGATAGCATAAAAGCAGAGATCGAAAATGAGAAAAATTTACAGATAGTATCAGAGTATAAGGGAGAAATGAATGATATCCCTTTGCGGAGTATTATGGCAGTCAATAGGTCTCTGAAGGTATTTGCAGGTTCGTTACGCGAGATTCATGTTTCGATAACAGGAACTCCAGACGATTATGCTGTAGAAGTTGCTTCTGGTGCATGGTTTGGAAGCATACTATTTCCGGGAGCAGTTGGACTTGTTGTAGCAGGTCCGATCGGACTTGCCGGAGGAGCTGTAATTGGGGGAATAATGGCATATGAATATGAGAGACACATCTGGAAGAAGATATTAGAAGTAGTGAAGAGAGAAAGTAAAGTTCAACCAACAATTGATTCTGTTGATCACTACTATCCAGCTATAGCATGACAAACAAGAAATATCGATAGAATATTGCAGATTATATGCTACATTTGAAATAGAACAAAAGGCTCCTAGTGATAACAGTAGAAATATTTCAAGCAATGAACTCGAAATAACAATGACCATTTCAAGTGTTAATGAGATAATTAAAGCAACCACTCAAGATAAAGAAAATAAGATATGCAATAAATGCCTAAGAAAGTTTTTCACAATGTCTTGTCAATAACTTGGAAAAACAAGAAAAAGCGGAGTGGCAATAGGAACAGCAGCAACAGCAAAAGAAACAGAAGAATCGAAGTACAGGAAAAATGGAATTACTTCATGAATGCTAGTCGCACAAAAAATTTGAAAGAAAAATGCTAGCCTAGTTTATTGCAAGTGTAGCTTATGACACAGTTACTTTGTTTCGAGTCTAAACTAACCGCATACGACAGCAGGGTCGCAGCCACCATCGCCTGTCTGCCTAGTTGTCTGGGTTTCCGTGACTGTACAAGTGCCGCTATTAGTAGTGCAGGTTTGGCTTTGTGTTGTTGTTGCGGTATCGCCGCTACCACTAGAAAACGGTAGGAAGAATATCAACGCAGCTGCGTCCTGCGATACTATGAGTGCACTGAATGCGATAAGGAGTGCTGATACTGCTACTGCCCCTCCGACTACTACCATTATCACGGACCTGCTGTTTTTTGTACTATTCGCAGTCATTTTTTATATGGTAAATAGCCGAAAGCGCTTATTATTATGTATTGAGGAGTATCTCCTAAGAAGAATGATAAAGTGAACGTACCTGTTCAAAGTTAATTTAGGAATGTTCACAAAAGGAAAATA
>JALZFS010000155.1 GCA_030861405.1 Thermoproteota archaeon | reverse complement strand
GTTGCGATTCTTCCATTGGTCTTCATGCAAGAAAACATTATGAAACTACAGGGCATCCTGTAATGATTGCGCTACCGAATAAACCATGGAGATGGTGTTATGAACATGAACAATACTATTAGCTTATCGAGATTCAGCCCTATGGAAAAAGTTGTTGGCTAGCATTAGTGTAATATAGAGGGTCAAAATGTTAGCAGATCCCTCTTAATCACATATCTCTTCCCACCAAAGGTATAAGAAACCTCATCCGTGGACTTGTTATTAATACAAAAGGAAAGCCTAGAGGCGCCCATCAGAAAAACTTTCAAAAAATAGACTCAATATCAATACTAATGGTAGTGACTTAATGAAAATATCATTAATGCATTTGTTCATTTGTTCATTTTCTCTCTCTATCGGAATAAACCAAATCTTTCACTTAGCTAAGTCGAGCTGTATGCCCTTGAAAATTCAACTCTCCTCGATATCACAAGGAATGTTCAAGAAGTGTTAGTTGTGACCCAATTACTAAAGTATAAGATATTCTAAGCTTAATACGTGCCCCCCAAAATGAGTAGAAGAGATAACTTTTTTCAAACGCAGACAACATGGGCAGCAAATTTTGCGGTTTTGAAAAAGCCATCAGATCCGTCTGATAAAGACCAGAAGAAACAGCAATTCCAGGATGCAATAAAGGATACGACTGAACACACGGTTGCATATTTCAAAGAACAGAATGACAAGAACTATCGTGTGCTTAGGGCTATTAATATCTTGATAATCGTAGCCGGTCTTTTACTTCTTGGTGCCTCGATAGTCAAAGGTTTCATATCGGGTGCTGATGCATTTACTGCACTTGGATCGGCTATTGCTGTTGCAGACTTTGTTACAGTATTCTTGGTCAATCCGCAATCAAGAATTACAGCTTCGCTTGTAGATTCCGCTCAATTTGACATTATTATGCAAACATGGGGGTGGCTTGTCGTGCTCGAGTACGATTTGCTGGCAGACAGTCAATGGAGTGAGCAAGACATAAGAAAGTTCCAAGACAACCTAGCAAAGTACACCGAAGACGCGATTAAGAGTATTGAAACTAAGATCGGGAAGTAACGAGAAGCTTTATGCATGGTTTTTTAGAACGGGAGCGATCACTATTGAACCGCCTATTCCTTCTATGTGTGCTTGGGCTGCCTTAGATATGGTTTGTCTGCTGGAGGTATTCGATGAGATAACTTGTTGATTAATTGAAAGACTACCTTTTGATAGATCAACATAATCTTAACTGCTGCAGAACCATATACTGCTAGGAATAGTCTACATATGCTTCACGTTCTGATGGTTTTGCCCATTCGGCTAAACGAAGAAAGCTATGGCCGGAATTATGAAGAGGATTGGAGGAAAGGTATCACTACATCATTTACGTGCATCTCGTTATAATGGTTTGTTTTACATTAGACTTCAGAAGACGATATTTTTGCGTAACCCTCCTGCTGCTATACTCTTTGTATTATTTCATATCCTCCTTAAGATTTAAGATGGTTACACGCCGAACAAAGTATACGATGACAAATCCATATTCGGCGCTGGAAACACTCGTTGTTATTACAACAATCGCAACACTTACAACCATTGGACTTTTCACAATAATGTCAGTCGGCTGGATGGCACAAGCTCAATCTATGAAGGCTGAAACAAAGCCAGATCTCATATCAACTGGCAATCCAAGATATGATCAATTTGATTCATTTATTATCGATGCTAGCAACCGTTATGGTGTGACTGATAAGCTCATGGTAAAAGCGCTAATAATGCAAGAATCTTATTTTGATTCCTTCTTAATAAGCCAGGATAGTCCATGTGGAATACCCGACGGGTGGACAGATCCACAAAGCAGATCATTTGGGTTAACACAAGTCACACCTGCTTGCGGAGAAGCTGATGGGAACATGCCAAACCTGACTACAGATAAGAACTCTACACACTGGGCAACTTCTTTGTTTAATCCAGAATTCAACATATACCAAGGGGTACAGGAATTATCAGACAACCTTTCGCTGATGAAGAGCAAATTTCCAGCATGCAGTAACGAGCAATATATGTTAATGGCTCTTGGTGGTTACAATTCGGGGGAGGATGCAATACATGGATGCAACTCTTGGAATGGCCGCGCAAGTGAATATATTTCGAATGTAACTGAACGCTACAGAACTCTATCGCAATTAGTAAATATGTTTCATCCTAATTGAAATGTTGAAGGATTAAAAATTTAATGTTTTGACGGAATTTCCAACAGAGAGGAGGTAGGAAAAGTTGCCTTGAGACCCTGCAACCGGCGATTCTACATCATTTGTCAATGAGCCCATCTTTGAACAATTTTTTTTAATTTGGGCTGGCCCGTCGGGCCGGCAATTGATCTCACTTTAAAAAATAGATTCATTGTTAGTCACTTTGACCATAACTGAGAGCTAAGAAGGTTGTGAGATACCAGGTCAGAGGAGAACAGAGAGAATAACCTTTGAAATTAGAGGTCTTTAATTATCAATCATGCCTATGTACGGTCTTGATAAAAAATTCTCCTTCCTTCGGCTGCTGAAGCCCCTTGATGCCCCAGCTCCATGTTACCGATGGAGTTATCTTTAGATATTTGCCGGGACCAAACATCCCATTATGTTCTATAACCTCTGCAGTACCGTTTACCTTCATTCCACGAGGCTTCCATGGCTGTACAGATTCCAGGTCATCAATTACCAGAGCCACTTCTTTGTTTCCATCCCTAACATTTTTGTATTTCCTTGTTGAAAGGAAAATATCCTGACTATGGCTGCCAATAAAGAAGTGCATCCCATCAAACTCAAAACCTACGGGGGAAACGTCAGGTTTGCCTTGTCTAGTTGCAGTTGCAATCCTTGCCAGCCGCTGTGACTTGAGATACTGGATTTCAGGTTCAGAATATATTGACTCCAATTGATTGAATTGTCACCGTTGATATTTACTATTTGTTTGCTAATATACCTTTTACAATATGCAGCGATCCTATACTAAAAAACAATGCAGACATTGAACAGCGTCGTAAACCCTGTTTGTGAATCCTATTGGCGGATAAAGTACTGGCCTACAAGCTTTCGGCACAAAAACTTCAATGGTCCAAGAGGGAATGATTAAGGTAAATAATGTTGTAATATCTGACTCTCGTCTTCGATTCGCCGGCATAAAAAATAGTGACATGATAGAGAACTATCAAGATATGGTATGCTTGAATTTATGAATATCAACTCGGAGAGATTCCATGATCAAGGTTCACGGTCGATGTCGAGTAAGCAAAAGTTTCGTCTCTAGTTTGGCTAAACCATACAAATGTAAAATAGTCATAACGATGACCTCAGGAAAATTCGAGTGTGATCTTATTAGTATCTATGGTTGCCCTTGAAGTTCCGCTCCGACAAATACAATGGGAACTGTCTATCTTATGGCGACCTCATTTGAATATAAGAGTAAATTAGAACCGACAGCCACAATATCATGTCACTCTGATTTAAGAGAAGCCATGTCTATGGAAAAGCGATATTTCACGTCTGACCTTAACATTCTCTCATAAGCTTCGTTCACCTTCTGAATAGGAATGACTTCAACATCGGCAGTGATGT
>JALZFS010000120.1 GCA_030861405.1 Thermoproteota archaeon | reverse complement strand
GGGAGACCTCATCCCTTAGGGGTTCGTGGGTTCAAATCCCACCCCCCGCAGTATTTTGCCACTAAATTGCTATTAAAAGCCAGCCAGCATATTCTGCAAGAAGAGAACTGTTAGCAGAGGCAGCTGTTATGCTGCTTGTATGTATTATTGTTAAGTAGAAAGTGGCTGCTATGCGGTGGCACTGCATGGACTATCTTGGCTAATTGATTTCTATATCTAAAAGATATATAGGATCGTTTTAGAAAATGTTATAAGAAGAAAGGAACTACTATGTCCCAGTATTACTATACATTTCAAAAGTTGGATGGACCATAGACCACTACATGCAATAAATAAACAATACCATAAAAAGCGAGATACTATATAGTAGGATCCTTTTATATGGTAAAAATCGGGACTTATACTGAAGCAACAGCATATGAAAATAACATTGTATGATGACTTGGATGCAATTTCTGTAATACTGAATGAAACTTTTGACATACCTGCGTTCAGGCGCAATTACGATGAAGCATTCGGTAAAATCGCCAAGATCCTTTACCGCTACGATATTACAGAAAATGCACGCAATCTGCGCTTCAGATTTATTTTGTGCATGCAGGAATTCTTTGAGGGCATTCCACAGGATCAGTGGCGTATTAAAGACCCTGCATTTGTCAAGCAATCAGAGGACTTTGCAATAGCCAAATTCCGCGAATGGGTAATCGAACAGATTATTTAGTTTTGTTCTTGGTAACCCACTGATTGTACATCTTAATCAGTTCATCAACATCGTTGGTATCCTCCGAATATACAACGATAACACCGAAAGCGCCCTTGGCATCGTGGCCTCTAGCATAGTATCCCCAGTATGTATCTGGCAGCCGTTCAAAGTTAGACCTATTGGTTGCTATACCCATTAGGTTCTTGGCTATCACATCAACCACTCTTCTTGCATCTTCCGCTTCTATCATAAACATACAAATGGACAATCATTTAAAATAATGTCAGGTTCAAAATATCATAGGTACAAGTAATACGGTCTACGGTATGATGCATACTGCTCATTTTCCCTAGGCCATACTATAGGGTACATCACGGATTTAGTATGTCAATTCCATTTTGCCTGCTTTATGCGCTAAAGAATTAACAACTATGCAGTCACAGAATAGAGTATTAATTAAGGATATAATAATAGTATTATTAACACGCCAGATGGCGAAAGAGACGCGTATCTTATCAATCACCTGATTGACTTTTTATAAATCCATACTATCGGAAAATCTGTCAAAACAATGCTACCTCAAAAGATACTCTGTTATTCTCAATAAAGGAATCTTTTAATGCACAAAAACCGGGTCTATTCATTACAACACTCTTTCTATCAGCTCGAAGACTTGGTTAATTGTTGGAGGTTCACCATTCTGATCTCTTACATAGAGGGAAGCACAGCAGTTGGCGAACAGCAATCGCTGTTGTGGATCTAGGCCAGCAAGGTAACCGACAATGTCTCCAGCATCCCACGAATCACCTGCTCCAGTCAGCGTTTTTGCCTCGACCTTGATTGTATATACAAACACACTCTCCTTTCCATTTGACCATGCCGCTCCTATCCTTGTATGGATGTCAGTACTGATACCCACTCTTTCAGCGATCCTTTTAGCCACCGTCTTGATCTCATCAGCAGTGCTACTAGGTCCAAGCAGTCGACCAAGGCCAAGTGCATCCGCAAGTGAGTTACACTCATTTTCATTTATGCTAAGACAATCAGTCACGTCTGCAAGCTTGCCGAGCGAGTCTACAAAGTCATGCTTTCTTGTCTCAATATCTGCTGGGTCCAGAAAGTGGAAGGCACTGGAAGAATTTTGGAACGAAAATTGTGCCAGCTCTGTGGCCTTGGAGTTGCTAGCCCAGTTGACTATCATTACACCATCCGCATTACTTAATATTGCCTTATCTGATTCAGTGCTTATTCTCTCCGGACCAAAGTTTGAGTTATCTCCTATGTCGCTCACCATCACGTTTACATGTGTATCTTCATGGGGAAACTCAAAAGCTGTAGTTAAACCTGCCCTGCCGCTAGCTATTCTGAGTGTGACCTTGTCACCAAATTGTGAAAACGCCTGCCTTATCATTGCGGAGCCTAATTCGTCCGCGATCGTAAAAAGCGATACTTTAGCGCCCAGCTTTGCAAGGCAGTATGCTACATTAACCGCATTTCCTCCCTTGACGTCTCTCGTAGGAATGCCTCTTATACTTCCACCCCCAAGCTTTGCCTTTTCTGTGAGTATATCAAAAAGATTCTCCTTTGATTGAAGCTTGATTATGCGATCCACGAAAAAATCTGGCATCACTACTATAGAGCCTACTATGCTTAGCTGTTTCAACTTTTCAATTATCGTCACAGATGGTCAAAATGGTTCTAGTTGTATATAGTTGTATGATGTGATCATTGAAAAAGTGATAAGCACTCTATCATCATAGCAGATAGTAAAACATGCTTTGTGTTATATTCTCCTACCTAGAATATCAATATAATAGCTACATAAATTGTCCTGCACAACCATATGATTTTAAATGAATCCTTACAACCCAAGCTGTTTTTGCTTCTCATTGAATTTCATGCGAAACCGCGGGATGTTTATTATAAATCTCTCATGCATTCCCTCTCCTATCTTCTCAAGCTTATCTCGAGCCTCTACCTCAAATATGACTCGTCTGCCTTCTACTGATACCACCCTTGCCTTGACAAATACTTCGGCTCCCACAGGAGTAGCCTCAAGATGTTTTATGTTGACTACTGTGCCAACCGAGTCCCATTCCGGATCTTTTATGACTTGGTCTTTGAGAAGAAGCCGGCATGTCTCCTCCATCTCTGCTATCATAGAGGGGGTAGAAAGGACATTTTCGCCCTCCCAGAGAAAGCTGGTAGTTTGGTTAGAGTTGACCGTTATCGTGCGCTCTTTTAAGATACCTATCCTGGCTGCAAAGTTCATGTTTCATTAGACCCTACTATATTTTTAAAACTTGTGCGTACGTGCATCCATCTTTCTCTCCTTTTCTTCTTTTATGTGATGGATCCTGTCCTTCTCATGCAGGAATTGCCTGCCACACATGCTGCATTTTACAATATGCCTTCTGTGGACATCCCTCGCATGTTCTATGAGATCTTCGTAGCTTCTAAAGCTTGCATGACAATTCTCGCATTCCGTCTTTCCACGATGAAAAAGATCCATAGATGATCGATGAGCTCTATAATCATACTGGCTATTAAGCCATATTGCAAAAAGAAAAGGTTAGGCGCCGTTTTTAACGGCTGCGCCTGGCGGCCGAAGCAATTACGTAAGCCAGTCCTACGACCAGTCCAAAAGCCAGCGGTATCCACACTGGAAACGCTCTTGGGTCTATCGATTGCTGAATGAAGGATTCGAAGAATCCTGCTGGGATCATGCTGCTGAAGGGTTTGTAGGTCTTAGTATATTAGATTTGCTGTTCTAATCTAGAAAATAAACACTTTAAATATATACATTAAATTACCTCTACTTGTCATCAAATAGACAATGAAGATGCAGAAGGAGATGCACAAGTTCTGCCCCCGTTGCAAGACTCATACAGTACAGACTCTTGCCCTCTACAAGAAGGGCAAGGATAGGACAGTTGCTGAAGGTGCTCGCAGGCATGCTGAGGACAAGAAAGGTTATGGTGGCCAAAAATTCCCTGAGCTCAAGAGGACTGCCAAGACTACTAAAAAAATGACTTTACGCTACACCTGTAAAACGTGCCAGTACAGGACAATGAAGCAAGGTCTAAGGATTCGTAAACTGGAGATATGAGGAGAAGACTATGAAACGGGAAAGCATGATGATGCCAAAGCCAAGGAGTTCCTTTCTATCTGTTCAATGCACAAAATGTGGCGAAAAATCAATAGTGTTTTCACATACAACTACTACCCTGACCTGCAAGTCATGTGGCGAGCTTTTGGCTGAGCGATCAGGCAGTAAGGCCAACATCTTTGGGAAGGTTCTAGAGGTGCTAGACCAGTAATTTTTCTACTAGTTCTAACTCTTGTTTAGTATTGACGTTTAGAGCAATTTCTTTTCTGTTCATCACCAAATAGCATTCTTGCACCGGTCCGGTGCCAACGCCCCTCGTATTAAATATGGTGATGCCTGAATGGCAGTACTGGTCAAATACAATACTTGGTGTAGCTCCGATTTCTTCTACAAATCTTTTTTCAAGTACTATTGAAATAGCTGGCTCTTGCCTGTTATGTATAGCATTAAGAATCTCATCGACAACCTGAGAATTTAGTAGTGGAATGTCACTTGGCACTATCATGACCTTATGTGGTTGCAATTGTGAAAGAAGGTGTGATAGGTCCTGTGAGTATCCCTGACCTGATGTCTCGATCCTTTCAACCTCCTTTGATTTTAGAAACTCATTTGTTTCCGGCGTATTGGACGAAACAGCTGCAATGATGCGATCAAATCTATTCGAGCTGGTGAGAGCTGAAATTACTCGCTGAACCATTGCAACACCCTGGACTTTTAGTAGTGGCTTTTCTATTCCAGTTTGTTGCTGTTGCAGCATTCTCTTTGCTCTACCTCCACACATCACAGCGGCTATCAAAAGATTTGGGCCTTCTGTGGTAGTGGCGATAGTGACGATAGTACAATTAGAGAAGAGAGACGAGTTATCTCATTTGATGCGCCAAGAACATCGCCAGATATCCCACCAAAGCTTTTGCTAGATATATATTTCATAATCTCTGCAATGATGGCTGAAATGACTATGGCAGCAAAGCCTGTGTAGCCACTGGCAAATCCTACAATTACAACCGTAATGCTAGTCGCCGCAAGCAGCTTGCGCTTGTCCTTCATTGCTATAACAAAAGGCGAGCTGAAGCCCTCCCACGCAGAGATACCTCTGTTAGCAAGAAGCACCATAACATACTTGGCTATCACCTCTGCAGTTATCAGACTAGTAAAAATCGCCAAGCCGGATGTGAAGCTTATATTGAATACGATTATCATGCCTGAAAAATACATCACTATCACGGCCACTCCTGCCGAGCCAACAGCAGGATCGAGCATAGCCTTGTGCTTTGCTTCCTTGCTGCCCTTTGCCATTAGACCGTCCGCAAGGTCTGCCAAGGCATCGGTATGATGGATCCCCGTTATTATCATGAGGGCTCCTGTAACTAAAAAACCTATGAGCAGAGGATGCAGAAAATCAGAGATTACAAGTGCCATTGCACCAATGATTGTGCCTATAATTAGACCGCCAAAGGGGAATAGATGCATATTCTTGGCAACATAATAGATGTCGTGGTTCTGTTTGCCTACCGGCAATATTGTCAGAAATGCAAGGACCGATTTGATGGGCTTAAGGTATTCCAAGCACAAGCCTCCACCAGCCGGCTAAATACAGAACCACTATTATTGGAACAGATACAATAAAGCAGAATAGAAGCGTTGTGGCCTTCATTATCCAAATCGCCTCTTTGCACTTCTCAAGTGTAACAGGTTCTTGCTCGTCCCCCAGTGAATAATGTCCTATTTTCTCAAGCCTGATACGTAACGCTCCTGCCATAGTCGCCATTGGGTACCCAGCGTTGAGGCTGACTGTCTTATTGTGGTCCCGCTTTAAAATACTAAAGGAGTTCTTCCAATCCCTTCCAAGTATTTTGGCCGATACTATCATCAATAGTGCAGTGATTCTTGCAGGAATATAGTTTGCCGCAGAGTCAAGCCTTGCAGACATCCATCCGATGTCTTTGAAATAAGTGTCCTTGTAGCCAATCATGGAATCAAGGGTATTTATCACTCTGTAGGCAAAGGCACCTGCAGGCCCAAAAAATGAATAATAAAAGATTGGTCCTGTGATTCCATCTACTGTACTTTCGCTTATGCATTCAATAGTTGCGGAGAAGATATGTTGTATGTCAAGATCGTCTGTTTTTCTTCTTACTATCAATGATAGGTTCTGACGAGCGCCTGGCAAGTCTCCAGTGTTCAGACAGTTCATAATTGCCTTGGCATGCCTTTCTATGCCATTCATTGCAATTGTGATCTTCAATATTATGGCAGACACAACAGCCATCTCTACTACACCAGCAAGATATCCTGTTAAAAACACAAGAACATGGACTGTCAAAGCTAGTGTGACGATAAGTGAGATGGCAAAGATCGTTCCGTTGTTCTTTTCTTCACCTTCTTTAAGCCTTGGGACAAAAAACATAATCAGCTGGCCCATCCATGCCACTGGATGATATTTGTTTGGCGGATCGCCAAACAGCCAATCAATACTAATGCCTCCTGCAAGCGCACCAAGGAGACACAGCATCTATAGGCCCACGACCTTTGATATTCTTTCCATGTCGATATTTTCTTTTATTGACTTTGCAACAATGTCTATCTGCCAGTTCCATGACTCTTGTGGAATCTCAACCTTGCCTACCCTGTTTCCTATGAGCGAGTCCTCTTCTGGAAGATTAAATTCAATTTTAGGAATTACCCCAAGGATCCTCCTCTTTGTCATCTTCTGAACTTTCTTGATCGCCGGCGCTAGAAGCGTAATGTCACCTCTGAATTTATTTATAAGAAAACCCTTAACCCTCTCCCTGTGAGTTGACTTCAATAACTGCATCGTGCCAACAATGCTCGCAAAGCAGCCGCCACGCTCTATGTCTGCTACTATTAACACTGGTGCCCTCGCTTCTTGTGCGAGCAGCATATTGGCAATATCGTATTTTGCAATATTGATTTCTGACGGGGAGCCTGCACCTTCAATGACAATAATATCATTTTCGCTCCTCATATTGTCAAGTGCTTTCAATGCCATCGAAAAACCATGCTGTTTGACAAATTTTTCATAGTATTCTTTGGCATACATCTCTGAGTAAAATCGGCCGTTCAAAAATACTGCACTCTTGTACTGACCAATAGGCTTGAGTAGGATGGGGTTCATCTCCGGATCTGGTTCCTTTCTTGCTGCAACTGCCTGAATTGCTTGCACCAATGCCATTTTGGAACCCCTGGCTGTAGTAAAGAAGTTGGATGACATGTTTTGTGCCTTGAATGGTGCTACCTTGTAGCCTTCATCTGAGAAGATCCTGCACAATCCTATCGTAATCGTGCTCTTGCCAGCGCCCGATGTCGTACCCTGCACCATAATGATCTTGGCGGCCCTATTCATTTTTATCAAACGCCTTAAGCGCATTTAACAGTAAAACATTTTCTCTACGTGTCTTCACCGCCAATCTTATATGTTGAGAGCCCATGCCAGTGAACGTACTGCAGTCTCTTACAAGTACACCAGTTCTTTTTACTAATGCATCTCTAAACTGCTTGGAATTTCGCCCATTCAGATGGACAAGAAAATAATTTGACTCTGAAGTTAATGGGCTAAACAATTTTAATTTGCGAATATTGTCATGCAGAAACTTTCGCTCTTTTTGAACAAGCGTTCTTGCTGTTGATAGATATGTCTTATCTGATAATGCTGCAACTGCTGCAACCTGCGCAATGGCATTTATATTCCAGGGGATCTTATTTTCTGACAACTTCTTTGCAAGGGTGGGATTGCATACACTATAACCGATCCGTAGGCCTGCAAGCGCAAATGATTTGGTCAATGACCTCAGGATCACGAGGTTATCAAATTCAGATACCTTGTGAATGATCATATTGGCATTACTGTTGTCTGCCAGTTCAATGAAACATTCATCAAGCAGAATCCTTGTCGAGCTGTCCACATTTTTGATTATTTTCATTATCTTCTTGGTGGCAAGTTTGCCTGTAGGGTTATTTGGATTACAAAGAAATACTGCGTCGGCTCTTCTTGCTTTTTCGACTACCTCATCGGCGTCCAGCTCAAAATTGCGTAGTGGCACAAATGTCACTTTGGCTCCGATTTTTTGCGAGGCGCGTTCGTATTCACAAAAGGTCGGCACAGGAATAACTACGCGTCCTTTCATAAATGCAATTTGTGCAAACCAATAGATGATTTCTACCGCACCATTTCCAACACTAATACATTCAGAGTCCACCTTTAGATATCTAGATAGGCTCTTCTTTAGCTCTCTGCACTCCGGATCAGGATACTTTGCAGCAAGTGAATTGATATTTCTCTTGATCGCCGTAATGGCCTTGCTGGGAACACCTAGAGGATTGATACTTGAACTGCAATCTACTTTGACAAGACTTGGGTTTACTGAATAAATACCACCATGAGAGCAGGTGCTCATTCCCTTGCTAATCATATTCTTTGAGTCCCTTTATGGTATCTACATTTAGAGTGTTTGTACGACTTGACATTGATTAAGCTAATCAAAAGGATCTCGCAAACAGAAGTTATTAACTGGTTTTGATATCTGACCTTTGAAAGCATCGCACTTCTACTGGAGGCTTCGATATGTATAATTCAAATACAAATTGTTTCTAGAACTCTGAAGTACACTGAACTGGATACAGAAAGAGGTTTGTGAGACCCTATATTGACTTTCTGTTATCTTTAGACGACAGTATCATATGTGACATCTAGTTTTCTGCTAATCAGTAAGCGCTTCTTGGACAGAAGATATTCCTCTATTTTATCTAAAGCTGTATGGATATAATCATCAGTTATTAGTGTGGGCATCCTCAACCTGATTGATTTTGGCAATAATGCATTTATTCTCTGCAGCATCTCAAATTGTTTATCGACATCTATTTCGTAACGGCACTGTTGAATTAATGAAGACAGCATATTGTGGGAATTAGCCATACTAGAAGCAATAACTTATGTCCAACATAGCATATAAGAATAGCGGTAAAATTTTTGTCGTGTTTTAAAAGTACTATAATCGGTATTTGATTTTCACTTTAATCAATTATAGATCTCTTGTAGGCCTCCTTCCCCAAATTTGCTCTGTGGTAATTCTTGACGACATGATGATTTCTTCCTTGCTTTTCCGATTTAAGTACAAGTCCTCAATATCTAATTCACTTCGAACCTGTATGTTGATCGATGGATCACGTTGATTGCTAGCGTGTTTTTCTTAATGTTGTTACATGAGACGAATATGTCAATAACGATTATTAGTTCCGACGAATGAATTGCTCCTATATATGCTCAAAGTAGCAGTCATCGGAGCCACTGGTGCAGTGGGTCAAGAATTCATTATCGCCCTAAACAAGCATAAATGGTTTGAACTAACGCAGGTGGTTGCGTCTCAAAGGTCGGCTGGAAAAAAATATTTTGACGCCATACGTGATCCAAACTCTGGCATTTTGCGCTGGCATAACCGGGAAGAAGTACCTGAGTATGTTAGAGACATGATCGTAAACAAAGTAGATGATATCAAGCCGGAGAATTTCGATCTAATATTTACTGCATTGGAATCAGATGATGCAAAAATAGTGGAGCCCAAATTTGCTAAGACCGTACCTATCATTAGCACTGCTGCTGCTTTCCGTTATGAAAGTGATGTACCTATATTGATACCTGGCATTAACGATAATCATATTGAACTGCTGGATATCCAGAGAAAGAACCGTAATTGGAATGGGTTTATAGCGCCACTGCCAAATTGCACAACAACCGGTATGGCGATAACGCTAAAGCCTATACTTGACAGGTTTGGCATAGATAGAGTATTCATGACGTCTATGCAAGCGTTATCCGGTGCGGGAAGGTCTCCAGGAGTCATCGCACTTGATATATTAGACAATGTCATCCCTTACATTCCAAAAGAGGAGGAAAAGGTACAGGTTGAGACTAAGAAAATCCTTGGACACCTGAACGATAGCTCCATCGCTCCTGCCCCGCTTAAGGTTAGCTGTACCTGCACCAGGGTTCCAGTGCTTGACGGTCATACTGAATCAGTATTTGTAGAAACCAAGCAAAAGGCAGAAGCAGAAGAGGTTAAGAAAGAAATGTTGAGATTTTCCAAGAATGTTACGATAACAGGCTTGCCAAGTGCACCAAAGGACTATATAATTGTGCATGATGACCCGACAAGGCCCCAGCCAAGAATTGACAGAGAAATAAATGACGGTATGACTACTGTAGTCGGAAGAATCCGCAAAGACACAGCGTTTGATAATGGCATCAAATATGTGCTTCTGTCCCACAACGAAAAGATGGGATCTGCAAAAGGTGCTGTCATGCTTGCCGAATTGCTGAAGAACCGTGGCATATTCTAGTTCTTCTTTTATCGATAATTCTGACAGATACTCAACAAGTATGGCATTGTTAGTGTAGTACTGCAGTCAATTATGTGTAATAACAGTAATAATGGTTGGTTGTCATAAGAAAAAAGAGCATCTCCCTTACAACGTCTTCCGCCCTATCGTTCGAATATGTGCGAGCTCAGATTGATTGTTCCAAATGTTAGCTGGACTCGAGCAATAGTTGGCAATTGTCTTAGATTAGTCTCCCATTCGAAGGATTGACAATTATCTTGTCTATAAGTTCAGCTACTTTATTGCAGTATTGTTGGTGTCATTGTCTTTTGATTGCTAATGCTAGCACTTGTAGCAAACGCCATAAAGCAAATTGAGTTCCTGTTCAAATTGAAGAGCACGGACAGTTATGGTTATAAGCTCTATATATCATTGGCTGTGATTACCTTTGGATCTATGCTTAGTTCTAAGACTAAGGAGCATCATAATATATAATACATAATTTTTGATTTTGATACTGAATAGCACGCTCTTTTTCTGAGCCATTTCAGTTTTGAAGATAGTGTGTTCAAATCGATGACAGCACTCTGTCTGCTCGGAATATGGGCATGTAGTGACCTTACCGATCTTATCTATTGTCCAAATCAATGTTTTGCAGTTTGTCTTGATTCTGGTAGATCTAGAAGGTTGTCACAAAAATTTTTACACAGAGTATGTCGTAAACCTGGCCGTATTCATTGCTACGTCTCTATAGTATATTATAGATTTTGTCCTATCTTAAAACATATTGATTGTTAAATTTTAAGTGGCATTGTTACTAAAATTTAGTAATTAAACCCCAGTTTAACAATACTTTATACGTTTATTAATCCCCGACCTTATGATCAATTTGAATTCTTAAATGAGAAGAATTGACGATTTAGACGTGAAAATCTTAAGCGAGCTTGCAAAAGACGCAAGTATATCTGTTCCAAAACTTTCTAAGAAAATCAACGTTAATTCGTCAGTCCTTTATAGCAGAATAAAACGTTTGGTAAAGGGCGGCCTGATCAAGAGATTCACTATCATCATAAACGATGAAGCACTCGGATTTAACGTTAAGGCGCTGACTGGCATTAACATGGATTCTAAACTAAGAGATAATGTCCTTAACGAGATATTTCGGATCCCTGAAGTAAGAGAAGTCGCCGAGGTCACTGGCAGGTTTGATATTCTGGTGACAATGAACGCACACTCTCTCGATGAAATGCATCAATTAATTTCAGAAAAGATTGGACACATCGAAGGAGTACAAAAGACTGAGACGTTCATCGAAATGCGGAAGACAAGCCGCGAACTGGCATACCCTACATCAATTGCAAAGTAAAAACAGCTTGAAGATATAAATAACTAATTATTTCACTTTACTTTTGACCCTAAGCAATTGACAATACTACACCAGATAACAGTTGGCAACAAGTTCAAGAACTATTATGAGCTTACAAAGCCCAAGATCTGGTATCTGCTAGTTTTCACCGCATTTGGAGCAGCAACTTCGGCCTCGTTACTATTTGACATCCCTATAACGCCCTTGACGTGGGGACTTTTGTTGGCTGGAGTAGCCGCCGGCTCTGCGGCGGCAGACACACTCACCGGATATAACGACCGCGATATTGACGCAATAATGGAGCGCACTAAGAACAGACCAATACCCTCTGGACGCATAACATCAAGAAATGCCCTAATCTTTGGCCTAATACTGGCATCAATTTCCCTTACCTGTGCATGGTTTATCAATACCTGGGCGTTTGGGCTAATGGCCTTTGGTCTCTTTGATAATATCATTGTTTACAGCAAGTGGCTTAAGCGAAGGAGCCAGTCAAATATCATTCTGGGTGGTTTTTCGGGCGGCGCACCTGCTCTGATAGGATATGTTGCTGTAACTACTCAAAACATTGAGATAGGCCTGGTGATGGCCGGACTTGTTTTTCTCTGGATCCCCACCCATATCTGGAGCCTTTCATTGCACGTCAAAAAGGACTATACTAAGGCTGGTGTTCCAATGCTACCAGTTGTATCGAGTGAAAAGATGGCAGTTAGGGTTATCGCAGGCACTACATTAATGATGGTCATCTTCAGTCTGATTCCATTCTTTTTTAGCCAGTTCGGTATGATCTATTTAGTTACGGCAACTATCTTTGGTATAGTTATGATCGCACTATCTGTTTGGTTGCTGATCCATCCAAGTGAGAAAGCTTCATGGACTGTGTTCAAATTCTCAAGCCCTTATTTGACGGCTCTTTTTATTGCTTTCATGGTTGATGCCTTTTTCAAATAACAGCTTCTCATATTCATACAATATCCTTGCAACGACCACATGCGCTTCAAGTCCAATGTTGCTGATAGAATATGTAGGACCTAAGTTTGTTGTGACGTTTTCTGAAAAATGACCCTTCGCAAAGCCACCTACTACAAAGGCGCAATGGTCCACGTTATAAGCCTTTTCAGCTACTTTTTGCGCATTACTTTGTATACCGACAGTTGATAGCCCAATGACCCTTTCCGGCTTGATCATATCAATTAGATCTGCAAATCTACAATCGGACAATTTCATTAAAATAGTGCCTTCATCGCTTTTCACTATGTTGTCTCTGAGAAGGTTTGCCATTAATCGCTCAAAGCGAAAGTAAGACTTTGGGATGCGCAGATTGTAAGCAATAGAAATTAACTTATCGGTTATTGTGTGGACATATAGTCTGAGCACACCGTGTATAAAAAGAGGCGTAGATAAAGCCTCCATCATAGCAAAATGGACAATGTCCGGTCTGCCTCTCTTCCAGCTGTTTGGCAGCTGTTTCATCGCAGCGTGGTGGTAGCTCCTATCAAGTAGAATTTCTGAAGGTTTCTGCTGTAATCTGAGGGAGTGCTTCCTTACAGCGGGATGTCCTGCAATCTTGTCTGGAATCGTCTCAAGCGCGGCCTCAGCGATGATGAGTGTGATCGTACTAATTGATGCCGACTCTTACTATATTAAGAAACGGCTCCTGCATATTTCGTAAATATCTCTGCCCTTCTGGCATGCACCAGTTTTTGCAGCTCTTTTGTGGCTAGTTCAACTTCGATATCTGCTTCGCTCCTATCCTTTGTGCTGACCAAGATTTCTCCCGGCCCTAATTTTGCCCGTCCCATCTCTAGTGGTACGGTGATATGAAGAAATTCTGATAGAAGATCAAACACTGCAGGATATGTTGCACTATTTTGATAGATGTAAGTAGTTGTTCTATCGCTAGACTGCGTATCCTTTTCAAGTGGTAGAAAAAAAGATGGAGATGAAATTGAGTCGATGATCCTCACAGCCAAGCGGGCAAGCTCTACTCGATTACTTTCATTGGCATTACCTTGTTGTTGTTTAAGCTGGGCAAATTTTTTTGCTAGCTCCTCAAGTTCATCAAGCTTTGCCATTAAACTAATGGGGTTCTTTTAATTAATTAATAGTTGCCAAGGCTTATCAGCCGGTACTATATATTTATTCTAGCATAAGCATTGAGCAAAAGGAAATCGCAAGTTAAGGAAATAGCAAAGGAGCGTATTGACGTGCTTGTAGCAAATGCCTTACATGAGCAAGACGAATATCTTGCCGCAAAACAGGCTTATCGAGCTAAAAAGATATCTATGCGCTTTCGTATCCGCCTGCCTCATAGAATAAGGCAGCTTTACTGTAAAAAATGCAAGGCATTCATCGTACCGGCCAGGAGCGCTCGAGTCAGAGTTGGCAGAACCAAACCAAGGGCTGTGAGGATTACCTGTCTAAAATGCGGCTACACCTATCGCAAAATCCTGCAATGGAATAAGGATTTATAGGGGCTAGGGAAATTTTCGAAATACTATATGGCCAAGGTTTATGATGTTCCATCTGATAAGCTGATAGCAAGACTGGCTGATCAGCTTAGGAAGGACAAAAAGATAGAGCCCCCTGCTTGGTCGCCATTTGTAAAGACCGGCTCGCATGTACAAAGGATCCCGCAGAACAAAGACTGGTGGTACATCAGGTGCGCTTCTTTACTCCGTAAGGTTTACCTTAATGGCCCTCTTGGGGTTGCAGATTTGAAAGTTTCTTACGGTGGCAGAAAAAAGATTGGATACAACCTTGCTCACCACCGAGATGCTGGCGGCGCAATTATTCGTAGGGCCCTACATCAGTTGGAGGCTTCTGGTTACATTATCACAGTGCAGGGCAAGGGCCGGGTAATTTCAAGTGAAGGAATGAAGAAGATGGACAGGCTGGCTACTGAAATCCATAAAGATCTTATCAAGACTATGCCACAGCTTCAGCGCTACGCATAATAATAAGAATATGTCAATCTCCCAACCTTCTCAACCAAACGATGAGGACATAAGAAGGCGTGAAGCAGAGGCTGCTGCTATGCGCCAGCGGGTTTTACAGGTAGTACTTGATGCTCAAGCGCGCCAGCGGTTGATGAATATACGTCTTGTTAAACCTGATCTTGCAATGACTGTTGAAAATTATCTTATAACTGCAGCTTCTTCTGGAAGGATTAATCGGCCGCTGACTGATGAGGAACTGAAACAGTTGTTGTTGCGCATTCAGCAACCAAAGAAGGAGTTCCGGTTTGAAAGGCGCTAAAGATTAAGCTAATCTGTATAGTTGACAGGTTTGGCATGAGTTAACTATTTAAAGTGTAAAATATGCTTGCTGCTTTATGAAGGCAGCAGTATTTCGAGAATACAACAAAGACCCTACAAAAATTGTCAAGATTGAAGATATCGATGTCCCTAAAATAAAACCTAATGAAGTTTTGATAAAGGTTGAGTCGGCATCTTATAACTATAATGATCTTTGGGCTATTTGGGGAGAGCCCGTCAGGACGCCACTTCCACATATTTCCGGAAGCGATGTAGCAGGAACAATAGTTGAGGTTGGTCCTGATGTCCAAAAGATCAAGGTTGGTGATAGGGTGGTTTCACATTCTAACATGAGCTGTAGGGTATGCTATGATTGTACTTCTGGAAGGGAGTACGACTGCAATGAAAGAACTATCTGGGGATTTCAGACAGGTCCACTATGGGGGGGATTTGCTCAATACACTCATCTTCCGGAGGTCAATGTTGTGAAGATTGCAGACAACGTTTCGTTCAACGATGCAGCAGCAGTTTCTATGGTGGGCATGACATCTTGGCATATGCTCGTAGGTCGTGCCAAGATTAAGCCCGGCCAGCTAGTACTTGTGATGGGTGGTGGTTCCGGCGTCGGTATGGTAGGAATCCAGATTTCGAAATTGTACAACTGCACAGTGATTGCGACTGCAGGCAATAAAGACAAGATGGACAAGTGCATGGAACTTGGAGCGGACTATACCGTCAATCATCGGGAAGCAGACTGGTACAAGAAAGTGCGTGAAATAGCAAAGAAGATAGGCCAGCCTGGTGTTGATATAGTCTTTGAGCACATCGGTAAGTCTGTCTTTCCGCAAGAAGTTGCCTTACTCAAGATGGGTGGCACACTTGTCGCGACCGGCGCAACTACCGGTTATGATTCGACCATTGACTTGAGATATCTGTTCTTCAAGGGAACCAACCTGTTGGGATCCACTCAGGGCACTAAGGCAGAGCTTGAAGATGTAGTGTATTGGGTCAGTAAGGGTAAGATCAAGCCAGTAATAGATACCATCTTACCATTCAGCAATATGGTGGAAGGCCATATGATGATGGCTAACGCTCAGCAGTTCGGCAAGATCCTGACAACGCCACAGAAACTATAAACACTTTTTATGTTCCGCAGCCTAATTTTCGTTCCTGGTAATAGCACACGATTCGTAGAGAAAGCTAGAACACTAACAGCTGACATAATCTGCTTTGATTTAGAGGACTCGGTGCCGGATAACGAAAAGGATGCAGCACGCAAGATAATAGCAGAGGCGTTGTTGAAACATCAACCAGAATATATGCGTCCTATCTATGTAAGGACGAATTCGCCTAAGTCCGGACTCTTACTTAGCGATCTAAATGCAGTTTTGCAAAACGGAATAGCTGGCATCGTAATACCAAAGGTCGATGATGCACACGAAATAGTCGAGATCAAGAAACATATTATTATGCTTGAAGCTGAAAGAAAGATTGGAAAAGTTGCCTTGATGCCTTCAATCGAAACTGCAAGAGGGGTTGTAAATGCCTACTCAATTGCAAGTGCTGATGCTCGAATAAACGCCATTGTCTTTGGAGTCTTTGATTTTCTTTACGATATGCGGCTTGACTATGACGAGCATGACCCTGTGAGACATTCTTATGCACGTGCAAAAGTGCCAGTCGATGCAAGAGCTGCAGGTGTATATGCGATAGATGCAATCTGGCAAAAGCTTGATGATATTGAAGGTCTAATTAGTGATGCGACAATGGCAAAGCGCCTTGGGTATTCTGGCAAAAGCATAATACATCCAAGCCAAATAGATCCAGTACACCAAGTCTTCCATCCCAGCAAGAATGAAATTGCGTGGGCAAAAAAGGTAGTGCAAGAGCTCGGCGACGCAATGAAGAAAGGCACTGGAAGAGGTGCAGTAAGACTTGAAGGCAGAATGATAGATGCTGTGCATTACAAACAAGCAAAGGCCATTTTAGACACAGCAGTAGAAGAATGATCAAATCCTATTCTTGGCACAAATTAATGATATATACTAGTAGTTTATTCTCGAATCATTAATACAAATAGAGTGTTTTTCTTTAATTGAATTGGCACGCAATCGCACTAATAAATCCTCAAGGAGCAAAAGACAAAAGAAAAGAAGAGGGGCAAATAGCAGTAAGCAAAACGCTAAACGCTTAACATTGGAACAGAAACTAGCTCAATACCTCAATGAGGCGCTGTCATTTGAAAATGCAGCAGTATCAAGGCTGCAGTCAAGAGTGAAAGAGATACAGTTAGAAGATGCAAGACAGCAACTTCAACAGCATTTGGAGGTTACAAAAGAGCAGAAAAATAGATTAAAACAACTTATCACGAGCCTTGGAGGAAGACCTACTAACGATTCAGGACAATTACCTATTCTAATGCCGCCAAAAAGCCTTGCCAATACATTAAGAAAATCAATGACTTCTGCAGACCAGCAAATAAAGGCAGCCAAGGAAGATCTAATTATAGAAAATGCAGAAATCACAATGTATGATACATTGCTTCAACTGGCACAACTAATGAATGCCGGGGATGCTGTGCCAGTATTGACCCAAAATTTGGCAGAGGAACGAGCTATGGCTGATTGGATAAGAGCCAATACGCCTGCAATGATAACACAACTTTATCCTGAAATACAGTCTTCTATCGTACTGCCCGAGGGAGAAGAAGGTCGACAATTGGTAACAGAGGAAGGATCTATAACATCTGCATCTGCACAACCGGAAGAAAATGAAGAGATGGGCACTACTGCAACTGAGGCTTAATCGCCTACCGATGCAGTATTCGTCTTTCAAATTAAAACTATTAGTGGTATCCGCAAGCCGATGGATATAGATCTAGATAGTTGTAATTAGAACGATGTCGCTATCATTGTGCTAGCGCTTTCAGTTGCTCTATCAATTCCTGTACATATGCAAATCCATGCTGCCAGAATTCTTGTTTTGAAATGTCAATACCTACCTCCATCAATAGTTCTTCTGGTTTTCTTGAGCCACCGGCTGACAGTATCTTGAAATATTTGGGTACAAACGAGGATCTACCTTCAAGTTTGTATTGCTTGTAAAGCGACAGGACCAGCAGGTTGCCAAATGAGTAGGCATAGGTGTAAAATGGTGTATGGTAAAAGTGGGGAATGTATGTCCACTCCCATTCAAAATCCTGTGATACCTCTATAGAGGGGCCAAATTGCTCCTTGAGGTTCTGTATATATAGTTCTGCAACTGCATCAATTGTAGCGTTATTTTCGCCTATCGCCTTGTGTGCGTCAATTTCAAAGAGCGTAAAGTAGGCTTGACGCATTATCGTGGCATACAGGTTATCTATCTGCTCTGCTAGCAAAATTTTGCGTTTCCTTTCTGACATGTTTTCTGCTAGCTTTTCATTGAGCAGCATCTCTGCGAATACCGAGGCGGTCTCTGCAAGGGGCAGCGGTGCCTGCGAAACCATTATTGGCATATCAGAGGCTAGCATACTATGTATTGCATGACCAAATTCATGAGCAAGAGTCGATACATCTCTTGTTAATCCATTAAAGTTCAGAAGCACATAGGGTGTCAGCTTGGGGATAACAGTATAGCAGAATGCCCCACCACGCTTTGCCCTTCTTATTTCAGAATCAATATGATGCTCGGCAAACACCCGCTCAGCGAGTGTGCGGAATGTGGGATCAAAGTCACCAAACGTATCTAGCACATTCTGGACAGCTTTACCGTAGGTGAACTTTTTGCTGTCAGATGCCTTATTTGATATGGGCGCATAAAGGTCGTATCTGCGCAGTTTTTTAATTCCAAGCATCTTTGCCTTTTCTATGAAGTAATCTTGAAATGTACCTACGTTTTTCCTGCATGCAGACAGCAGTGCATTGACAGTTGAGTCCTCTAGGTTGTTTGCTATATTTCGCACTGAGATTGGAGATCTATATCCGCGCATCGAAATTGCCTCATCACGCCATTGAATAACTATGTTCTGATAAATTTCTCCCAGCACACCGCTGTTCTTTTTATAAACTTGCAATAACGATTTGTATGCAGCCTCTCTTGCGTTATAGTTAGGGCTTCTCACAAGTGAGATTAACTTTTCCTTGTTGTCAAATTTACTCTCTATTGTCTTTCTACCCTGTCTCATCTTCATTATAAATTCAAAGCTGCTTGTCATCTTATCGTATATCTTGACAAGGGCTCCGCTGCCAGTTACTTCAAGAGTGCTTATTATTTTTTCCTCTGGCTCGCTCAGCGAATACTTGGCGACCCGTCGTTTATGGTGCAGATGTTCTTGATACACCTTTGGGATAGCGCTTATCAACCTATTTGCATTTTCATCATCGATCTGCTTCTTGAACCACAAATCAAAAAATAGCATCCTATTATTGATTTCTGATGCTAGCTTTTCCATCTTGGTTACTAGGGCTGACGCATCATTTGATGAGGTATCAGCGTAGTAGCGTAGATATGCGTAGCCACCTGCAATTGCCACTTTTTCAGAGATGCTTTCAACCATATGAATAAGACGTTCAAATTCTTCCGGCAAAATATTGGAATGCAGGAGGTCTCTGCTTGCTTCAAATTGCACAACCTGCTCTTCAATTGACCTCAAGAACCTGCTAAATTCCTCACTGTAAGGGTCTTTGACGAGATCTTTAAGATCCCACCTTTCTACGTTCATATTGGCATAGAGGCTGTTCATATGATTATAGGCGTTATGATCTTGCCCTCGCATATGTATATCTTGTTGAGTTTGAGGTAAACATTAGCGGCCAAAAAGAGCTATATGGGCTTTTGCTGTATCTGCCTCTTGCTTTGTATTCTTGGAGCGCATTTGGAAGAGAGGCAGAATATGTAGTAGCGCTATATTTAAGATCTTCAGGATGGAATGTTGTCCTGTCAAAAGGAAGCAGGGGACCAGCGGATATTGTCGCAACTTGCCGCAGTGCACAATGGTTCATTCAGGTAAAGTCAAGTGCAGGTATACCAAGGCTCCGAGGGTATGAGATAAAAAGGCTAAAGGAGATAGCAGCATGCATGGGTGGTCTACCTGTCATTTCTACCTTGCAGCCTTTCGACAGGGGATTTAGCACTGGCAACTATTCAATAATTTTCTACCTGCTTGACAGCTGGCAGACCCTCGATCCTGTTAATACATTAAAGAGTTAAAGATTGAGCCTCCTGCAATATTCTCAGCTTGAGCTTGATGAGTTCTTTGAATTACATCTACTATTGTACATATTGTATATTTCCGCAGTTGATAAATAGGCTTGAAGCAGTTAGTTATTCAGTCTAATGAGCTTTTCTTGTTCTCAATTCTATTCGTGATTCAATAGAATAATGAAACTTTCTATAGTTCTAATGGAACCAATAAATACTGCAAAAGCTCAAAGATCTTTCATAAAATCAAAGAAATTTTACTATATTTAAAAATTCTTAATATTCTTAAACCGCATGAGGTTATCTAAACCAGATCTCCTATTTATTATCAAACAATGGCTATTAATTTATATATCTCGTTCCATTTAATATTGTCGCTCGTCGTTTGTACGGGTTTCAGCACGGATCAAAAAAGGTCTAGGCAAGCAATATGCACGCCTTCTGCACAATTCGGCCAAAGCTGGCGCTGCACAATAATGCCTATCTATCCGTGCTGTATACAATACCAATAGTTCCTAGAATCATGTTCTTTGGAAGCCTGAAGTCTCAAAATCTATTTACTAACTAACTGGCTGAATAGACATATAATCTGCGGTCGGAAAAGAATGCTGCAGAACTACTAATTGCTGGCCTAAGTAGGTTGTTGACCTTTTTAAGATCGCTTGTATAATATCTGTCAAATTAGAAGGCAAAGCCTTGGTATGTGGATACCCTCATAATTGTATACCTTACATAATGAAATCTATTAACCGGCTTGAAGAAAATTACGACCTATCTGGCAGGGATTACTTCAGCAGTCTATGTCGACAACTGTTACCATCAGCAGCTTGTAGGTTTGATATCAAAGTCTGTGGTATGTACAATAAGATATAGGCATGAGTATGACTACTAAACTAATTCGTCCTATTTGCGTCACATCAATTTTGCTGATGGCTCTGTAGTAGCTAATGGAACCAGTAAGAGAGGACAGTTTGATGGTGTACTAGTGGGATAAACAGGTCTCTGCGATAAAGAAGAATAATATAGTCTCACCAAGAAAATTCGAAGTTAAGGTTTTAATTCATAATATATTAACTCTGAGGTCGTAGGTTCAAACTTCCGCTGTTATTTTTAGTGGATGGAACTATAGTATTGAGTTCTTTTGGGGAGTTTGACAAATAGTAAATTTTCTCACACGAGAGGGATACATGCTGATTTGAGCTTCAATAATAACGAAGTTGCAACTCATTGAGAGAACAATAAAAACAAGCTAATCTAAGAGCTCCAAATTGGATTCTTCTATCTACATACTATACTTGCAGACTCGCTATAAACATTAAAAACATATTGAATCACAATAGTCCAATCCGATTAAATATATTGGTAGCCCGCTTGAGATTTGCTAACAGTTTGACTACAAATAATCTACGTATTTGTAAGGATAGAGGTTTTAATTGTTAGTCCCAATGGGTCTACTTACGAAATAATCTCATAAGTGCAGTTTTGACTTTGTTCACACCTGGGATTGTAAAACTCCTCATGACAAGAACCGGACAATTCAAGCGTTCTATCAATTGCACATATTGAGGATTATCAAAAATATTAAATTTTCTTATGCTGGCCGCTGTTACAACAATGTCGGGCTGTGCTGCATTAATAGCTGCTAAAATAAGACGGGCAGATTGCTGTGCATCTCTTTCACTTTCTTCAGTCATAATGATTCTATCAAACTCAATTCCTATATTGGAGAGGAATTCTTCTTTTTCTAACCCTTTTGCAAGAGACTTTTGTTTGTCTTCTCTAACATTGCTCGTTGTAGGATCTCCCCGTGTCGAAAGGTATTCTTCTTGCTCCAAGATTGTTTCTTTATCTGTTACGAACAAAACATTTACTCTAAATAAACCTGAATGTTCAAGCCAGCTTGTAGTTTTCAACACTAGGTCTGAATGATCGCCCCCATCATACACGACAACTAGGTTCTTCTTTCTTGTCATATCGTTATGGGAAGGAGCTGAAGAAGAACCCGATAGAATGGCATCGTCTACTTCACTCCCGGCTGTGTCGATTGCCATTATATCGCAAGTAGCTAAAGTCTGAAGTTTCTTGTTGGTTCTGAGTGTCTCAAAGTCTGTCACAAGAAGATCGATCCGTTGCTCTTCGATTGTCGCGAGGACAGCTTCTGTTGCATCATGAGAAACTCTCACAAAGTAATGATTCAGTACATCTTCTTTGTCTAGGATTTCATCCAGTGATGCGAATGCTCTCCTGGCACTATCTACAAAAGCTACCCCTGCCGAAAGTGGAGTTTGCTGAGGAACCGTGATTATCCTTAGAATACTGATTTCGCCATCATTTTCTTTTGCAACCCTTATTGCATATTTGAGAAGCCTATCCGGGTTTTCAGGTGTGTATGGCATTAATATTCGAAATTCCTTTCGTGCTAGATCACCTTCTGATGTTATGACAGGGGCATAGTGATTAATCTCTTGTTTGAAGGTATACATCCTATATAGGATAAAGCCTACCAGAACCCATAATGCAGCAATACCCCAGCTTAATGGCTGTGTAACAAGCAGATAAAATGCAAGACCAATTTTCAAGAATATTCCTATAATCGGGATTGCAGGAAAGAGAGGTGCCTTAAATCCATAGTCTAGCCGGTTACCATGTATCTTGCGTATAGTAATTACTGAGATGTTTACTTGAGTAAAGAGCAACAAGAAGATAACCCCAGCTGCAACTGCGATCTGATCTAATGGAAGTGAGTAAGCCATTACAGCCATGATAACGCCGGATATTGCTATGGCAACATGTGGTGTCTTGTTTCTTGGATGAATTGAGCTGAGTATGTGTGGCAGATTGTAATGTCTTCCCATTGCAAATGCAACTCTAGCGGATGAAAAAGTGGTGGCGTTAAGTCCTGCTAGACTAGAAACTATGCCTCCTGCAAGAACTATAAAAGCACCAAAAGGAAGAAGGGATTCTGCTGCCTTCATAACTCCGAGATCTTGATTTTCTCCAATGAATTGCCAGGCTGGCTTACCTTGAGGAAATATCCCCGCTATGGAAACAAATGCTACAAGGCAGTATAGGGTAACGACAAGCCCAAGGGATATGAAAATCGCTCTTGGTATGTTTTTCTTTGGATTCTTTACCTCTTCACCAGTTTGAACTATGACTTCATATCCTTCGAATGCAATAAAGGTGAAACCCATCGCAGCCACAAGTCCGCCGATACCATTTGGCATAAAATCAATGAAGTTGTTGGTCCAATTAGGATGAAGGTGAATGCTCCAAAAGCCTGCAAATATCAACACACCAATAGTTCCAAGCTGAATGAGAGTTACAATGTCACCGGCTTTTCCCGTTTCTGAAGTGCCCTTGATGTTTATATAAGTAAAGGCTGCAACACATGCTACAGCCATTAATTTTTCGATTGGAAATACCCCAAAAACTGGTCCAGTGGCAACAACACCAAACATTTCAAGTAAACTGTTTAGGAATGAGGCAAAGCCTACTGCATAAAGGCTACCTGCAACAGCATGAGCAAGCCATGCCATCCAGCCGCTGATAAAGGCATTGGGTCTAGGCAATCCTTCTCGGACCCACAAATATCCTCCACCGGCCTCTGGCATTGCAGAACCTAATTCTGCATATCCCATGGCAGTAAAGAGGGTAATTATTCCATTGATTATAAAAGCAATGATGACTGCACCGCCTGCTAGGTTTATGGCAGGACCAATGAGGATAAAGATGGCACCCGCTATCATAGCTGCGATCCCCACCATAATGATGTCTAGTAGACTAAGCGAGCGAACCAGTTGATGCTGATGACCGTGTTCGGGAGAACGTGGGGGTGTGATATCAGATGGTTGTGCCAAGGGCAACTCCTAGAATGGTCTGGCTATCTTTGACGTTATTAATGAATATTTCATTATCTTCAGAATTTTCTGAAATCACTTTAAACAACGTTAATGTACGATGAGAGCTCATTTTTAACCTCTGCCACTTTTGAAGAAAAAAGTCGTAACCAATAATAATAGTTTTAAGCGTTATGCCCTACCTAAGTCAATAATAAACTCATATAATCACCAATTGAGATCATCGTTTTGCAGCTTCTATAGCTTCATTAGAGTAGTACTTCATCTTTGGCACCTTTCTTCAAACTTCCCAAGCAAGCAGCACAAGATTGTTATAAAACTGACTAATTGGACTACATAATCTTTACAAATGGTTTAATAGACTTCTCGTAACATAATAATATAGTAGTGAGACGCTTTCGTGAGCCGACGGCTTGAATCAGTCAATATTGGTAATCGTAGTATTGCAATATATGAAGCAAGGACGCCAAATTAAATGAAGCATTTTTCATTTTTTGAAGAAGGGTCTTGACAATAATGAAGCTGTAATACTTATCGCTGAAGATATGACTAAAGAATAAGCGAGGCAAAGAATGCATAAGGAATGACGGGACGTAGACATAAACGGGCTTGAATCAGCTGGTAACATCATCATAGCGATGACGTAAGATTGGTATTTTCCAAACAAGGCTCGAACACATAAAGCCAGAATTACTGTATTGTGGACTGCATTAGCAGAACTTGCAGCAGTCAAAGGGAAGAAAGGACTTCGTGTAGTAGGCTATGTAGGCAGCTTTTTCAAACATGGCTATGGAAATGAATTAGTGCATTATGAAGAGTTGACGCCTCAATTTGAAATTCCACTCACGGCGGTATGTCAGTATGAAGCACAAGATATTTACGGCAAACTCTCTGTGCATATATATGATCGTATCAAAGAATACCATATGCATCTGTTGGAAGAATATTGATGTAAGAAAAATTATTGCTAACTGATGAATATGAAATGAGCATATGGATATTAATGTATTAGCAAGAATTCTACCAATTCTTTGCATCCAAATATAACCGAATGATCAATCCTGAAATTTTTAGGACCTGACATCATTTAACTACATACCTGTAACAAGAATGCACACATAGCAGATTAGATTCCTATATAGTAATTCCAATGATAACTTTGCAAGATACTTCAATTATATTCCTAGGCGTGATCACTTTTGTGTTACCACACGTGTAAACTCTTCTTATGGCTGGACATTACTCATACTTCAAACGTATTCAATACAAGATATCTGCTCACGATCAGCATATTAATACTATCAGCTATAGTTGTACGTTTTACAGCTGAACTTATTTGTCTGAATTATCGCCTTTCTAGAAAGTGTGTAAGTAAGCTGAAATTATGTAACTCGAAAAGTTTGTAAATGGCTGTTATACTACTAATTGGTTATTATGTGACCCAAAGTCAAATCTGTGTCAGTTTCACTTAATTTCCACCATTCTCACGCTTCTACGACTAAACACCAAAAGTTAACACTACCAGAAAGGAATTTTTACATCAGCTGCCACTGAGGGTTGGGCTGACTTGGTTTTGGCTTCATTATTGGCAGCTTCTCTGATGCCAACCATGCTTTGAATCACACCTGCAATTTGTGGCTCTATTGACTGCAACTTTCTTCGGAAGCTCTGCAGTTGCCTTAATCCTTCATAGAACATTCAAGAGTCACAAAAAGCACTGTGGTAGCCTGGATAGTTCGTTTAAAGATCTGAATATGTCAGTATGGACGCTAATGTATCTTATAGCTATTGCATTTAATTATCTAATGGCTAATCGCATCAAAATATAGTTCATATATGCACTATCGAGAGCAACAATAGTTAAGTTTTAAGTAAATTCAATATACTAATTGTTCTTTTCTGAGTTAACAAAAACGGAATATGATGTCACATCAAACATCTCTTCACCATCCTTGACTACTGTAAACAGCGTATATACTCCATCCTTATCTACTGCATCTGCAAGGTCAAACATTACATTGATAGAGCGGCCCTGGACAGTCCACTTGTTGGCTTCAATAATGTTGTAGCCCTGCAGGGATTTATAATAATAGCCTGGTGGCAACGGCTTGACTGCGAGTGCGACAAGCTCGCCTGTAGAATATGAGAGTAGGTGCTTGTTTTGCTCATAAATTTCTCTAGTGGGCATCTTGTCATAATATATGCCAATGTGGTCAAGCTGTCCGTCCAGAAGCGTGCCAGAGATCGCGATTTTGCTATTCTTTACATCTACATTAAGGCCGTAGTTGTTCTCGAAATTCTGAACAAATGCTAGATAATAGTCATCATATACTATCCCAATACTTACATGAGTATGGCGAGGATCAAGTATATTGTTCCGATGGCCGTTGTCGCAGCACTCTTTGTCATTGTACATCATCTCATACTGCAGCTCATCAACGGTACTCAGCGGCTTTATCTTTTCACAATCCACTAGAATGTTACTTATACATTGCTTGTACTCTTCTGTGCTAAATCCAGCAATGGCAACATTTTGTTGCATGCCTCCTTTACCCCCATACTCAGTATAGGTCATATAGGGCTTCTCTCCCTTAGTATTCCAATGCGATATCTGCTTGGTTTTAAAAACATCCTCTGCCTGCGCCTGAGCGGCCTGGTTGGTGCTCAACTTGACTGGGAGCAAGCCAAACTTGATCCTATCTCTGTTAATCATGTCTAGTACGTGCTGTATGATCTCTTCGCGGGGTACACTCTTGGGCAGCTGGCTTTGTGGCTGCAAGATTTTGATTGTAGGATCCTCCTTCTGCTCGATTAGAAAGTTGGCAAAGACAGGAGAAAGCAATATAATAACTATAACAGCAACTATGGCAATCAGTATACTGCTTACTAGTTTGGGAGAAGTAATCTTGTTCTTCAGTCGTGGTGGAGGTGTTGAAACAAAACTGTTTGCTGCGATACATCGTGGGCAGGTGGACAAGAACGACTCGTACCTGTAACCACATACTGTGCAATTGGCGTAAGGGTATGTCGTCTGCTAATTACCTCCTACCTTTGCACACATTGCTGGTAAAATATTTTTGTGCTGGTCGTTGCATGTATTATATGAAACCAAATATCTTCTAGTTACATGAACAAGGCTTCTTGACAAATTAAATTCTTTAATAATTTTTTACTACTAGGCGGTATTTAGACATTGCAAGCATGCTAGATCCGACAGCTACTGCAATATCGTATGGCAGGTAGTGACAAATGGTTGGAATATTGATAGATATTTGATAGTATGCAATTCATTTCTAGTAGCAAGAATGCGATATGTGAAGAGCAAAGCGATCTTAGAGTCTAGATATTTCCGACTTAGGATTATAGATAAGCGCGAGCATATGCTCACGGACCTCCTTCTGCTCTATTGTGCCTCTGTGTGCTATTGTTGTAATTGAATTCTCGTTTCGAACACCTCGCATTTTCATACAAAGGTGCTCGCCTTCTGCTATCACCAGTGCACCCTTTACTCCATTTCGTACAAGCTCATCGGCTATCTGCTTTGTAAGGCGCTCTTGTATCTGAAGCCGGCGAGAATACTTTTCTACGAGTCTCACTAGTTTGGATACACCAAATACCTTGCCTGATGGAATATATGCAACATGAATCTTGCCAAAGAATGGGAGCATATGATGTTCACACATACTGTAGAAGTGTATGTCCTTGGCAATAACAGCCTCTGTCTCCTCTGAAAAGCTGACGTCCAGCTCGGCGTCCATTCTGTAACCTCCAAATATCTCTTCATACATGTCAGCTATCCTGCTTGGCGTGTCTACTAGTCCTTCCCTGTCGGGGTTTTCGCCAAGCTCTGTCAATAATTGCCTGATAAGCTTGGCAACCTTTTTTCTGTTGATCTTTTTTTTGTCTGTTGTCATTTTTTCCTTTTTACCTGGCTCCCATGATCTTGTGTAATTGGGGTATAATGCGCACCTGATCGTACAGAGGATAGACAGCATCATAAAAGCCAAAAAGTGCATCCAATGTTGGCTCGTCAACTGTATGGCTTGGCTGTATTATAAATCCTGCTAGCTGGGAAGGCTGGGTTATCCTGAAGACTTCATATACCATTTCCTGGAATTCATCAAGATTTGATGAATTTGTTACAACAACCTTGATATAGGTGGTTTTGCCGCTGTTGATTGCCTGCTTGAGGCACTCCAGCTCGTTCTTTATCAGATTGTCATAGTGCTCTTTATGTACAACCTTCGAATCTTTTAGCTTGAACTCGACCTTGCATAAGTCAATGTATGGTAAGACCTTGGCAAACCTCCAGGCATCATAGCAGGCCGACTCTAGGTATATCTTCAAGCCCTTTTGCCTGACGAATTTTGCTAGCTCAACGACTGCTTCATACTGCACTAGCGGCTCGCCACCCGTAAAATTAACCTTATATGTATTTGGCCTGAGGCACTTTGAAATAAGTTCTTTTACCTCCTCAATAGTGTAGTCAAACCCGCTGTCAATTGGGAGAGCGTATGGTGTATCGCACCAACGACACCTTAGCGGGCAGCCTGCCAACCTTACAAACATCGTCTTTGTGCCGAAGAGTATTCCCTCTCCCTCAATGCTTGTGAATATTTCACTTATCTTTGCTCTTGTGCTTGATGACGTGGCTTTCTGTCGCATACTGGGTTTTGTCCTCTATTTGCGCATTCGTAAATGCACTTTTCCTATTTATACACGATTCGCACCACCCACAATGCAAATAGTTTCTACCCAATCTGATACCATCAGAGTAGCAGCTCCAAGTCTGAAATATCTTATCGCCCAAGATCTCGTATCCTGTCCTCAGTAAAGCAGATTTGTCAAGACCCATGACTGCTGGTGATAATATCCTTATTCCCTGCCGCAAACCAGACATTATGTTGTCCGATTCAGCAGTGTTGAGCGCTTCACTTATTGCGCTTACAAAGGCAGGCCGGCAATCCGGGTAATGCAGTATATCACCAGTATGTGCTCCATAGGCGACAACCTTTGCGTTGATGCTCATGGCCCATGCAGCCGCTATAGTCAGAAACACTGCATTGCGAATGGGTACGACCAAGCTATGTGAGAATTCCCGCGACAACGCTTGCATGTTATCTGTCAGGGCGTTGCTTCTGTTATACAGTGACCTCATAAAACTCATATCTGCTATCTTATGGTCTCTTGCCTTTAGCACTCTGGCAAAATAGCGAGCACGCTTGATTTCACGTTGAGCACGCTGGCCATATTCAAAAGTCAATAAATATAGTTCATATCCCTCGTTTGCCGCAAGTGAAGCAGCATAGCACACTGAGTCAAGCCCCCCGCTTACAATGCAGACGGATGTAGGCTTGGTAGTAGGAATAGACAATGGTATCAGAATGAACCAACCACTATTAAACACTAGTAATAGCAGCAGTATGTCTTTCGATTATCTTCTTGTGCTCGGGATACATCTTAATAAGATCGTTCCTTCTACCAAGTTCCCAATCTCTATAGTCAAAGCCAGGTGATACAGTACAGCCAATCAGGCAGTATGATTTCTTGTTGTTGAGTGAAGCAGCAAACCAGGTGTTCGCCTTTATGACAACTTGAGATATCTCCCCTCTTCTCTTTCCCACTTTGATCTTAGACAATTTTCCATTATAAACTGCGTAAAGTGTCAGCGAGCCTCCTGTATAATGATGCCATAATTCATCAGAACTAATTCTGTGAAAAGCTGAAAACTGATCAGCAACTAGCATGTAATAGATCGCTGTTGAAGCATATCGGGGTCCATCGTACTCTGGAAGATTTATTATTCTATCAGATGTGTACGTCCTCTTAAAGTATCCGCCCTCGGGGTGCTTTTTGAGCCCTAACCTGTTGATAATTCGCATTGCCTGCTTGTTCAATATGTTTTCCATTAAGGTATCTGAATCTTCTTAATCTTTCGTGAAAGAAGACATTAATTCGGGATCAGCCAAACCAAACGTTACTGCTATTATGATAATAGGCTTGATTGGCAAAGCCAATGTGGGAAAGTCAACCTTCTTTAACGCAGCGACGGAGCTTGCCGTTCCTGCGGCCAATTATCCATTTACAACAATAGATCCAAATGTGGGTATCGCCTACGCTCGAGTAAAATGTGTATGCCGTGATCTAGGCGTAGAGGATAACCCCGTACACTCTATGTGCATAGATGGCAACAGGTTCATTCCAGTCAAACTAATTGATGTAGCCGGCTTGGTTCCAGGAGCTCATGTCGGGAAGGGGCTTGGTAACAAATTTCTTGACGACGCAAGGCAGACCGATGCACTCATACACATTGTGGATGCTTCTGGTTCAACAGACAGCAATGGAAGACAGCTTCCTGCCGGAAGTGGAGATCCTATGTTTGACATTAGGTTTGTGGAGGAGGAATTTAATCTCTGGCTTGCCTCAATCATTGGAAGGGACTGGAGCAAGACTGCAAGAGAAGCTGAAAGCCAAGGTCAAAAGCTGGAGCAAATACTTGCCAAGCGCTTATCGGGCCTGGGGATTGGCGAATCCACAATTATGGACGCAATACATATCTCTGGCTTGACTCCAAAAAAACCAGTAGCGTGGAGTGAGGAAGACATACTTACATTTTGTAAAGTGCTACGCAAAAAAGCCAAGCCATTTGTGATAGCGGCCAACAAGGCCGACCTGCCTGCATCAGACACTAATATTCAAAAGATGACTATCGCTGGATTGGAAGTGGTTCCATGTGCATCAGAAGCTGAGGCACTGCTGAGAAAGGCATCTAAGAAAGGTGTTCTGTACTATCTTCCTGGCGATAGTTCATTTGATGTTAAGCCTGGTACGACACTAAACATACAACAACAAAAGGCATTGGATATTGTCAAGACAGTCATGCAAAAATATGGCTCTACGGGCGTCCAGGAAGCTATCAACATTGCTTGCTTTAAGATTCTTCGTATGGTCCCAGTCTATCCTGTTGAAGATGAGTTAAAATTTACTGATAAGAAAGGAAATGTCTTGCCCGACGTCAGGCTGCTGCCAGAGGGATCGACCGCAAAGGATCTTGCAGAAACTGTACATGCTGAGTTGGCAAAGGGCTTTTTGTACGCAGTTGATGCGAGGACAAAACAGAGAATTGGAGCCAACCATTGCCTGAAAGCTGGTGATGTGATTAAGATAGTCTCCACGACAAGCAGAGGATAAGGATGATCGCAATGTTGTGTCTTGGAATTGAAAGCACTGCACATACATTTGGCTGCTCTGTAGTTGATTCAAGGGGCGAGATACTCTCTGATGTACGTGGTGTCTATAAGGCATTAGAGGGAAGCGGCATTCACCCTCGCGAAGCATCTCGACAGCATATGGAAGTATCTCCTGATATCTTAAAGAACGCGCTGAAATCCGCCACTATTTTAATGAAGGATATTGACGTTATAGGATATTCAGCTGGACCAGGTCTTGGACCATGCCTGCGCGTTGGTGCAGTGGTGGCAAGGACAATTGCGGGGTTCTACAAAAAGCCCCTCGTCCCTGTCAATCATGCACTTGGTCATATCGAGCTTGGCGCGATGCTTACTGGTGCTTCTGACCCGCTCGTGCTGCTTGTGTCTGGTGGTCACACAATGATACTTGCATTTTCACATGGGCGCTGGCGCGTCTTTGGTGAGACACTTGACATTACCATTGGGCAATTGCTGGACCAATTCGGCCGTGCTATTGGTTTTGCATCACCATGCGGGAACAGAATCGAGGAGTTGGCAAGCCAATCGGATGGAAGATATATGCAGCTGCCTTACATAATTAAGGGAAACGACGTCTCATTCTCCGGCTTGCTGACTGCTGCAGTCAAGCTTGCTTCAGAGAAGGCCAAGCTTACAGACGCATGCTATTCATTACAGGAAACTGCATTTGCAATATTGGCAGAAGCTATCGAGCGTGCCCTTTCGTTTACTGGTAAAAATGAAATGATGCTTGTAGGAGGAGTAGCAGCAAATAAACGGCTTGCTCAAATGCTGGAAATTGCATGTGATCGGCAAAATGCCAAATTGTTTGTTTGTCCAATCACGTTCGCAGGTGATAATGGTGCTCAGATCGCATGGACTGCCTTGCAGGAATATCAGGCTACAAAAATAAAAGTTCCAGTAGAAAAATCGACTGTGCGTCAGTCATGGCGGCTTGATACCGTAGATATCAGCTGGCGCCATTAGTAAGCTGCTTTATCTGGCGCTCCCATTTGCCATTGTTAAACACGCCAAACTTGTAGGTACGGTCACCTGATATATCAACCACTAGCTTTTTTACAAGAAATCCTTCAGATCTGACTGAAGCTATCCTATCTAGGGGTACATTCAGTACAATTTCAGTCTCTTTTTTTGAAAGAGTTGCTATCCTGCCCTGCGTTTTTTGAAACACCAATCTCTGGTCAGTCAGCACTAGTACGCCGCTTCTAAGTCTATCCTCGGCACAGTCCTCGCCAAGGATTATTTTTTCGCCCGGGTCCGGCTCAAAACTCACCACATTTTTATCTTCAATGTACAGCCTATATTACTATTGCAGCCTATGCTGATCAAAAAGGGAGCGGAAGCCGACATATACATTGTAGAGTGGGACAGCAAGAAGGCTATTTCCAAAGTGCGCTGCTCCAAATCCTATCGCCATCAAGACCTAGACTCTGCAATCAGAAGGCACAGAACGATACATGAAGCAAGCTTTATGTCAGCTGCCAAGTCTGCAGGTGTCATGACGCCATTTGTATATTTCGTCGATCCTGTTAGGAGCGAAATAATAATGGAGTTTATTGAAGGTCAAAATATACGCGACATGCTAACATCTGATATCTGCTACAAGGTAGGACGCTGTGCCGGACTTTTGCACGCAAGCAATATTATCCATGGTGACCTGACTACTTCGAATTTTATCATGAGCAAAAGAAGACTTGTCCTTTTAGACTTTGGTCTTTCATATTACTCAGAGCGGACTGAAGATATGGCAACTGATATCAGACTGATAAAGGAGGTCTTTAGCAGTGCACATATCGCAGTCAGAAATGCTTTTCCCTTCTTCGTAGAAGGTTATGCAAGTATTGCAGGCGAGAAAAAGACTTATAAAATTCTAGAAAATGTTAGGGCTATAGAGCAGCGCGGGAGATATGCGCGATTGACTTGACTTGGATGGATTATGGAAACCATAGTCTTTGCAAGCACGAACCAAAATAAGTTTCTCGAAGTCCAATTAATACTATCGACCTGGAAGATTTCTGTCGAGTTTTTACAGATCCATCTTGTTGAAATCCAATCAGACTCTCTGGAAGAAATAGCAACAGAGAAAGCAAAAACAGCATTTGCAAAAGTGGGTAGACCAATTGTCGTTGAAGACGACGGTCTATTTATCGACAGCCTTGGCGGTTTTCCCGGTCAGTATTCATCATTTGTATTCAAGACGATCGGAAATAGTGGTATAATAAAATTGCTTGCTGGGTCAGCAAAGCGGTCAGCCTACTTCAGATCACTGTTTGCATTCTATGATGGAAGGACACTATCAATATCTGAGGGAAGAGTTGATGGGAAGATATCTTGCACAATAACAGATGGAGGCTGGGGCTACGATCCTATATTCGTGCCTGCAGGCGCTGACCTGACATTCGCACAGCTAAAGAAAAGGAAGAACGATTATTCGCATCGCAAAAGAGCACTTGAGAAATTTGCCCGATGGTACATAAAACTCTGATCAAATCATGTATTCTTTGATCCATCTATCCACGTGGCGTACTTCATTCTGCAATACCACTATTCTTGAAATCTCGCTTTCATCCATTATTCTAAATGAAGGCATTTTAGCGCACAACTTTGCTGCAAAGCGTCTCACTTCACACATTTCCATCATATGACTTTGTTCTAGTCGCTGGGTCGACATGCCAATATGCATATATGATTTCAGCTCAATAAAGTGAGGTTTCCCCTGCTCCATCATATCTGCAAATTCACCAATAAAGCCGAGGGTGTCGTTGTATCCTTTTATCAAGGTCATGCGAAGAACAGTTCTGGTGTTGAGTGTGGCAAGTAAACGCAGACTTTCCCACCATCGCTGCCACGCGTCATGATGGCGGGGACGGTTTATCCGATAGAATATTTTTTTGTTTGATGCATTAGTCGATAGGTAAATCTGTGTAGGTAATGCATCTTCTGCAGCCAGCCTTCTTAGCATATCCGGCTCTTGCCCATTTGTCACTAGAAAAATCGATTTGGTTGCCTTAAGTGACTTCAAGTATTTTATCAACTGCGGCAGCTTGGGATACATTGTGGGCTCCCCTGACAACGAAATCGCATAATGAGCTGGCAACAAAGATTCATCAAGCTTTTTTTTATTGTTCTTGGCATTACCATAAAAGCCGTTTATCAGCTTCTTGCGTTCAGCCATCAGTTGCTCGACGATAACATCTGGTTCATCGACTAGCTCCTCGGGCATCTGCAATGTATCGTAAAACTCTGTTGGGCGCCAGCAGTAGATGCACCTGTTTTCGCAGTTCATGGCAGTGGGGGTCATTTCCATGCACTGGTGAGTAGAGATGCCATAGAATTTGTGTTTATAACAGTTACCCTCATCAGCAAATGACTTTTTTGTCCAATGACAGAGCTCGACTGCAGAGTGATTGTAGATGCCATACTTAGCCTTCTGTAACTTTGCTTTTAACTGGGGTGTAATCTGGATCAGATTGTGAATAGAATGCGAAACGTGCTCGTCTGAGCAGCTCATGATCGATTTAGTAAAGATTCACGGATCAAATTTAAATTTTACACTGTGTGGGTTGCTAGCCATGACCGTAGATACTGACAGAATAATGAAAGTTGGGCTCGAGCTTGCCGGATGGAAGAAAATTCCTGCAGATAGTGGCGTGCATGTAAAAGGTAACAACATAGGAAGGGTGCTCATCGGGATAGATATTGGGACTGCGGAGTTGATGCTTGCAAAGCAGCTTGGTTGTGATGCAGTCATTGCTCACCATCCTATTGGTGTTGCCTCAATCAACTTTTACAGAGTGTTTGATAGACATCTTGACTATCTAATAGAACATGGCATTCCAAAAAAGGTCGCCCTGCAGGCAGTTGATAGGCTTAAGGAACGGGTCAAGACGCGCAATCATGCTGATATTTACAGTGATGTTACCGGCGCTGCCAAGGCGCTTGGGATGCCCCTTGTCAATATTCATCAGCCATGTGATGAATATATGCGGCAAGTCATATTGCATTCCATAAAGAGCGGCAAGACCGAATATGTGTCAGATATTGTAAAATCTATTAGCAAGATCCCGGAATTTCTGCACGCCGCCACTAAGGTAGAGGTAAGATTTGGCAATAGAAAGAACAAAGCAGGGCACTGGGCTTTAGTAGTAGCTGCAGGCACCAACGGTGGCTTTCACATTGCTAAGGCGTATTTTCAGCATGGCGTTTCTACTGTCATCTATTTACATATAGAGTATGCCGAACTGGTAAAAATGAAGGAAGAAGATCTCGAGGGTAACCTTGTAGTAATGGGGCACCTGGCAGGAGACTCTATAGGCCTTAATGGTCTTGCAGCCCGTCTTGAAGACATAGGCATTGAGACTGTTAAGTTAGGTATACTTCCAGATAGATGATGGTCGAAAGATTATATATTGTAGTTGTTGAAAATTTGCTGGCTGGCCTTCGTAGTATAGCCTGGTTAGTATAGGCGGCTGTGGCCGGCTCGTGACCTTCGGCAGAGACCGCTTGAGGAGGGTTCAAATCCCTCCGAAGGCCCATCTTGTAACAACACCTTTCGGTAAGGTTTTTCTGAGTAATAAAAAGAAGTAAAAAAGGCTCTTATAGCCTTGGCGTGGAATTGAACCTGCTGTGCCTTGCAGTTGTTGTTATGATGATTCCAACAATTGCAATAGCCAGAACAATTACAGCTATTGTACTGAATTCTGGAACTGCGACAGTGCCTATAATATCAATTGCCTGAGAACCCGCTGGGAAGCCGATTGATATCGTCCTTATGTTTGATGTTGTGGCGTTTTCATTTGGTTCTACTAATTCTGCATTATCAATGAATGCATTGAAACCAGTATCTGATCCTTGCGGTGTCTTGGAGTCAATTAGGTCTCTTGGCAGTCTAACAGTTAGCATTCCGTTATCCGTTGATTTGAATGATATTCCAAGCGTTGAATTCTGTCCACTGATTGTCATATTATTCACAGTACCATTCGTTATCGTGTACTGTACAGGACGTGTTTGGCTGCCGACCTTAAGGTTGAATGTTTTCCATTGTCCCCCTGTTGCATTACCGCCGCCACCTGCTGTCTGGGCATAGGTAATCTCATTCAGTGAAACGAATGCAACTGATGCTAATAATATTGTCATAAGTACATATGTCTTATAGTCCATTACCCTTCGTACACACCTAACACGCTATAATTGCGTCACTATTTATCTTTTTTGTACAGAAAGTCTAATGTCGCGGCTTACTTTCCAACAACGTCAGTAAATAAATTCATACAATTTTTTGCGAGGAATTAAATTCGCATATGGTTAATTGCGAATACTTATATATGCTCACTTACGATCAAATCTAGCTTTGGTGTTTTCTTTTACACAAAAGTTATTTTTCTATTTGGAGGTGCATACTATTGTCTGAAAAAAAGGTAGTAAAGATAACGAACCACGCTTATCAACCAAAGCATGAAATCCTACCCAAGGATGAGGCAGAAGAGATTCTGAAAAAGTATAATGCCAAACCAAGCCAACTTCCATACGTTATGATAAGCGACAAGGCACTCGAAGACTTGGATGTTAGGCCTGGCGACGTCATCAAAATAACAAGAAAAAGTCCGACCGCAGGTGAAAGTGTATATTACCGTTACGTCGTAGAAGGTTGAGTATACAATGATAGAGAATTCTATTGAACTGTGGCCAATTATCAATGACATTTTACGAAGGGAAGGCGTTGCAAGGCAGCACCTGAACTCTTATAACGAATTCATGGAGCGAGGTCTCCAGAGCATTATTGACGAAGTGGGGGAAATTGAAATAGAAACTGCAGAATATCCCTATAAGATCAAACTGGGGAAGATTAAGCTTCAGCAGCCACGAATAATGGAGCTTGATGGGTCAATAACCCATGTTGCACCTATGGAAGCAAGGCTTCGCAACTTGACCTATGCTTCGCCGGTGATGTTAGAATGCAGCGTAGTAGAAGACGGCAAGATTCTGGAGTCACGCTTTATCCACATTGGCGACATGCCTGTAATGGTCAAGTCCAACATTTGCATCTTGCACAATCTGCCTGAGTCTAAGCTTGTCGAGTTCGGAGAAGACGCCAAGGACCCTGGTGGCTACTTCGTCATTAACGGTTCAGAGCGTGTCATTGTAGGACTTGAAGATCTTTCATATAATAAAATAATTGTTGATGTTGAAGAATCGACAGGTACTCTGCTGTACAAAGCCAAAGTCTATTCCTCAATTGTAGGCTACAGAGCAAAATTGGAACTGATAATGCGTCCAGACGGGTCAATTGTGACTAAAATCCCTGGCTCGCCAGTAGACATTCCCCTTATCACGTTGATAAGAGCTCTTGGTCTTGAATCTGACAGGGACATTGCCGACTCTGTTTCGCTCAATGAAATCATCCAAGATGAGCTTGAACCTTCATTTGAAAAGGCAGGCGATGTCAACACCAGTAGAGATGCCATAGTATACATCAGCAAGAGGATTGCACCTGGCATGCTTGAAGAATTCCAAATCAAGCGAGCTGAAACATTGCTTGATTGGGGTCTTTTGCCACATATTGGCAAAAATCCGGACAATAGACATGAAAAGGCGCTTTTCTTAGGCGAAGCCGCCTGTAGGCTTATTGAGCTCAAGCTTGGCTGGATAGATTCTGATGATAAAGACCACTATGGCAATAAGGTAATCAAGTTTGCTGGCCAAATGCTTGCCGACTTGTTCCGAACTGCATTTCGTAACTTAATACGTGATATGAAATATCAACTAGAGCGCTCAGGCCAAAAGCGCGGCATAAATGCTGTGGCGGCAGCCGTCCGGCCCGGGATCGTATCGGACAAGCTAAACAATGCCATTGCAACTGGTAATTGGGGTAGAGGTAGAGTAGGCGTCACGCAATTGCTCGATAGGACAAATTATATGTCTACTATTTCGCACCTGAGGAGGATCCAATCACCTCTTAGCCGAAGCCAGCCTAATTTTGAGGCAAGAGATCTGCATGCAACACACTTTGGCAGAATCTGCCCTGCAGAGACTCCTGAAGGCTCTAATTGCGGCCTTGTCAAGAATCTCGCGCTGTCAGCTATAATTTCGGTCAACATCCAGAGCGCCGAGATCACTGAGAAGTTGTATGAGCTTGGAATACAAAGCGTAGATGACGTTGAAGAGAGTCTTAGGAGATCAGGCACAAGGGTCTTTGTGGATGGCCGGCTCATTGGCTACGTAGACAAGGGGGAACATCTTGCCGACACGCTTAGATCTATGAGAAGATCGGGCAAGATTCATCCACATGTTGGCATCTATCTTTACACTTCTCAAAATCCTAATGCCACAAAGCGCCTTTACGTCAGTTGTAATGCTGGCAGGGTGCTAAGGTCACTTGTGGTCGTTAAAGACAATAAACCACTCGTAACACATGAGGTAATTGAAAAGATATCAAAAAAGTTCCTTTCTTGGAATGACCTTCTTTATATGGGTATAATTGAGCTGGTAGACGCAAATGAAGAGGAGAACTGCTATGTTGCAATTGATCCGAAGAAAATAGAATCCATGCACACTCATCTAGAGATATTTCCATCTGCAATTTTGGGCGTAGGCGCTTCAATCATTCCCTATCCTGAGCACAACCAATCACCAAGGAATACATATGAAAGTGCAATGGCAAAACAGAGCCTTGGTTTTTCGACACCATTGATGAATGCAAGTACATATGTCCGGCAACACTTTATGCTTTACCCGCAAACACCCGTCGTAAGTACAAAGGCGATTAACCTACTTGGTCTTGAGGATCGCCCCACAGGACAAAATTGTGTCATCGCTGTACTCCCGTTTGAAGGCTACAATATTGAAGACGCAGTTGTATTCAACAAGGCGTCAGTTGACAGAGGACTTGGCAGGACCTTTTTTTACAGAATTTATGAAGCGGAAGCCAAGCAGTACCCTGGGGGAATGAAAGATAATTTTGAGGTACCTCAGCCAGATGCCAATATCCGAGGCTATAGAGGTGAAAAGGCTTATCGCCTACTTGAACAAGACGGCGCGATAATGCACGAGGCGGTAGTGAATGGCGGAGACATCTTAATTGGTAGAACATCCCCACCCCGCTTTATGGAAGAATACAAGGAATTTGAGGTCAAAGGTCCATACAGGCGAGATACATCTGTTGGCGTCAGGCCGTCAGAAAATGGCGTGGTTGACACAGTTATTGTGACACAATCAGTTGAGGGGGGTAAAATGTATAAGATTAGAGTGCGCGACATGCGCATCCCTGAAATTGGTGACAAGTTTGCCTCGCGCCATGGGCAAAAAGGCGTCGTTGGCATGCTTGTGAACCAAGAAGATCTGCCATATACGGAAGATGGCATTGTGCCTGATATTATGATTAATCCACATGCATTTCCGTCAAGGATGACTGTCGGCCAGTTCATGGAGTCGCTTGGGGGCAAAGCTGCTTCGCTCCGTGGCAAAATAGTCGACGGTTCAGCATTCCTTGGAGAAAAGCTAGACGATATCAAGGGTGCAATGGAGCAATACGGTTTTAGCTACACTGGCAAAGAAGTGATGTATGACGGCAGGACCGGGCGAAGGTTTCCCGCAGACGTGTATATCGGTGTGGTTTATTACCAAAAATTACACCACATGGTTGCTGATAAGATTCATAGTCGGGCTAGGGGTCAAGTCCAGATGCTTACAAAGCAGCCGACTGAGGGTAGGGCACGTGGTGGAGGTTTAAGATTTGGAGAAATGGAGCGAGATTGCCTTATTGCGTACGGTGCATCAATGATGCTTAAGGACAGATTACTTGAAGAGTCGGACAAGGCTGAAGTGAATGTCTGTGAGCGTTGTGGGTTGCTCGCCTACTATGATGTCAAGCAACGCCGATACATCTGTCGTGTTTGTGGAGAAAAAGCCAAGATATCTTCTGTAGTTATTGCCTATGCCTTCAAGCTGTTATTGCAGGAAATGATGAGTCTCAATGTTGCACCTAGGCTCCTTGTGAAGGAGAAGGTATAGTGGAAGGTAGAGAAAAATGATGGAAGAATCTGCAAAAACCTTGGGTGGAATAAAATTTAGTGTATGGTCTCCAACTGAAGTACGCAAGTTCTCAGTAGCGGAGATTACTGCACCTGAAACATACGACGAGGATGGGATGCCAGTACAAGGTGGCTTGATGGACAATAGGCTCGGCACATTAGAGCCTGGTCAAAAATGTGCTACCTGCGGAAATACCTCTGCAAAATGCCCTGGGCACTTCGGGCATATTGAGCTAGCTGAGCCAGTACTCCATATTGCCTTTGTAGATGATGTTCATAAGTTGCTCTTGATAACCTGCCGATCATGCAACAGGATCAAACTTGACATCGAAGAACTTGCCCACTACAAATCAATCCGCGACACAAAGGCTGCATATGCTGTAATCACTCTTGAAAACATTAAAGATGATATAATTGAGCGAGCCAAGAAGGTCAGAGTCTGTCCACACTGTGGCAGAGATCAATATGATTTAATATTCACAAAGCCAACCATTTTTGTAGAGAGGACAGATGCCGGTGAAAATAGGCTGCTTCCAATCACCATCCGCGAAAGGCTGAGCCATATCCCTAACGACGACCTGACCCTGCTTGGATATGACCCAAAGACTGCAAGGCCTGAGTGGTTTGTCCTGCAAGTGCTAGCGGTCCCGCCGGTAACTGTCAGGCCTTCTATTATTCTAGAAACCGGCATTAGATCAGAAGATGACTTGACCCATAAGCTTGTCGATATTATCCGGGTCAATCAACGCCTCAAGGAAAGCAAAGAAGCAGGAACTCCTCCACTTATTGTGCAGGACTTAGTTGATCTTCTACAATACCATGTCACAACATACTTTGATAATGAGGTATCTGGCATCCCTCAGGCACACCATAGGTCTGGCAGGCCACTTAAGACTCTGACGCAGCGATTGAAGGGTAAGGAGGGAAGATTCAGAGGCTCACTTTCAGGCAAACGTGTAGACTTCTCTAGCAGAACTGTAATTTCACCAGACCCTAATCTTGCAATATCTGATGTTGGCGTACCTACAGATGTTGCAAAAAAGCTCACCATACCTGAAACAGTTTCACAGTGGAACCTAGATCGACTTAAAGAACTAGTGATGAATGGTCCTAACACCTACCCCGGAGCAAACTATATCATTAGGCCTGATGGAGTCAAAATTAGACTTGATTATGTTATCGACAGAAAAGCGATAGCCGATTCACTTGCACCTGGCTACATCGTTGAGCGCCATCTAGGCGACGGAGATATTGTCATTTTTAATAGACAGCCTTCACTTCATCGGATGTCGATTATGGCCCATAGTGTAAGGGTGCTGCCATACCGCACATTCAGGCTGCATCCTGCAGTCTGCCCGCCATATAACGCTGACTTTGACGGAGATGAAATGAACCTTCATGTACCGCAGAGTGAAGAGGCAAGGGCTGAAGCAACACTCCTTATGAAGGTGCAAGATCAATTGATCTCCCCTAGGTATGGGGGTCCTATAATCGGAGGTATCCGAGACTTTATTACTGGCGCATTCATCCTTACACGCGAGAATTCAACTCTAACAAAGGATGAATTCGCGAATCTAGCCCTGCTAGGTGGCTATCATGGGCCTCTGCCAGAGCCGCTAATAACCACAAAGGATGCGCAAAAGCTATATTCAGGCAGACAGCTGTTCTCACTCTTCTTGCCGAAGGACTTTAACTTTATCATTACCTCAAAGTGGAATAAGGCTGCAAAAGGAGAAGGTAAAGATGTAGTCATAAAGAACGGCGAGCTTATTAGCGGGGTTATTGACAAAGCATCTATTGGTGCTGAAGAGCCCGATAGTGTGCTACACCGGATCGCAAAGGACTATGGCACTGACGCTGCAAGAAAGTTCCTTGACTCGATACTTACCATGCTCAAGACATACATCACTCACAGAGGATTCACTTATGGATACTCTGATCTATGGCTACCCGACGAGACCCGACAGGGGATCAACGACATCATCCAAAAGACCTATGAGAAGGTACATGAGTTAATACAACAATACAATGAAGGAACACTTCCACTGACAAGGGGTCTGTCTGCAGAAGAAGCGCTAGAATTGTATGTCGTCAATGAATTGTCTCGTGCCCGGGATCGCGCTGGCAGGACGGCCGACAGGGCGTTCCCTGATGAAAACTCTGGTGTAATCATGGCATCTACTGGTGCAAGAGGATCGACACTTAACATTGGACAAATGACCGCAGCACTAGGACAACAATCAATCAGAGGCAAGAGAATCCAGAAGGGTTACCATAATAGAGCGCTTTCACATTTTGAACCAAATGAAACCAGCCCAGACGCAAAGGGCTTTGTTAAGTCGAACTATCGCGATGGCTTATCTCCGCTTGAATTTTTCTTCCATGCAATGGGCGGAAGAGAAGGCCTTGTAGACACGGCTGTCAGAACACAACAGTCTGGCTACATGCAGAGGAGATTGATCAATGCGCTTGAGCATTTAAAGATTGAATACGACCAGACAGTACGCGACCCTCATGGCAACATAGTGCAGTATCTATACGGTGAAGACGGCATTGACCCTGCCAAAAGCGATCATGGTGAGGCAGTCAACATTTCAAGGCTCATAGAAGCTGAATCCATTATAGACGAAGGGCGCAGGGCTACAGAGGACATCATCAAGGATATAATTGCAAGGTATGCCAAAAGCCTAAATCCTAGAATGAAGGCCAATCTGGAAAAGGCACTTTTTGAGAACAGACTCAGCAAAGATGGAGTTGAAAAAGTAATGAAAAAGGTACTAGACCTCATTGATAGAGCGCTTGCAGAGCCGGGTGAGGCAGTCGGTGTAGTTACCGCACAATCAATTGGTGAGCCTGGAACTCAAATGACCCTTAGAACGTTTCACTTTGCTGGCGTAAAAGAGAGAAATGTGACACTTGGCCTTCCAAGGCTGATTGAACTTGTAGATGCAAGAAAGAAGCCCGTGACGCCTACTATGGACATTTATCTTGATGAGAGTCATAAAGTGTCAAGGGAAAAGGCCCTTGAAGTGGCGAGAGAAATACTGTTTACTCAGGTAAGTGATCTTGTTGGTAGGACGGAAACTGACTATAGCGGCGTGCTAACATTCCATCTGTCGGAGGCAAAGCTTGCAGAACGAGGCTGCACTTTTGCTGATGTGCAGCAAGTACTTGAGGCCTCAAAGAAGAAGTATAGCATCAAGCCAAACGAAAGTAAGCTCTTTATCAAAATAACAATTCCCGATGAGCCAGATGCACAGACGCTGCTCACGCTCAAGAGCAAGTTGCTGAACATGCGTGTAAAAGGCGTGGCAGACATTGAGCGAGTAACAATAGTCAAGCAGGATGAAGAATGGGTAATTCAGACCGCCGGCTCTAACCTTGCAAAAGTGATGGCAGTAGATGGAGTGGATACTACAAGAACTACTACAAACAACGTCTATGAGATCTGGCAGATACTCGGTATCGAAGCGGCACGGACCGCACTTGTCAAAGAGATCACAAACACCCTTGAAGAACAAGGGCTTGAGGTAGATACACGACATATCATGCTTGTAGCTGACCTCATGACCTCAAAAGGATACCTTCAACAGATAGGTAGACACGGCATTGCAGGAACTAAGACATCAGTCCTTGCAAGGGCGGCCTTTGAAATAACAGTACCGACAATTGCCAAAGCATCGCTTGAAGGACAGGTTGAAACGTTGAAAGGAGTGACAGAAAACGTTATAGTAGGTGCTACTGTACCTGTCGGCACTGGTATGGTAGATCTTTACATGAAGGTGAAGGACAATGAAAACACTGGAAAAACTGATTAAGGACGCAGTAGGCGCCAATAAGTACAAAAGCGGCGTCAAGGAAGCATTGCAGTCAATCAAAGGCTCTAAGCTGATAATTGTTAGTAGGTCCATCGCCCCTGAAGACATGGAAAAGCTAAAAGAGCAAACCGAGTCTGCCAATGTGGCGCTCTATGAGTATCCAGGCACTTCTATGCAGCTGGGTAAACTCTGCAATAGGCCTTTCAGAATTACTGCAATAGCCATCAAGAGTGGAACCGCAGATGAAATAAGCACATTACTGGCCGAAAAGAGGGGCAAATAATACAAAGGTACTTGAAGATATGACTTGTGTTCATGATTTGTTATTATCGTCATCCTCTTCTCTGTGCTGCTTTAAGCTAGCTATTATTATCGTAGAGACCGCTGTAAAATGACCGAAATCAAGCTGACTTCTGATGAACTGCGCCTGATGTCTCTCTTTCAGAGTATCACAAGCGCGACAGCAAGAGATTGCATTGTCGATGATAAAATGGACAGAGTGATTTTCGTTGTAAATAAGGGTCAGATGGGGCTCGCGATTGGCAAGGGTGGTTCTACAATCAAGCAGTTACAAAACATGGTTCCAAAAAAGATAGAACTTGTTGAATTTTCTGGTGACCCTGCGGAGTTTATCCGAAATATGCTTAACGCTGAAATGATAAATGATGTGCGGATATCTGAAAGAGGCGATGGTACAAAGCAGGTGGTTGTGACTGTTGACCCCAGGAAAAAAGGAGCCGTCGTGGGAAGGGAAGGTAGGAATGCAGAAAAAGCAAGGCTTCTTGCGAAGCGATACTTCCAAATATCGAATGTATTAATAGTTGGCCCTGAGCAAGGTAATAGTGGTAATAATAGGGTGGATATGAATGGCTAAATCTCCATTGGGTCTGTTCGCCGGCAGAGTTCTTAACGCAAAGAAGAGCCGTGCTCGATGGGCAGACAAATATTATAAGAGAAGAATGCTTATGCTGGACAAAAAGGCAAACCCCTTAGAGGGTGCACCACAGGCAAGAGGTATAGTGTTAGAAAAGGTTGGAATTGAGTCGAAGCAGCCGAACTCTGCTGTACGTAAATGCGTTAGAGTTCAGCTTATAAAGAACGGCAAGTCTGTTACTGCCTTCCTACCAAGGGACGGCGCTCTCAACTTTGTTGATGAACACGATGAGGTGATTATTGGTGGTATTGGAGGTTCAATGGGTGGCGCAATGGGCGACATCCCCGGAGTCCGGTGGCAAGTATTTAAAGTCAATGGCGTTTCATTGAATGAGCTTGTGTATGGGAGAAAGGAGAAGCCGAGAAGATGAGTGGAAAAGAGCAAATAAACATCCAGCTATTTCACAAGTGGAGCATGAGCAATATCGAAATTAATGACCCTGGCCTTAAATCGGTAATTAACCTTAAGCCTGCGGTCATCCCCGTCACGTTTGGTAGACACGAGCATCAGCGTTTGAAGAAAGCAGAGGTTAATATCGTAGAGCGTCTAGCAAACAAGCTAATGCATTTTGGAAAGAAATATGCGAAGAATACGGGCAGGATGGGCGGAAAGAAGGCAAAAATGCTCAATATAATCAAGACCGCGTTTGAAATTATCTACATAGAAACTGGCAAGAATCCTGTGGAACTCTTGGTAAGGGCAATCGAGAACTCTTCGCCAAATGAGGACACAACCCGTATAGTATATGGCGGTGTCGTCTACCATGTATCGGTTGACGTAGCTCCGTTACGCAGAATTGATCTTGCACTTCGCTTTATAGCAGAAGGTGTACGAGAATCAACATATTCTAGCATGCAGACCATAGAAGAGGCACTTGCAAAGGAAATCATTTTGGCTGCCAATAAGGATATGGCAAGTCATGCGATCAAGAAAAAGAACGAGCAAGAAAGAATTGCGATGGCTTCACGGTAAGACAAGATCAAATAATGTTTAAAAGTCTGGCATCATAATAGGTCTGTATAAGGTACAACAATAATAAAGCGGTATTCTGCCGTTCACCTAGCAGCGGATGAGATATATACCAAGCCACTGCTCTTGTTTTCTTAAATGATTGGTTTTGATGGAAGCCCTGTGACATCGCTATATATTAATTGATATGTTTCATTGTTCATAGAATTACCCATTTTTCAATGACTTTCAACACTTTTCTCTACTTCAGGATCTCTGTCACTTATCTTGTAACTACTAAAAATAATTTAGATGTTTAGAAGTACAGCTGTTGCTACACTTTTTAACAAACATTTCTATTCATTACAGCCTAAATCCTTGATTCTTTGTTATTATTTTTTCTCACTTCTGCATATTGTGCCACATAGGAATGCTAGATCTATAGTCAATGAACCAATTGTTGGTTGCCGTATCCGGTAATAACAGATCTCTGATACGCTGATATATATGCAGGAGCGCTATCCCCTTATCTGTAGTCCTAAAAATTACTGCGCCTTTGCTCTTCTCTTGAATTTCCATCCTGATATAATCATTCTCTATTAAAAGCGAAAGGTATCTCTTAAATTGATTACTAGAAAGCCCTGACACTAACAATATCCTTCTTCTAGTTGCTCCCCCATTTGCTGCATCCAGAATAGAGGTGATGATATCAACTCTGTCGCGATTAGATGCACTTTTTGAAACACTAACATTATTGGCCATCTGTTATCGACTTCTAAACGACAATTCCTAGCAGAATGATAACCGCTATACCGTTAAAGATTCGAATAGTTTGTCAAATTTATTTTATGATGCTCTCGTTAGTCTGGATATATTAAAATACCGGAAGATCATCTATGCTACGTGAAATAGTTCCATGTTCATGAACTATTATAAAGAGAAAAATCCCGAGATCTGTCATAGAAATATATTCGAAATTACTGTCAAAAAGTCAGGGTATGGCATTACCCATTCTATAAATACTTTATTATAAGATTTCCTCTCAATGGAGCCCAAATCCATAGCGTTCTACACTGCAGTAGCGATAGGTATGCTTGCAGTGTTAGGTGCAACAATATTTCCAACTCTAGTACAGGCAGTGCAGGCAGCAACAACCCCTATGACGACAGACGACAATAAGGGTGCCACTAAGCAAGGAACATCTAGCAACGACAATAACGACAATAACGACAATAATGGTGCCACTAAGCAAGGAACATCTAGCAACGACAATAACGACAATAATGGTGCCACTAAGCAAGGAACATCTAGCAACGACAATAGGCAAGGAACAACAAATGATCGCAGCGGTACTCGTGACAACAGCAACTCGCTCACAGTAAATGATAATGCTCGCAATGGAGCCAACAATAATGATAATAATGACGCAGCTCGAGGTCTAAACCTGGATTCAAGCGATGGAGTAGTATCATGTGGGTCTGTTATAACACAAGATACAACGTTGACAAGAGATCTTAATTGTCCCGGCAACGGACTTGTTATAGCGGCAAGCGGTGTGACTTTAGATCTTAATGGCTATACAATAAGCTCTAGCGAAGCAGGAAGAAATGCAGCCGATCGCATGACTAATTTCGATGGTAATAGCGGAATACTGGTTTCAAATGCAGATCATGTAAGTATTGTAGGTCTCGGGAAAATAGTAGGTTTTAGCAGAGGAATTGCATTCATAGGTAGTTCTAATGGACTGGTAGAAGATGTGGCAATAAGAAACAACGATGCAGGCCTATATATGTCTGGTGCTAACCGCAACCAAATCGCCAGAAACAGCATAGATGATAACAGAGTCGCAGCAGTGTTCGAAACAAGTAACGAAGGTATCGTAGCCTTTAATCAAATAATTGAAAATCACGACAACGGACTTCTCTTCCAAGGTAGCAATAGAAACGTGGTAGCGGGGAACAATATATATGATAATGGAGCCAATGGTGTGAAATTCGATGCGCAGAGCTCTGGCAACATGGTAGACTACAATAATATACTCGGGCACAATGATGCTGATATAAACAACGCAGATGGTCTGTCTCCCGACGTTAACCACAATGTCTTTGGAGAACACGATAACTGTGGAACCAGCACTCCTGAGGGTCTCTGCTGAGACAAGACTCGGTGCATACTGCAAGACAGTCTAACTAGGGTACAACAACCTTCCATCTCTTTTTTACTATTTTTTCCTAAGCTTAGTGCACTCAGTATATCCTTTATGACATTTTAGCGAGTCTATTTACTAGAACTAATATTATTAGTAATTTCTACATTAGGCGTGTAACATTTTTAAAACCAGTTGTATTCTTGTTGTTGCAGTAACTCACTGTAGCGGTCCTGGCAATAAAGTAATCATATGGGTTTGGGCTCCGTATGTTCTATTATATTGTCAGGATCCGATCCTTACTAGTCAAATATGGAAATTATCATATTATCTGGATATTTTGTATTATGCTCGATACATCTGCTCTGCCTAAAAGGAAAGTTAGAATCCTTCGTGTATATCTATGATATTATCTTCTTCTCGGAAGTTGAACTGAAACACAATTAAACTACAAATTGGGACTTTTTCAAATGTATAGAACACATTGGAATGTCAAAACTAAGTGACTAATTATCTATCTGATGTTAACAGGGATTTCAGGCGTGCGAGTTTTTATCGCTGCACTCACATTATCTGTATTAGATGGCGCCATTGGAATGTGTGTATATTTTACGATATGATCTAAATTCTAGAACATCTAATTACTGAAACCAAATATTGGATTTTAGTTACCTGGTACTGCATCAAAAAATTCTAGTGATATAATGATCATTCCTGTTAAATATTTATTACGATCCTTAATCGCTATGACCAAAGGGTTTACAAATCGGCCAATTGAAGATCCCTGCAGATGCGGTCAATGCAATTCTCATACCTTGGCTGATTGCGTAAATAAAAGATGTTATTGTTGTGATTTGGAAGATATGTTCGCAATTTTGGCAAATTATAATGCAATGGAAGTGAAAAAATAGGCAAGAACCAATGCGCTATAAGAGAGCTCGTATAAGCCCTTGCTGTGTGATTATACTCCTACATCTCTGGCTACTGGCTACTCTTTAAAGGAATCAATGGAGATGTCTGTTGTATCCATATTGGGTTTTCTATTATAATTATGGGATCTATTTTATAGATGTGCTATTCAATTTATTCTACTCCTTCCCTTAGCTCCTCTTTCACTTTTGTGTCTGTAGGGGACTCACTTTCACCTGTTGCTTTGTGTTCTTTTTTATCCGTAGCAGCACGTTGTTTGTTCAATGCCTCTTCATCCGCACTTGTTGGAGCTAGTTTATAGTCTTCATCTGATACTTGGTCAGGAGTTTTGTCCTGTCGTTCGCTCATATTTTCTGCTGCTATTTTATACATCATCCTTCTTTAGCCTATCACTTTTTTATATGGTGACCAAGTCGATATGTAAATTCATAATATCTGTGGCTATTATGGTTCCACCAATATTTTGCCTCGTCCTCTGTCAAGGAGATACTCGCGTTGCGATTCAAAATGAGTGTTTGCTAAGGCTGATCTATGAAAAATAGCAAATAAGAATCAAAAATTATGGAAGAATAAAGATGATGAAAAGGTAACCGCCGTTCGTATTAAGAAAATTTTTTGCATTGGTTTCTTATTATGGTGGATGTACAATAGTTTTGGGTTAATGCGGAACTTTTGATTAAACCGATTAATAGTATGAATATAGATACCCCCTAGTAAACAACAGTAACAGTTATTTTCTATGCATGGTATTGGAATACCAAGTTCAAACCTATTACACTGAATCATGTTTCCATTCCGTCGCTATCTCATAATGTCGTGTAGAGTAATGTACCAATATTATTACAAGAGTGTAAGGCAATCTCGCAGCAGCGTCAAGTATTATCCTAGTTATCCTATGGGCTAACCAGACTAAAGGTTAAAATTTGAATGGGTGAAGACAAGTCCTGTGTCAAGCGAATATGAGCAGAATGTGGGCAAACTCCTGGCGGAAAAGAAAGAAAAGCTTGGCGAGCTTACAAAGAACCCTGAGCAAAACAAATACGAAATTGCCGCACTTTCCACAGAACTTGAAACACTCCAGTCGCTCTTTGAAAATTATAATCTCGGTATGAACGTCTTCCGCCGAGCTCAAGGCGGGCGATCAAGCCTTAGGGAGTAATAATTGGTATGTAATGAATTTATATAACGACCTACTCGCTTACATCACATCTCTATGCATGATGAGAAAATCAAGCGGCTAGCTGCATTGAAAAAGTCTGCTGAGAGCGGAGGCGGCGAAGAGAGGATTGAGGCTCAGCATTCCAAAGGCAAGCTCACTGCTCGGGAAAGAATCGCCTTGTTGCTTGATGAAGGCTCATTTGTAGAACTAGACAAATACGTCACTCATAGAAGCGACGACCCCACGCTGCCAAAATTCTACGGCGACGGAGCTGTCACCGGCTTCGGAACTATAAACGGCAGGCAGGTGTTCATATTTTCTTATGACTTCACTGTTCTAGGTGGCTCGCTAGGCGAAATGACAAGCAAGAAAATAGCCAAGACAATGGATCACGCGATGAAGGTTGGCTGCCCAATAATTGGCATAATCGACTCAGGTGGTGCGCGCATTCAGGAAGGCGTCATGAGTCTTGATGGTTATGGGGAAATTTTCTTTCGTAACACCATGGCCTCTGGTGTAATACCCCAAATCACTGCAAGCATTGGTCCCTGTGCAGGTGGTGCAGTATATTCACCGGCAATGACTGATTTTGTGGTGATGGTTGAAAATGTCGGTCAGATGTTTGTCACAGGTCCTGAGGTCGTCAAAGAAGTGCTCAGCCAAGAAGTATCCTTTGAGGAGTTGGGTGGGGCACGTGCACATGCTTCAAAATCAGGAGTTGCCCACTTTATTGCCAATAACGAATATGACTGCTTTGATAAGATAAAGAAGCTATTGTCTTTCATACCGCATAACAATGCTGAAGAGCCATCAATAGTTGAGACAAATGATGACCCAAATAGAGTCGATTCCAAGCTGATTAACATACTTCCCGAGAACCCTTATCAGCAGTACGACATGAAGGAAATAATCAAGTCAATAGTCGATAACGGCGACTTTTTTGAAGTGCATGAGCTTTTCGCTGAGAACATCATTATTGGCTTTGCAAGGATGGGCGGCAGGTCGGTAGGAATAGTCGCAAACCAGCCAATGTACCTCGCTGGCGCACTTGATATTAACTCGTCAAACAAAGCTGCCCGATTCATCAGGTTCTGCGATGCCTTTAACATCCCTGTAGTGACCCTTGTTGACACCCCAGGATACCTACCAGGAACAGATCAAGAACACAATGGCATAATCAGACATGGTAGCAAACTGTTGTTTGCATACTGTGAAGCCACTGTGCCCAAAGTAACGTGTATTGTAGGCAAAGCATACGGAGGTGCGTACATTGCCATGGGAAGCAAGAACCTGCGCGCCGACATTAACTATGCTTGGCCAAACGCTGAGATCGCAGTCCTTGGCCCTGAGGCCGCTGTTACCATTATACATAGGAGGGATCTAAAGAAGGCCCCAAATGCGGCTGAAACAAAGAAAAAGCTTGCTAAAGATTATCGTGATAAGTTCGCAAACCCGTATATAGCTGCTGAAAAAGGCATTATTGACGTAGTGATAGATCCAATGGAGACGCGACCTATGATAATACAGGCACTCAATGCCCTTGCTAATAAAAAAGAATCAAGACCCTGGAAGAAGCATGGCAATATCAATCTGTGAGAGTAAATGTCTAAAAGAATAACTAGCATATTAATTGCAAATAGGGGCGAAATAGCCCTCAGGGTCATTCGAGCCTGCAAACAGCTTGGGATAAAATCAATAGCTATTTACTCAGACGAGGATGTTCGTGCGGTCCATGTAAAGCAGGCTGATGAGGCATATCATATTGGCCCAGCGGTGCCAGCCCAAAGCTATCTTAATATGACCAAGATTGTTGAGACTGCAAAGTCTGCTGGAGCAGATGCTATTCACCCTGGCTACGGCTTCTTGTCAGAGAATGAGAACTTTTCAGAGATGTGTGAAAGGAACGGAATAATCTTTATCGGGCCAACCAGTAAAGCTATGGAAATTACTGGCGACAAGATGAAATGCAAAGCTGTTATGAAAAAGGCCAAGGTTCCAACCGTGCCAGGAAGTGATGGCATTGTAGAAAATGTCGAAAAGGCAGCAGATATTGCAGATGAGGCAGGTTATCCAGTTTTGCTCAAGTCCGCGTTTGGAGGCGGAGGTAGAGGCATTAGATTTGCCAAAGATGAAAACCAGCTAAGACAAGAGTTCGAAATGGCATCAGCAGAGTCACGTGCTGCCTTTGGCAAGGCAGCCCTCTTTGTCGAGAAATACCTTGAGCGCATACGTCACATTGAATTCCAGCTTGTACGCGATTCTCATGGGAACGCCCGACATCTGTTTGAACGAGAGTGCTCCATTCAGAGACGTCATCAAAAGCTCATTGAAATGTCGCCCTCTCCTGTAGTAGATCAAAAGATACGAGAACGCGTTGGTGAAATTGCAGTAAGAGCAGCTAATGCTGTAGATTATTTGAACGCAGGGACCGCAGAATTCCTGAGAGATCCTCAAGGTAACTTTTACTTTATTGAGATCAACTCACGCTTGCAGGTGGAGCATCCTGTAACTGAACTAGTGACTGGCCTAGATCTTGTCAAGCTGCAGATAGAAATAGCACAGGGTGAAGAAATCACATTCAATCAGCAAGACCTAAAAATGAATGGCTGTGCAATTGAATGCAGGATTAATGCAGAAGATCCATTCTACGAGTTTGCACCGTCAACTGGCATTGTACCAAACTGCAACATTCCTTACGGGCCGGGCGTCAGAGTAGACACCTATCTCTATCCTGGCTGCAATGTGTCTGGATACTATGATTCCCTTGTAGCCAAGCTTTTGACATGGGGCAGAAACTTTAATGAGGCAAGAGTTAGAATGAGAAATGCCCTTGACGAGTTTGTGATAGAGGGCATTAATACAACGATCCCACTTTATAAGACGATAATGGATGAGCCAAACTTTATCAAAGGTGATCTCTCAACTGATTACCTTGAACGCTTCAAGATATTTGACAGGATGAACGAAGACGCAAAGGAAGCGGCCAAGGAAAGGGCACAGGCAGCAGTAGCAGCAGTGTTATTGCAATCAGAGTTTGTCAGGAAGGCTGGAGCCATCCCGAGTTCTATGACCAAGTCGAAATGGAAAATGAGAGTACCATATGCAATTCAAAGTTGACGATCTTGCTGAGATGTTAGAGGGTGAAGTTCTACGCACGACTGATAACAATTCTGTGCTCGTCAAAATAGCAGGCAAGCAGCATACATTGCGTTTATTGAAATCTGGTACTGAAGACTTTGAATTTTTGCTTGACAACACTTTTCATCATGCCAAGATCTTACATTCCAGTAGTGCAGAAGTGAAAATCATGATTGATGGTCAGTCATTGGTAGTAAAAAAGCATAGCAAGATGACAGAAGTGCTTGAGAAGGCATCGGCCATGGGCGGAGCTGGAGGGGGAGACCTCAACCTTAAGAGTCAGATCCCTGGTAGAGTAGTTAGCATTGCTGCAAAGGCTGGAACCGAGGTTAAGAAGGGTGATGTCATCGTTGTGCTTGAGTCAATGAAAATGCAGGTGGCAGTGAAGGCTCATAAGGATGGTAACCTGAAAGAAATAAAGGTGAAGCAGGGCGCCAGCGTTGCAAGAAATGATGTACTGGCAATCATTGAATAACTATCTACCTTGTAGTGCTGCTACTTGTTTTAGTCTTCTCTAGCGCTTCTTTGATCTCATTGTAGTTTGGCTCTATAGTGGGATTATCTGACACCCATCTATAGATCACCTTGCCGTCTTCATCAAGAATAAATACTGACCTTTTTGCTGCGTTATAATCTTCCATGGTACCAAGTTTACTCATTACGATGCCATATCTTTTGATTGTATCACGTTTGTAATCGCTTAGGACTGGAAAGTTGAGGTGATGGTTCTGAGTGAATGCTTTGTTTGCAAAAGGACTATCCACAGAAATACCCACTATATTTGCGCCATAGTCTCTAAGCTCGTCAAGTTGATCGCGAAAGGCACACATTTCTGCGGTACATACTGGTGATTCCGCTGCTGGAAAGAACGCAACTACTGTTTTCTTATTCTTAAATTCGCTCAGCTTGCGCCATTTCTGGTCTGCGTCGGGAAGTTCAAAGTCTGGAGCATTGTCACCTATATTAGGAACCGAGGCAAGAGATGTACTAGACATATGGTGTGCAGCTGCAAATATCATAATAAAAAGATTTCAGGAGAAATATTATTCTAAGTGTTATAAGTTTGGCTATTATCTCCGGAGAATTCATCTTCTGAGTTGTACCGCGTTTCCTTTACTTTGACATGAAAAATATCCCTTGCTCTCTTCTGGCTTATTGTTAGACGAGAAGCATGCGAGCGAAGGATCAGATACTGTTGTTATCAATTCTATTCTATGCGCTGCGGTCAATGCCATATTTCCATTCATTCTTTTCCATGTCCAGAATAAATGCAAGTAGAATATTCTCAAGAATGTCTATTATCTTATCTCCTTTTGCTCTAGTCGCCTTCCTTGGAGCCCCTGTAGCTCCAGTATCAGTTAATTCATTAAACTTCCAATATACTCTAACGTTATCTGGCAGTTTTGGTATCACATCTTTTGGTGCTAAAGTCAAGTTTACAAGATCAGGCCTAAGTGCAAGCATTGCTGATGTTTCTGCTTCTCCCCCATGACCCAAACCATTCCAAACCTCAAACAGTTCTCTATCTATTGATCCAACAAGAGCCCACCATGACTCCAGACAGGAGATTACAACATTGGGATTTTTTTCCTTAACTATTCTTGAAGCTAATTCTATAGGTGCGATATTGCCATCATGCCCGTTTATTATTAGAATGCGTCTTATGTTATTATTCACCAAGCTTTGTAAGATATCACATATCACATTCACAAGTGTATTTGGCTCGAAACTGACTGTCATAAAGAAGTCTTTATGATGGGAGCTCACACCATATGGAATAGGGGGAAAAATGATCATTTTTTTATAATACCTTGCGGCAACCCTCTTAGCAAGTTCAAATGGCATGATAAAATCTGAACCAAATGGCATATGATCTCCGTGGTTCTCACATGCTCCAAAGATTAATAATCCAACTGTCTCTTGCGTAATGAATTGTTTTAGCTCATAAGCATTCATTTCTGAAAGAATATGATGATTATAATTTTGCTTTTGATCTTCAGCGTTTCTGTTCATACATCTACTCCAGTACTGAGTTTTGCTGATAAAGTTTACCTTTTATGGCCAGAAAGATCCCAATCTTTTACTCTCACAATGATGATAAATTGTAAGCCTAGCACATTCTAAAGCTACACTGCTCTCTAAAGTTGTATAAGTGTCAATTAGATCTTTTAGAGATTTCAAATCTCCTCGCAAAGCTTCTGTAGCCTAACGCTAAAAATAAGATTATTCTTTCAGAAGGCTAGTGCGCTCTGATGATCTGTTGTTGGCAATCATTCGTAGAGATGGAGCCAGATGACAACCAGAATTTCAGTCCATGTATAAGAAGCGGTTCAAAGAAATTGAACGAACAGCTGGACAGCATACTTTGACCGTCCGACAAGGATGGCAAGATGGATGTTGCATTATTTAAGAAAAGGGTCAATCCAATAGAGTAAGGATTAATAGACTAGGTCTTGAAAGGTTATGTTTTGGTTTGCTGAAAATTTAAAATATAAAATGCTCTAACATTGCACTACTAATTATGCGATGGCTTCGAATTGGGTAGCCGCTTTAGAATTTGCGAAGATCTAGAAGCCTACTGAATAACTTACTGAGGCCGGCCGAGGGCAATGATCCACTGTTGTGCTACATGATGTTGGTTATTTCTGTTGCCCAGAAACCCTGCGGTTCCGCAATCTCGGATGGAGACCCTTGAGGCATCTCTTTAACTGGCTCATAATTAAGGTTAAGATTCATCACAGGAAGCAAATAAACAGCCATTCTAGTGACCTGATATAAATTATTCAATTCAAGGTAAATGACCATATTTTTTAGCCCAAGAAACATGCTATATTTGATTGACAGATCTGAACGACAAGTCACGGCTACAGGCTGAATACATCATAAAGAGCGAAATAGCCTCCGTGAGCAAGAATCATGCCGCAGTGAAGCAAAATGGCTGCGCGGCTTGTCATGTGTTATTCAAGGTCCAAGAAGGGTTGCAAGTAAGTGAGCAAGACGCGGCAGATCTACTTTCAGAAATACTTTTAGATAATCCGCAATTGAACGATGAATTTATCTCAATGATTGAGAACATCCATATGAAGTCTCGCATGATGGGTATAAATTTTGTAATAAAGACAAGGCAAGCCAAGGATCGCTATATCGAGGCCAACTTCAAAAATACTTTAAACGAGCTGCAAGCTGACACCTCAGTCTACGGTACAGAGATAGTTATGAGAAAGCTGCTATTATCTAATATGGCTATAAATATAGCGCAGAATTTGGGTATAGATTATCATGCGGCAACGGAGGAATTATACTACTACATGAGAAAGAACGACACGGAAACTCACAATGAACTCATGCAATTAATTAGATCAGTTATGAATAAGGCAATCAAAAAGTAGAAAATCTAAATCTATCTCAACTTATTCAGTATGGATCCTTTATGAAAAGAATAAAGATCTAAACAATCCTTATTCCTTTTAGTCAGAATTCGAACGCTCTTGAACTAATGGCTTACTTGTAGTAGTAAAGAGCAGTAAATTACATTAATAGCTTATATCTGTAACTGACGCATAGGGTATCACACAAAATGACTTTAAAGGAATCCGAGCTTCAAGAAAGTAGGCTATCAAAAATAGAAGTTCGTGTCTCATTGGTGAATGAATGGTCGTTTTAGATAATATCCTAACCTCTAGTACATGTAACACAATCCGTGGATCTTATCACACGTTCATTTTGACTAATGTTGAATTTTTTTGATTTTACTATCTAATGTAAATATAGCACGTTACCAGTCACATACTAAATGCTTCAATTTGGAATATTGTAGACTCCCAAACAAGGATTGATGTACAATGTAGATAACTAACTACACTGAGTACTTTAATTCGATTCAGACATATACTTGCTCTTAAACGGTGAGATCTCCCGAAGCTCTTTTACGATATTAGAAAGAATATCTACAGTCTTATCTACTTCATCCTTTGTATTATGCATCCCAAGGCTGAGGCGTAGTGAGCCGGCAATTTCCTCATAGGAAAAACCCATTGCCTTTAATACATGTGACTGTTTTTGCTTCTTAGCAGAGCACGCAGCTCCTGTAGAAGCAGCGACACCACTTTCATCGAGCTTAATTATCAGATCCTCTCCGTTCACTCCTAAGAACGTAAAGTGAATGTTGTTTGGGATTCTATCAGTGTGCAACCCATTTAGTCGTGACAATGGTATTTCCTTTAAAACGCGTTCAATCATGTAACCCTGCAAGCCTGCCACATGCTCTCGATATTGGCTCATCCTTTTATTGGCAAGCTCGCAGGCCTTACCAAAACCTACTATACCTGGTACATTTTCTGTACCTGACCGCATAGACCACTCTTGTCCTCCGCCATGGATTATCGGAGATATTTCTAGATTAGACCTAACGTAAAGCGCGCCTACTCCTTTGGGTCCATATATCTTGTGCGATGAAAGGGACATCATGTCTATTCCTAAGTTCTTGACGTTTATGGGGATCTTTCCTACTGCCTGTATTGCATCAGTATGGAAAAGCGCGCCAGCCTGATGCGCAACATTTACTAGCTCTTGGATTGGCTGAATTGTGCCAACCTCATTATTTGCATACATAATGCTGACAAGTGCCACATTATTTGATAGCATGGTTTTTAGATCGGAGGGTTGGACAAGTCCACAACTTGTAGCCGGCAGGTACATAACCTCAAAGCCCCTCCCTTCTAGATCTTTGCATGGCTCAAGCACTGCATCATGCTCTATGCTGCTTGTAATTATCAAGTTCTTTTCAGGCCTTTTTGCCTTGATATATGCTGCAGTACCCTTCAGAGCAAGGTTGTTTGCCTCAGTTCCGCCTGATGTGAATATAATTTCACGAGGCGACGCCCTTATCATGTCTGCAACCCTTTTTCTAGCAAGATCTATGGCTCTTGTTGTCTCCCTGCCGAACTTATGTATGGAGGAAGGATTGCCGTACGATCCTCTGAGATATGGTAGCATTTCTGCAATAACTTCATCTGCAACCGGCGTCGATGCTGCGTAGTCGAGATAAATATAGTGACCAGCGCTGTCAGTCATGCTTCTTCTCCTTTTCAGGCCATAGGGGTAGATATAGCTTGTTGCATGAGACGACGTCATCATTGTCGTTTGCGGTAATCAAACAGCTGGTTAGTATATGGCATTCACAAATTGCCCCATGAATTGCAAGGCACCATATCCATGTGGCTAGGAGATAACCGGCTTGCTATTCCTGCAGGTTTAGTGAGATAGAAAGCTGAAAAATTAGCGGAATTCAAAAGGGGCTTCAGTAGCACGGTTGACGTATCTCTACCTTATGTTCGTCAATACGACTATAGATCAAATGCATAACTTTAGTTTGCTAATAATATGTGACGAAGATATTGATACTAATTGCGGATGTTCTGATTGAATAATGGGATATCCTATCAAATCATTTTTTGTATTTCAATGTCCTGGTTCACGGGGAGCAAACAAGCAGATCCGCAAGATATCCGCAGCTTCTCAGAAAATATCATGTTTGGATTGTCTAGCCACTTACTTTTGATTTATGGCCGGGACAGAAGACCGATTATTGTTAGCCGATACATCGTTTGAGATACTTAAATTCCGCAGTATCCATCTTCCCTAATCCTTTGATCCAAGCAAAGCTCAAGCTTATTGCTATATGAAAACCTGCTCGCAATAAGGACATATTGCCACATTTTAAGAGGTGGAAGGGGGCTGTAATCGAAACTTGTTTTCCCACTGACTAGCTATGTTATAGCGTCTTATGGACTGTCTGTTCTCTTAAAAGGTATACATAATTCTCTAGCCGCCTCTAATGAGAAGGTTGAATATAGTATTCTTAGATTTACTACAAATTTATAAGAAGAATGACTTCCTAATGTTTAAAACGTCAAAAATGTATCAGAGATCAGGTTTCCCTGAATGTCAAAGGTATTGCTAGTTGAAGATGATATAGACGTAATGTTAATTTTTAAAAGGGCACTAGAGAAAGGCGGCTATACAGTCGGAGCCTTCTCCAACCCCTATGACGCGTTAGAGCATTTCAAGGCAAATCCCTCATCATATGACCTACTTTTGACTGACGTAAAGATGCATGATATGTCAGGATTTGAACTTGCGAGGCGACTCAAAGAATTGAATCCAGAAACAAGGCTGCTATTTACAACTGCATATGAAGTGACGAGAAACCAGTTCGAAAAGGAATTGGCCCCACTGCTATATCCAGATTCTCTAGCGAAGACGCAGACCATCAAGAAAGAATCTGCCTTTATAATCCCAAAGCCCTCAAAACTAGAAAGGATACTGGCATCGATAAAGGAAGTCCTGTCTGACTACAGCAGCTTGAGTACTCCCTCTGATCAGGAGCATATAGTCCTTCTGTACTCCGACAAAAATGATCATAATGGCCAGGGATCCAATTACAATGATGTCATTTCACAATATATCAATGGAGGACTTTCACAGAATCAACTTTGCATCTATACCTATGTTGAAAAGGACGCAGAGACTGCAATGGAGCACTTATCGAAAAAAATTACAAATTATGAAGAGAACGTAAGAGCTGGAAATCTTCTGCTGGTGGATTTTAAGCCATTTTGCTCTTCTGCAATGGACAATAGCTTAAAACCTTTTGACGAACTTATGCATATAGTCGAAGAAAAAACTAGAGATAGAGTAGACAAGCGTGTTCGGATCGTTGGACGTGCGGCAGGATGGCTTTATGAGAACAAGCATTTCGACCAATGTCTTGCGCTAGAGCAGTGGTGGCATACAAAACCCTTCAAAGGATCGCTGGTCTGTCCATATAAAATGTCTCTACTGGAACACAAGGACTTTTTTGAACACCAAGACTCAATGTTCATCAGGCATGATACAATATTGAAAATCTAGATGTTTTGCTTGCAAGAGTATGATATTATTATCGTTCTATCCCACAAGGTCATCTTATCCTATCTATTAGGATATTTTGAAATGTGGAAAATTTTATAAGGTGACTGCAATTGGGCTCTCATCGTAAGCCGGAGACTACTGAGATATTGCGAGGCACGAAGGAGACTAACCGTGCAGTGGTATCATTCTTCTCAAATGCAAGCGTGGTTAGTGTGTATGCGGATTCCTCAGCCCCCTCTGTTGCAATACATACAGAATACATAAAGAAATATTACAAGGATCTCAAGAGTAGAAACGTTAAGGTCAGATGTATAACAGAGATTACAAAGGATAATCTTTCTTACTGCAAAGATCTGATGCAATATGCAGAGGTTCGTCATCTCGACGGAATCAAAGGCAACTTTGGAGTAAGTGATACAGAGTATATTGCCACTGCGAGCCTAAAAGAGGCACGACCAGTGCCCGAGCTGATATACAGTAATGCTAAAAGTGTAATTGATCAGAACAATTATGTCTTTGATACCTTGTGGGGCAACGCCATCCTAGCAGAAAACAAGATGAGAGAAATTGAAGAGGGAGTGATAACTCATGAAACAAGAACCATAAAAGATCCGATGGAGATTCTTCAAGAGACTATAGGAATGATTCAACGTTCAAATCAGTATTCAGTCTGTTCTGTAGCTGATGGACTGCTCTATGCTTACAATTACTCTTTTGACGTATTCAGAGAATTGCTTGATCGATACAGGATTGGCAAACACAGGGGCATCAGATGGGTTACAAACATTGAGGATAACCAAGATAGCAGGCTCTTGGAGGTAATCGATGCCTTTAGGAGACTCGGCATGCAGATAAGACACATTAAGACTATTATGCCGATTAGCTTTGGCGTATCGGAAAAAGAGATGGGTCTTACTATTGAGAACATGCGAGGAGGATCATTAAATACCAGTGCAATATTCAGCAATGAATCCGCATTTGTTGAACACTTTGCCGTTGCCTTTGAAGAGATTTGGAACAGAGCGATTGATGCACAAGACAGAATTGAAGAAATTCAAGAGGAAAAAAAGACGTTCATAGACATTATCGAGAATCCGATTGAGATCCAGACGAGATATAGGGCATTGATATCATCATCAAAGCAACAGGTCCTTCTTTTTCTCCCCACCACCACCGCATATAGAAGAGAAGAAAAAATTGGTATTTTTGAATCACTGGAACAAGCTGCGGCTCGAGGCGTTGATATTCGGATATTGTTGCCCGTCGATGAGGATATACAACAAAAAATACAAGAGAAGATAAAATTGAAGAAGGGATTCGAAATTCGCAAGGTCAAAACAACCATTCCGATGGAAGCCAGATCAAAGATCCTAATAGTAGACAAAACAGAGTATCTAATGGTTGAGCTAAGGGACAATTCAAAAGAGACTTTTGTTGAAGCAGTGGGTTCTGCAATCTTTTCAAATAGCAAACCCACAGTTTTATCCTATGTCACCATGTTTGATAGCCTCTGGAAGCAATCTGAACTCTATGAAAGACTTGAAGCCCACGATAAGATGCAGAGAGAATTCATCAACATAGCTGCACACGAGCTCAGAACTCCTGCTCAATCTATACTTGGTTACTCAGAGCTATTACAAGATGGACCCGGAGAGGATACTGCAGACATGCTAAGGTCTCTAACCCGGAATGCTTATCGTCTACAGGCACTCATTACCGATATTCTCGATGTTTCAAGGATTGAAGCAGGCACTTTGATTTTAGACAAAGAGAACCTGGATTTGACTGATTTGATAGATACCGCCATAGAAGATGCAGAAAATCAAATTAAATCAAGTGGCAAAATGATCAAAATTTCATATTCTAACAAACAAATACAACAGACAGGGGAAAAGAAGAGGCTAATTGTTAGTGCAGACAAAGACAGGATGTTACAAGTTCTCGCAAACCTTTTTGGCAATGCCATTAAATTTACAAAGGAAGGGAAGGTCGACATCACGACAGAAAAGGAAGATAACCAAGTTATCGTCAAGGTTACAGACTCCGGTAGTGGAATTGATCCTGAGATCCTTCCGAAGCTTTTTGAAAAATTTGTGACCAAATCTGAGAAAGGGACAGGTCTTGGGCTTTTTATATCAAAAAACATTGTAGAGGCACATGGTGGTAGGGTATGGGCTGAAAACAATTCTGATGGAATAGGAGCGACGTTTGCATTCAGTTTGCCCATTGCAGGCGGGTAGCAATAGGTGTAAGTGTAGGAATCGTCGAGCCTTTTTATCAAGTCTTATGTAATTTTTGACGTATTTATGATGGTTGATAAGGTAAATAAATGGAACTTTTTCAAGCTTACGGTAAAGATGGGGTCCTTAATTCGATTGAATACCTCAGTAACTGAGCACTCAGAGGAATCGCGAAGCAAAACCTAGTGATCATTATTTAGATCGAGAAGCATTTTTGCATCTAGGAGATATAGTTAGCTGTCACAGTCTAGTCTGAAAAGTGCTGTAAATAAACTGATCCATGAAATTTTTAGGACTTGCAAAATGTTTTTCAAATCTAATATTCCAAAGGATATAAAATCCTCTCTATGCTCAGTCAATCCATATGAAATAAATCGAAGAGATCAAGCAGAAGGGAACAATATGAATAGATATGGTAGTCACATTATCTATTATCACAATATCACCAGGACTTCTTAGGAGTTCGATGACAATAGATCTGGCGAATCCATGATAAGCAAAAGGAATACCTAAAACTACATTTGCTTGCATCGGGTAGGATTGACGCCTGATGTTAGTTAAGGTCTTAGATCAAGGATAGGCGAAAAGCAGACTTTTTAGTTGCTTTCACAGTTGAGAATGTCTGAGGCATCAATAATCTGGCCAATGTGGGTTTTTTCTTGGTTATCATTAAGGATCTTGAACTTACCTCTTCCAACATGTTGTATTTGTGCACGAAACACTTGATTGTGGCGTTCAATTACACACCATGTCCACATTTCATCCGGCTGTCTTTGTTTTCTCCCGAGCAAGTTCTTATTCTCCAGAACCTTACAGATTCTACTGGTTCAGCATTATAATAATTTTAGCCCTGCTTCCCTTAATGACTTATGCATAATGCACAAAAGCATCTCGGACTTTCTTGGAATTCTAAGGTCGTGCAGCTAATCTAATATAGAGAAAAATAGCTTAGAACAAATAAAACAATAACAGTTGGTGTAAAGATCGAAAAGGTCCATCATCTACTGTGAAGTCATCTTATTACCGCTCTTATAGCCTGCCACGTCCATAGAAACGAACTTGAAGCTAAGTGCCTTAAGCTTATCATCTAAGAGTCCAAGCTTGTGGACATCAAACATCTTGGACAGTTCATCTCTACCTACTTCGATCCTTGCAAGGTCGCCATGATCTCTTACCCTGACCTGCCTTACACCAAATATAGTCTTGACTATTGTTTCTGCGTTCTCAATCCTGTGCAGCTTTTCATATGTGACCTTGCTCCCCGTCGGTATCCTTGAGGCGAGACATGAATTGGAGGGTTTATCATAAACAGAGAGCCCAAAGCTCTTTGCGATTTCCCGTATCTGTGACTTCCCTATGCCAAGCTCCACCATTGGGCTTCGCACACCGTTCTCACGAAGAGCTCTGATGCCTGGCCTGTAGTCTGTCAAGTCATCTATATTTGTTCCATCTACAATAAGTGTTATGCCTGCTTTTTTTGCCTCTTCTGCAAGTCTTTGACCTAGCTCTGTTCTGCAGTAATAGCAGCGCATTTTGTCATTCTTTACAAATGCAGTATTTTCAAGCTCGTTATATTCAATTACTTTATGTGCAATGTCTATCTCCTTCGCAACTTTCCATGCCATTGCAAGCTCTTCGTCTGCGAGTGTCTGGTAATCAGCCGTTATTGCAATGGCACCATTGCCTAATGCTTTTTTTGCTGCTAGTGCCGCGACGGCGCTATCAACTCCACCCGAAAGTGCAACTATTGCCTTGCCACTGCTGCCATTCCTGACAAACCACTCCATCAGTTTGTCAAAGGTTTCCATTTTACACTCAGCCTTCCAATTTTTTCATAACTTCCGCGCTGATTAAATCCATTGCCCGCTTGAGTGGCAGCTTGCACTTTGTTGCAGCCATCTTGATATCTTCGAACTCAGGCTTAACATTAATTATTCTTCCATATGGATCTTTGGCTATCTTTACTCGTACATCGAGTTTGTTGCCTTTTATATCAATTGGTACTGCCAATATTGCCCTCCGCAGAATAAAGCGTTCCACCTCCTGTACTCGTACACCAAGCGTACCTGATTCATTGAACAATATCTGAAGCACAGTGTTCAGTTGTGCGTTTTCTGTTATAATCCTGATAAGATAAGTTGGCCTGCTCTTTTTAGTAGTACCTGAAATGACTGTTACGTCCTTGGCGACTAGGCCAAGCTGCTCAATAAGATTGCCAACTAGCTCGCCAGATACATCGTCGATGTTTGTTTCCACAACGCAGACCGTGTCCTTGGTAGTTTCGGTGATAATGTCGGATATACCTATTAGCACGCGAACTACGTTGGAAAAGCCCTCAAACTCTTTTGCACCTGCACCATAGCCGATTTTTTCCGGTACTATACTAGGATAATACTTGACGCTGCGATTAACCAAACTGACAAGCATTGCGGCCCCTGTAGGGGTCGTCAGCTCATCCTCGACAGGTCCTCCTAACAGGACGAATTGTTTATCCTTAAAAATTTCAAGGATTGCATTAGCAGGATTTGGTACAATACCATGAGAAAATTTCAAGATGCCGCCGCCAATAGCCACCTTAGTGGAATAGATCTTGGCATCAAACAAGTTGAGGTCCTGCAATGCTGTTGCGCATCCAACCAAGTCCACAAATGTGTCGACACTAGATACCTCGTGGAGACGTACACTGTCAAAATTCTGGCCGTGAATGGTAGCTTCAGCTGAAATTATCAACTTGAGAGAATTCATAGCAAATGTCTTAGCCCTCTGTTCAAGTCCAATAGAATCACAGCATTGTGCAAGCTCGTGATATATTTCTGCTCCCTGCCGCTTGAGCATGCTATCTTTGTATTTCAACTGTAGTTGTGTTGCTACAAACTCGTGGGACGTCACTTTGGTAAAATCGGCCTTTATTATCTGGCTGCCTTTGAGAAAATCGGGGCAAGCAAAGATTGCATTAAGAACTTTAGTCTTGTTGGCACCAGCGTCCACTAGGCTAGACATCAGCATGTCGCCAGCCACTCCTGCCAGTTGAGAATCTATTATAGCAACCCTCGCCATAGCCACGCTAAGCTTATGCTTTTGCTTTATATCATATTTGTGCTTTATTGCTTGAAATTACTGCCAAATTGATAATTATCGGGAATGTTTTCTGGAGGTGTGCCATATATGACGGCGATCTCTTTGAAGGAATCTAGTGGTATTGTCCTATAATCGCCTTCAAATTTTTGGCCATTCACATATGCTGTCACAGGCATGTTCGATACAGAGTTAAAAAATGTCGTGGAATTAGCAATAGTCTGTTTCCATATGTCAAAGAATTGACCCAATACAAATTGTCTTGCCTCAGGAGATTCTACATGTATTATGCCATCTTCACTGTGAGTATGGAGCCAGTACAGACATTCTGGAGAATTAAGTATTCCAATCCTTGAAGGGATTTGCTGTTGTACACCATTTACGAATACGTCCAGATGCATGTGAATATGGTAATTGAGCCGTTCTTGCTTGTTACACTCTATTCCACTTATTGCCGCTGCAGTAGGGGGCTGGTATAAAATGGCTCCAAGTACACCAGCTACAATCACTCCTACGATGACTGGTATTATAATCATCATATGCTTTCTTTTTCTGCGTCGGTCTACTGCAAAGTAGCTGTCATCTCTCCTTTTCTTTGACAATTCACCTTTGACTTGAAATGCTGGTTAATTTAAAGCTGACCCGGTTCCAATCATAATTTATATAAGCAATCTCGCTAGTTGCAATTCCAAACATGACAATTACCATAATAGGAGCCGGCAAGGTAGGTGCCTCTGCCGCCCTTAACTGCGGGCTGAGAGAGCTTGATAAGGAGATACTGTTGGTGGATATAGTACAAGGTCTTCCTCAGGGAGAAGCAATGGACATTAACCACCAACTATCAGAAAGCGGGTCTGACACCCTGGTGCGAGGTTCAAACAATTATGAAGATATACGCAACTCCAATTACGTAGTGCTTGTTGCAGGAATTGGAAGGAAGCCAGGCATGACAAGAATGGATCTCCTCAAGACAAATGCCGGCATTGTTAAGGATGTAGCGTCCAAAATTGCACTATATGCTAAGGACGCAATCGTAATAGTAGTTACAAACCCACTAGATCCGATGACTTATTTTACACTCAAGACCCTTGGTGTAAAAAAGAACAGAGTCATGGGAATGGGTGGTATGCTAGATTTGTCAAGGTTCAAGAGCTTTATTCAGGATGCGACTAATATTTCGCGCGACTCCATTCAGGCCATGGTAATAAGTGAGCATGGAGAAAACATGCTACCGCTGACTAGATTCTCATCTATAGGGGGAATCTCACTTCATGAATTTATCTCAAAGGAGAAGGCGATGGAGATCTTTGAAAAAACAAGAAAGGTTGCAGCAGAGGTCATTGCACTAAAGGGAGCAACTGTCTATGCGCCTGGTAACGCAATTGCGACCATGCTCGAATCTATTATTCGTAACAAAAAACTCGTAATCCCAGTATCTACGCTACTTGAAGGTGAATATGGGTTTTACGATCTCTGTATAGGTGTTCCTGTTATCATTGGTGCAGATGGCGTAGAGCGCATAATTGAGCTCAAGCTCGATAGCTTTGAACAGGATATTTTCAACAAGGGTATTGCAAGTGTAAAGGAAGCGATCAAGGCACTTCCACTTTAAACCCTTTTATTTTCTTGTTGCTGATAACTGGCTGATCTATGGATCTACACACAATTCTTGACAAGTTTGCAAGTGGCAGCCTTAGCCTGTCACAAACAGAGAGGCAGATTTCCATTCATGCAATTGAAAAGATAGGCGATATTGCCAAATTGGATGTCGGACGAGAAGTAAGAAGAGGTGGGATGCCAGAGATCATTTTTGCGGAAGCCAAAGAATACAAAGACATCATTAGGATAGCAGTTGCGATTGTTAGACACAACGGCCAAGTCGTTATCAGCAGAATAAATAAGGACAAACTATCAAAAATAGCTGATGTCCTACGTAGAAAGGGCCTAAGTGTACAGATTGGTAGAAACAGCACAACCATCCTTGCTTCTGAAAAGTCGTTCGTATGCAAAATGAACGGCGCAAGAATAGGTATAATGTCTGCAGGAACATCAGATGTAGGAGTCGCAGAAGAGGCACGAATTGCAGCAAATGCGATGGGGTGTAAGGCGATAACAAGTTATGATGCAGGCATTGCTGGCATCCACAGGCTCTTTCTGAGTCTTAAGGAAATGATGGAACAAGAAGTAGGTGCCATCGTGGTCGTGGCAGGGATGGAAGGCGCGCTTGCTTCAGTGGTGGCATCAGTTGTCGATATACCTGTTGTAGGTGTCCCAACTTCAGTAGGCTACGGCTTTGGTGCAAACGGCGTTGCTGCACTGGCATCTATGCTTCAGAGCTGTACTCTTGGCTTAGCTGTAGTCAATATTGATAATGGAATCGGAGCCGGTGTATATGCTGCGTCGATTGCAAAGAGAACAAAGAGACAATGAAATGACTCTAAAACGTTTATAAGTGCTTTACATTTGTTGCTCTATAATTGTTAAATGGTGAATAACTATTGAATTATGTTCGTACGCTAAAAAGGATTAGAGAAGATAAGACGAATTACCGCAAGAGATCTGCAATCCTGATCGGCAGGCACCTGTTTATTGCCATCAAGGTAAGTGATCAAAATGTTTCGGCTCAAGTACTAAAGGCCACGCCGACTGGTGACATTGTCATTACCTCCGCTCACAGCAGGGAACTTGCCAAGCATGGATGGAAAGGAGCCCTTAACAATTTGCCAGCCTGCTACCTCACAGGCATGCTATTGGGAAAGAAAGCACTAGAAAAGGGAATCAATAATGCAGTTCTATATATTGGCAAGAGCCACTTTACTTCGAGAGTGGCTGCGTGCATGAAAGGCATTGTAGATACTGGGGTCAGTATGCCTATATCTGAAGAATCACTTCCTGATGAGCAGAGGATCGGTGGCCACCACATAGCTGAGTATTCTCGTGCCCTAGCAGAAAGCCGAGACGAGTACAATTCGCGCTTTTCTGCTATTTTGAAAAGTGGTCTCAAACCTGAAGATTATCCTTTACATTTTGAAGAAGTAAAAAACAAAATTTCAAGCAAGTCTTCAAAAAATGTCGTCCCGCAAACGATTGCAGGGAAAGAAGTATCGACCAAAGGAGAAGAAAAAGAGGAAAATAGTCCCAACTCAGATGATGCAGGCAGGAAAAAGCAGAAATGAGCCAAATGTCTTCCACATCAAGGCAGCAGCAATCGGAATGGAAACCTAGGACTACTCTTGGAAGCATGGTACTGGCAGGCAAAATAAACTCAATGGATCAGATTTACGAGAATGGCATGAGAATACAAGAGCCAGAGATTGTCAAGCATCTTCTTCAGGACATCAAGAGTCAAGTAGTTCATGTCGGCATTGTCCAAAAGCAGACCGATGCTGGGGAGATGACGCGCTTCAATGCTCTCGTGGCCGTAGGTAACGAGACTGGCTGGTTTGGCATAGGCAAGGGTAAGGCTTCACAAATGAGAGTTGCTATCGACAAGGCAACAAATGCTGCTTACCTCAACGTAATTCCTGTCAAGCTTGGTTGTGGCAGCTGGGAGTGTAAGTGTAATCAGCTTCACTCTGTTCCATTCAAAGTACGCGGCAAGGGAGGCAGCGTCACAATTGAAATCATTCCGGGACCCCGAGGTCTCGGTCTCGTAGCAGGTGAAAACATAAAGAACCTATTGAAGCTGGCAGGATTAAAAGATGCATGGACGAAGACATTTGGCTCAACAAATACTATGTCTTCGACTACAAAGGCAATTTTCAACTCTCTTAGAAGTACGTACAGTGTAGGGTGAGGAACCAGTTGGCATACCTTGTAGTCAGAATTAAGGGAACAGTAAATATTCCGCAGCACGCTAAGAAGACCTTGGATAATCTCAATCTCGATAAGCGCTTCCGCGCAACAATAGTGCCAGAGAGCAATGAATATCTGGGTATGTTGAAGAGAGTCAAAGAAGAGGTTGCTTGGACAAAGGCCGATGCCAGCATTGTCAAGGAACTTCTCGAAAAGCGTGGAAGAAAGGCAGGATATAAACCAATTGCAACGCCAGATATTCCAAAGGAGTACAACAACATTGACGAGCTTGCATCCGCAATAGCGGAGAATAGAATCATAATGAGCAAGCTACAGGGGATCAAGCCATGGTTTGCGCTTAATCCACCAAAGGGAGGGTTCAAGAGAAAGACGAAGACTCAATATACACAAGATGGAGTCCTTGGAGAAGATAGCGACCTAGCTGATATAGTCAAGAGGATGCTCTAATGCAGCAAGACTTAATTAAGGTGCAAATGAACCTGATAATTGTAATTCCAGCAGCACAGAGTGATGATAATTTATGGCTACTAGATTGAGAAAAAGCAGAAGGCAGCGCGGTACTAGGTACTGTGGATGGGGTCAGGTCGGCCAGCACAGGCAGGCTGGTGGCAGAGGGGGCATCGGAGGTGCAGGAAAGCATAAGCACTTTTGGATACGAACAGTTCTCGAGGAGCCCAATCACTTTGGTCATGATCCTTTTAATTCTTTTAACCGAAACACAGTACAGAGGTGGCTTAACATCCGAGACTTGGACTCGCTATTTGCAAAGCATGGCAAGGCTGATGAAAGTGGCAGAGTCATTTTGGATCTGAACTCGCTGGGCTATCACAAACTGCTAGGTGGTGGTCCTATCAATGGAGCCTATATGGTCAAAATAGATAGAGTTTCAGAAAACGCCCGATCAAAGATCGAGTCTGCAGGTGGAGGGATTATAACAGACACATGAGCAGCATGACAACAAAGGAACACGGGTTTAGGGAGATCATAAAGACGGTATCTGCTTACGTTCCTCAAGTTCCAAAGCCAAAGAAAAAAATCTCACTAACTGAAAAGTTGGTCTGGACCGCAATAGCTCTTTTGGCTTACCTAGTAATGGGTCAGATCCCGCTCTATGGAGTCACGTCAGACCCACGCTTTGACTTTCTTGCTTTTGCACGTGTGATATTTGCTGCACAGCAAGGAACATTGATGGAGCTTGGAATTGGACCAATAGTTACAGCAGGCTTGCTTATGCAATTGCTAAAAGGTT
>JALZFS010000087.1 GCA_030861405.1 Thermoproteota archaeon | reverse complement strand
CAAGAGCTCAAGATAAAGAAGGACTGTCAGAGGCAGGCCGCAAGGGCGGAGAATCCGTATCTCAAGACAGAGAGCATATGTCAGAGATTGGCAAGAAAGGCGGAGAGTCAAGAGCTCAAGATAAAGAATCTCTTAGCGAAGCAGGAAGAAAAGGCGGACAACAGTAAAAGCAGAAGAGATTCCTACGAATAAATTCCGTCAAGCCTAGCTAACTTTTTCTGTCCTTTTTCTTTGCGGACAGAAGTAGAGAGTTATTATGTACAATCATAGCTGCAAAAGCTGAGAATATTTGGTGGCCGATAGTGTTCCTGTTTGTAATCCTGTGAGTATTATAATTGCTCTAGTTCCTTAGCTGGTCCTCTTTCCCGACGACTACTCAATTTCTTGCACGGCTTATTGTGCGTCTGTCAGAATCCTTCCTAAATATCTATGAATTTAGGCTTAAGTGCGTATGCGTGATGTACATAGGTATGTGTTTTTAGCTGTTACTTTGCTCTGTGAACGTGCAAGGTTTTGATGTCTTGTCTTCTTAGTATTCTAAATCAGAAATTCAGAGGGTTTGAATTATTATTGTTAGTATTCCGAATGTAGACAGATTATTTTGATTAATAGTAATATTGGACTGTGCTTATAATTATGCAATGGTAACAATCAGCGCAAGCCGGAATGTGTCTGCTCCACTTGACAGAATATGGGATATTATTGCAGATGTTGACAATGAGCCTCAATATTGGCATGGCACCAAGACTGTGAAAAATATTGGCAAGACCGGCAACAAGATCGACCGTGAAGTCACTATCGCATTTAAAGACTCAAAATGTCGTCAGACAGTCACGCTCAACCCGAAAAAGTCAATTGAAATAATGACGATAGACGGTCCCATTAAGGGCACCAAGGTGGTAACACTCCGCCCTTTAGATAATCTAAATACAAGAATAGACGTGGTATGGAATATCAAGCTGGCTGGGTTCCTTGGTATGTTCACAGCCATGGTAAAAAAACACATCGCGGAAGGAACTGAAGATGCACTTTCTCGCATTGAGAAAGCAGCTGAATAAATAACCCCATTTCTTGCTAGGTCATACAATGGAGCTTGCCTTTACGATAACTAACTTAGTGCTGGCCGCTATAATGGCTGGCATATTTGGTGTTTGGGTATATTTCCTCGCATATATGACCAAGTCATTTCGGCAATCTCTGATGCTTGAATCGTTTGATAGAGCAAGTTTGACCGTCTTCCCGAAAATAAGTGTGATCCTACCTGCCAGAAACGAGGAGCTCCATATTGCACGTTGTCTTGATAGCCTGCTTGTGCAGGATTATCCAAACTTTGAGATAATTGTAATCAATGATTCGTCAACTGACCGGACAAGCGAGATAATACAGGCTTATGCAGCTAACGACTTACGTGTATTGCACATTGATGCGTCGCCTAAACCCGAGGGATGGACTGGCAAGAACTGGGCGTGCTATCAAGGGTATCTTAGAGCTCAAGGTGAGCTTTTACTGTTCACAGATGCTGATACAAAACATTTACCCACTACAATGTCATTTGCAGTTGGACAAATATTATCCCAGAATCTTGAGGCATTAACAGCTATTCCTAGACTCATTTGCAGCGACTTTTGGACAAGGATAACCATGCCATCTCTTTCAACGTTCTTGTATACCCGGTTTTCTCCTCTGCGGGTAAATGACCCAAAGACCAAGACCGGCTATTTTTTTGGCAGTTTTTTCATCATCACGCGACGTACCTATCAAGCCATCGGCACTCATGAGGGAGTAAAGGGGGAGTTGGTCGAGGATGGAGCACTTGGCGGAAAGGTCAAGGCCAGTAAGTTCCGAATGAAGATGGTAAGGGGTGAGCGCCAGATAGATGCCGTGTGGGCACGAGATCTCTCGACGCTTTGGCATGGGCTTCGCCGACTCATGATACCGCTTTACTATCAAGACAAGGCTGGTGCGCATATGATGGTACTAGCCGTATTCTTTATCCTCTTTGCACCATTCGTATCTCTGCCATACTTGCCCCTAGCCAGCTATGCTAGAAATGCATCATATCAGATTCTGGTTGGATTGGAAATATCCACCATTGCTTTGATAATTGCCACCACCGCAGTGCAATGCAGGCTAGCCATATTTGAAAGCCCTGTCTATGCATTTGCCGCTCCTATGAGTGGTGCTATAATTTCATTTAGCTTTATGTCTGCAATTGTTGATGCAAGGAAGAAAGGCGCAGTAAACTGGCGCGACAGACAGTATACAATAACTAGAGATCAGCACCCTATATACTGAAATTTCTTAATCTTGATATTACATTTTATAAACCCCGAAGTGAAACGGAAGCCTGAAACAGCTGTTTCTCCATGCACCTAATCTATCTATTCTGTATACTACTAAGAGAGAGAGAGATAGGGAGAGAGTATAAGAGAAATATGATATCGTCGTCATCTCAACAACATAAAAACAATAGAGGAAAGATCCAGATAATGGGCGATGTACTGGCGCTTGCTACATCTGGAATAAAAAAGACGCATATAATGTATAGAGCAAATCTTAGCTATGAGCAGGTGCATCTCTACCTTGGTGAGCTTATTGCAAAGGGACTGATTGCACAAGATGCTTCAAATCCTGCTGATGGATTGATATATAGGATTACTGAAAAGGGGAGAGAGTTTCTGCTATATTACATGCGCTTAGTAGAGTTTCTGGAAGAGAAGTCAAAAGTTGAGTTAAGTACGCCTTACATCGGCAGGTAACAAATAGTTGCGGACACATTTCCTTCACAGTTTTTTCAATTGGGCAAAAGATTATTAGAATAAGGTGTACTATTTTTTTCCTACTATTGAAGAAGGCTATTCTAGCCGCGTCATTTATTGTGGCTGCTGCTGTTGCAATCTCTTTTGTGTATTCGCAGTCCAAGGGTCTTCGTGATATTGGTGCCAGTTTGCCGTTTATAGGTAATATTTTGCAAGGAAATCAAGAGGGAAGGAAGGGTCTCAGTGGTGCAGCTTTTCAGATAGGTCACATAAACATCGCCAAAGCTTCTGATACTGATTTAAGTTTACCTGCTCTTTACCAGAGGATAGAGAAATCAGTAGTCCAAATAACCGATAGCGACGAACGAGACATGTTCCAATCCCGGCTAGGGTCGGGCTTTATCTATGATGACAATGGTCATATTATCACGAATAATCATGTTGTTAGCGGCGGCGGGAGAGGAAGTGGAGATAGCAGTAGACGACTTGATGTAACATTTCTAGATGGCACTGTGTATCGCGCCTCAGTAATAGGTTCAGATGCACATAGTGATATTGCTGTCCTTTATGTACAAGATGTATCAAAGGAAAAACTTCTTCCCCTGTCACTTGCCGACTCATCTATGGTAAGGGTAGGCGAGCGAGTGGCTGCAATTGGTAGTCCATTTGGGCTTTCAGGCTCTATGACCTCGGGCATAATCAGCGGAGTAGGTAGGGAAATTCCTGCACAGCAAGCCGGAGGTTTCTCAATACCTGATGTACTCCAAACTGACGCTCCTATTAATCCTGGGAACTCAGGTGGACCATTGCTCAATATGAGAGGTGAGGTAATTGGTATGAATTCTGCCATCTATTCAACTACGGGCCAGTTTGCTGGCGTTGGCTTTGCCATTCCATCTGACAGAATAGCTAAGGTCGTGCCATCGCTTATCACTAGGGGCTCGTTACAGCATGCGTCGATTGGGATTGCGGAGCAGGATATAGCGCCTAACATCTCCGCAGAGCACCTAGGTCTCTTGAGGAATGGCATGGCTTTTCTGGTCCGGGTATAGTAGCTGGAGTCTGCGGTAAAACTTGGATAAATAGATATAATGAGCTTGAAGTCATTGATGGCATGCATGTGTCAGATGTGACGGTGATATAATAATTGCAATTAATAATACGAATATAAGAAATATTACTAATATGGTAGTCTCTGTAAGAAGAGGCAGTCAGCAATAGATAGGTTGAAACTAGGGATTCTGCACATTGGGCAAATGATGAAGGCTAGAACAAGTCTGGAAGTAGACCTGGCCAACAAGAGTTCCATGAGCGGCAAAATTGTTTATTAGCGATATTCAACTTTCCATTACTATTGCACTTGCTCACAAATCATAGTTTGCCAGAGATGCTTCGGCGAGCCGTAGAATCTGGAGTGACTAAGAGTGAAGCATATCAATTGATGGCAGAATGTCCAACAGAGATGTTGCTTATGGCTGCTTGTAGGATAAGGGATAGGTCAAAGCCTGATATAATTACATATTCAAGAAAAGTATTCATCAACATTGTGAATCTCTGTCGTGATACTTGCAGCTACTGCACTTATAAAAAGGAGCCAGACGATCCACTACTTTCGCTGTTGAACCCTGATCATGTTCTTGCGATAGCAGAGACTGGCAAAAAATTCCGCTGTACAGAAGCACTATTTGTGTCCGGCGAGCGACCGGAGCAAGAATATGAACAGGCAAGAATATGGCTTCACTCCTTAGGGTACTCTTCAACCGTCGAATACATATGCCATATGAGCGAGGCTGTACTTAAAAAAACAGGATTGCTTCCACACACAAACGCCGGCAGCCTGACCAAAAAAGAAATGTCGATGCTCCAAGGGACCAATGTAAGTCTTGGAGTAATGCTTGAAACATCAAGCGAACGGCTAATGGGAAACGGCATGCCACATGAACACGCCCCAAGCAAGCATCCAAAGGTAAGGATAAAGACGCTTAAAAGTGCAGGTGAGCTTCGAATGCCAATGACCACTGGTCTACTTGTAGGCATAGGTGAAACACAAGAAGAGCTACTTGATTCGCTGTTTATGATAAAGCAATTGCATGAAAAGTATGGTCACATACAGGAACTTATAATGCAGAACTTCGCGCCCAAGCCAGAGACTGGCATGGCTCTGTTTCAACCAGCATCACAACACTATTTCCTTCGATCAGTTGCAATAGCGAGAATTATAATGCAGAATATGAATATACAAGTGCCCCCAAACCTCAATCCTGATATCTTTGGTCGCTACATCACTGCTGGCATAAATGATTGGGGAGGAATATCTCCGATAACAATTGACCATGTCAATCCTGAGTTTCCCTGGCCTTCTGTTAATCTGGTAAAAAAAGTGACTGAAAGCAACAATCGCAGTCTTAGAGCACGCCTTCCTCTCTACCCAGAATTTGTCAAAGCTGGATTTATTACATCGAAGAAGCTGCAAGATTATGCAAGCTTGGTTGCTGATAGTTCGGGATTGGTGAAGGAGGATTATTATGTCAACAATTGATTCGCTTTTCAAGAATGCTGATTCTGGAATAGCATCAGCGCTTGATAGAGCTCTAAGTGGTAAGGACATTTCAGTTGATGATGCCATCAAGCTCTTTGACTCTACCGGTCTTGAAATGACACTCACGATGATGGTGGCAGACGAGCTACGTAGAAGGGTGGTAGGCGATTTTGTGACATATGTAATCAATAGAAACATTAATTTTACAAATGTCTGTATCAAACAGTGCGGCTTTTGCGCTTTTAGTAGAGATTTTCGCGAAGAGGAAGGCTACTTTCTTCCAACAGAAGAGATCTTGAGAAGAGCGCAGGAAGCTGCAAGCCTCGGCGCTACAGAAGTATGCATACAGGCTGGTCTTCCACCCAAGATGGATGGGGACATATATGTGGACATCTGCCGAGCCGTTAAGAAAGAACTGCCCGATATACATATCCATGCATTTTCACCGGAAGAAGTCATGTATGGAGCAATACGGTCTGAAACCCCAATGCCAGAGTACCTAAAAATGCTAAAGGAGGCTGGTGTGGGGAGCCTGCCAGGCACCGCTGCAGAGATCCTTGACCAGAGTCTGAGGGATATAATATCTCCAGGCAGAATTTCTGTAAAGGACTGGTTGGCTGTTATAAAGCAAGCTCATGCTCTGGGAATACCTACAACTTCGACAATAATGTACGGTCACGTTGAGACATCGCGCCATAAGGCTGAGCACATTGACCTTTTGCGCACAGTTCAAAAGGAGACGCATGGTTTTACAGAATTTGTCCCGCTCAGCTTTGTGCATAGTGAAGCACCAATGTTTAATAACAAGACTGTACCTGGGATCAGGTCAGGAGCAGACGGTAACGAAGTACTTAAGATGCATGCTGTAGCAAGGATAATGCTTAACAATCATATACCTAACATACAGGTGTCATGGGTTAAGGAAGGAGCCAGGATGTCTCAGCTATTGCTTGCAACAGGGGTAAATGATTTTGGTGGTACACTGATAAACGAGAGTATATCTACAGCGGCAGGTGCCCAAAATGGACAGCTTATGAGGCCCAAAGAAATCCGGCAGCTGATAAGGGCCGCTGGCAGGACGCCGGCACAGCGCTCTACTACCTATAGGATATTGAAGGCATTTGCAGATGAACGAGACGATCATGATTCGACACTTGACAATGTCGACAGCTCATCGTTCGGATCATATCATCAGCTGATCAAGCTAGACAAGTTCAAATATCGCGATGCCAAGCGCAATGGTATTATTTAAAGCGGGTCAAAGGATTTT
>JALZFS010000056.1 GCA_030861405.1 Thermoproteota archaeon | reverse complement strand
CAAATTATGACTTCTAAAAATAGTAGCTAACGATTTATTTACACCCCACAGACACATACATCATCCCTCCCTATTTTTATGTGCTATGGCTATCTCTTTCATGTATACTATTGACAAAAATAGAAGCGTCATTCTGCATCACTAACATTTGGTATGGCCTGTCCCTTTTAGAAAGGAGCCTTGTGACGACGCAACTAGCTAGCTTCTGCACTCTTCTGCAACAACAGGAGGACATTTGTTAGTATTATTATTATTAAGACTAGCAATACCCGTACATTGATTATGACATAATTTCTAAGTAAATAATGAGAGGAGGGAGATATAGGTATTGAATAGCGAAAGGATAATCACTATTGCAATAGTAATTGGAATTTTTGGTGGTCTGGTGGCCGGACCTATACTAAGCTTGGCCGATTATTATGCTCCTCCTAAAAAGAGGTTTTGGACTTTCATAATTCCGGAATTCATAGGCTTTGGTTGCCTCATTCTTTTGATAGTTTGGGGAAAATCAAAAAAGAAAAAATGTTCATAACAAGAAAGTACTTACGCATAAAATAGACAGAAGACACTCTTGTTAGGACAATCGTTTTATTCGTACTATTTTCTTCCTTGTTGACCATGGAATGCTACTAATAGCAAAGTGAAATGTCACTAGAGGAGCAAACACAGCTATAGTCAATAATGCCAGCATTGCATTATGAAGACCAAAAAGGAGGTATAGTGTTATCCCAGCACAAGTCATGACTTCAATCCATGTACATGTGCATAGCTCAAGAGCAATCTTCTTCAATGTTGGCGCTTCTATTTGCATACTATAACATACCTTTATTGTTGTTACTCACTCGCGTCTCGTGTACTCTTGTAGATCTCTCATATTTTCCTGTCATTCTTGTCGAGCTCCAATGAAACAGAATTGATGCAATACCTCTTTCCTGTAGGATGAGGGCCATCACCAAATACATGCCCAAGGTGAGATCCACATTTACTGCATTGTACTTCGATCCTTCGCATTCCATGACTAATATCTCGTCTAAGATCAACCTTATCGGGGCTGATTGGTGCCCAGAAGCTGGGCCAGCCTGTTCCAGAATCAAATTTTGTTTCAGATTCAAACAGTTCGTTGCCACAACAAACACAGTGATAAGTACCCTCCTCTTTACAATTCCAATACTTTCCGGTAAATGGATACTCTGTACCTTTTAGCCTACATACCTCATACTGCTCTTTTGTTAGCGCTTGCTTCCATTCCTCATTAGTCTTTGATATGAGTTTAGATTCCTCAATCATTTTTGTCTCCCACAAATAGCAAATCACATACTTGATATTAGAAGATATTTCCAAATCTAATCCAGATTGATTCCAACTTTTAGAACAACTTTTAAGAATATCAATGCAAATCGCTAGGTTTAATATGCTAGTACAAGTTATGAATCGACAATAGAATTCAATCGCATAGAGTTCTCTTTCAATTTAAATTTGCAAGAATTCTATCGCATGTTTTAGATGCCGGATCCTCAAGCCAAGCGCCTGCTTTGGTATCTATTTGCAGGCTCCAGGGGTGGTGAGAATCGGATGAAGATAATTGATCTTCTCAAGGAGCGGCCATACAACATCAACCAGCTGGCAGAGGCTCTTGGCGTCGACTACAAGGCTGTGCAGCACCATATTGGAGTTCTGGAGAAGAACAACATGGTAACCAGGGTAGGTGAAAAGTATGGTGTGCTTTACTTTATCTCAAATTACCTTGAAGCCAACATAGAGGCGTTCAACGATATATGGGCAGCAATTGAGAAGAACAAAAAGCAAACCTGAGTATATCTGGAAAAAAGTAAATAAGCTCATCTTGCTCCCTGACAGTAAATGTCTCTATTGATGGATGTCAGCTCCGTAATCAGCATGGCAAACACGACAATATTGGTTACATTGCTTGCCGCATACACCAGTATTTACTGCAAGACAAGAGCGACATTTACGATCGGGCTGATGGTCTTTGCGAGTATGCTAATGCTTCATAACATAATCGCAATTTACGGCTATTTTGCGATGGCTCCCCTTTACTCAGAGAATTTGCTGCCTTACTTCGCGGGAATACATATTGCCGAGCTTGTAGGACTGGTAGCCCTTCTGAGCATCACCGTATGGCCAGAAGGCTTCAAAACCATTACAAAGCAATCTTATTAAGACACCCAACAGTGAGAAGATTCAGCGTCAACAATTTTGCAACTGCTGCAACTATGATTCCAAGGATTATTGCTTTCCGGCTATTCATGCTCTATTTTCATTCCAAATCAATTTTATGGAAAGCATGCAAGAGTAATGAAATAAAGGAGGTACTGGACAGCAGAGCTCTTTTCCTCTATCTAGCGATACCATTATTATCCTGGTCCTGCTGCCCCCCCACCAACCTGCACAATTGGGCAATTGACCACAAATCCAGCTATTTGTGTGCTTAGGATGCCTCTAGAAGCAAAACTTGCTATTTCTGATGCAATAGTCAGGAATTTTGCGTTAGATGGATCGTTCCATGTTACTGTATTGATCCTCCACATTGGGCTGTATTGTATGTCTCCTACATTGCTGCCTGCAATACTTGCTTGGTATCCCATTGGCCCTGTCCCCTTTATTCCATTTGTAAAGACCCACAGATCAGAGGAAGCATTGGATAATGTTACCTGTCCAGTCTTGTTTACCAACAATACACCTAGCGCCTTTGCTGCATCCTGATTTGAGGCATCGGTTGCAATATAGTAAATTGTAGAGCCGTCTGGAGCAAAGCCCCTATGAGCTACTAATGTGACACGCCTGTTTATAGTATCTATGTTTAGCACCTGGCCTGGACCGTAAGGTGACCTGTCTGTCAATGTCTTATCTGCTCGAATCATAAGAGAACCTCCCTCCCATTGTATGAATGGACAGTTTACTACCATCTTTGTAGGCTCTATTGTGAGGTTGCCTTCTTGCAGGGCGGAGGTAATGTCTCTTTCGGATTTAAGTTCAGTGGGAGTGACCCCTTGTTTCCATTGTACCAAGACTATTCTCCAAAGTGGACTATATCTTACATTTCCCGGCTCAGAATCCGCTACATTTGGCTGGAATCCTAAGGGACCAGAACCACGTATGCCATTTTTGAACGCGTATATGTTCGCCAAAGCAGCTGGAGGTGTATTGGCCAATGATGGTGCAAATGTAACTCTTGCTCCTGTCCAATTAGTCATAAGGGCAGCAAGGTCTTTATCTGAAGCTTCAGTCGATATGTAAAAAACCTCGTGGCCGTTTGCATAACCCGGCGTCAAAGGCAGCGTCACAGGTACATTTGTCTTGGTTAGGTTTTGTTCCTTCACCATATTGGAACTACCATCAGTACCGTTAGTGCTACCTTGGGCTGGGTGGCTGATATTGATACCAACAAGAAGGAGGCTTACAAAAAGTGCCACCGATAAAGTCGCTGCGCATATGGTCTTTAAACAACTCCTTGATGAGTTCATCGAAGATTGTCAGCTAGGCAATATTAAAATGATTTTTTCCAAATGTGTTCCAAATGTCTTCCATATTGGTCCAAGTATGAGTTTAATAAAGGATAATCATATAAGAATAACGGATATAACTTCGACATTGACGAGGGCTCCGGAATTCATGACAGATTTGACTTGATCTGTCCACCTGCTTTCATCGTAAGTATTTTGCTGTTAATAGAATCATAGAATCATTTTTGACCCTAATAACCTCATAGAGAGAGAGGTATTCTTTTTTTACCGATATCAAAGCCAAAACTGACCTAAGACGGCTAGTTGAATAGTCTTGCTATAGTCATTTCGTCAACTTGCGTCCGACGAGTAGAATGCCAATACTGATATACAGATGAAAAAAGAAAAAGAAGATACAGACTTCATTAGGTCTTTACATTTCCTATTCTACTTGCAATACTGTGGAGACTCTACGCAAACTTGATTCTGAGTGCCGTAGATTGGCGTACTACCGAAATGATTGTTAGTCTTTGAAGGGTCGAATACTATGCTTATTGCACTGTCATCAAAAACTGTTATAGTTGTAGGTACCTGGCTTACGGGTCCTTCTCTCATGGTCACTGTGGCTGTGCCTTTATATACGGTGGAACTACCATTAGAGACAGGCTGTCCGGACATCACAAAGTCATATACATCATGAGTATGAGATGCAGTACCGTCTGTTTTCATCATGTAAAATGATGCATTGAAGGTTGGAGAGGTAGAATTACGATTCTCCATTCTATATACACCACCTATTATCCACTGAGTATTATCACCAGGATTGTCGTCTTGTATGCTCGTTATTGATCCTTTTAGGATATTTGGATCAGTGTTGGTTTTATTCAGAGCATTTGCATATGGGATATAGAGTGAGAATCCTAGTCCCATAAGCGCTACGAATGCTACTACACTTAGAGAGGTTCTTGTTATCGTTGTTCGATTCATCATCAAAAATCCTCAAAGGGTTATTATCTATTTAAGGAGTCTCGTTTGAGGTTTTTGTTGTTCCTATTAATCAAATATAATATTAATTTGAGTATTTCAATTTCCTAATTTAGAATATTCAATTTAAAATGGGCAGTCATGTGTCCCTCTCTTTCTTCCTAGGCTTTCTTTTTCCTCGATCAGTAAACGGTCAATTTTGCGGGTTGAGGGGGGCTGGGATTAGAACCATACAATTAGCTGATTCGGCGAACCCTGATACAGATTTGATTTAATAATTCCACCCCAGCAAAATAGGCAACATAAGCCGTTTCGGCTGGATGTATCTGAAAATTGAGATGAATCTAGAGGTAGAAGTCAGTCCGTCGGTCTGGTCTAGCATGAACACGGATTATCATTATCGTTGTGAAGAGGGATTACGTAGTTCTTTGATTATGCTTACATATCCAAAGATAAAGAATACCAAACTCATTAGATACAATATATTATAAGCATTCTTGGGTTTTGTTAATTTGACGTCGGCTGGCTTAAACCATCTGAGTATGGCCGACGACAAGTTAATGGTAGCATATCTTCAGTGCATTATAAATAGAGACTACACGCATTCACCTTCTGATGAATGTCTTTGCCAGTTTGATTTATGGTTTGATGTATTCGGTTGGGGTTGAGCTATCATCATCAAGTGCAAGAAAGAAGATATACGTTGCAAACAAACAATTCTTGCTCCGCCATAGAACGGAGCAAATCTTCCATTTAATGCAACGAATGAATATATGACCATATATGAAGAAGCTGATGCAGCATATAGATGAAAGCGGCAGTATATAGACAACATCACAAGGATCCCAGGCAAGTAGTTAAAATCGAGGACATTGATACACCAAAGCCAAAAGGCAATGAAGTTCTAATAAAAGTTGAAGCAGCAGCTTACAACTATAATGATCTATGGGGCATCTGGGGCGAACCAATCAAGGTTCCGATGCCTCACATCTCAGGAAGCGACGTTGCTGGAACAGTTGCTGAAGTTGGCGAAAATGTCACGGAAAAGATCAAGGGAGGAGATAGAGTGGTCTCATACCCAAATCTGACCTGCAGAGTATGCTATGAATGTACATGTGGAAGAGAATATGATTGCGGCGATAGGCAGGTCTGGGGCTTCCAGACTGGCCCGTTGTGGGGAGGCTTTGCACAGTATACACATCTACCAGAGGTCAACGTGGTAAAACTCCCTGATAATGTATCATTTACTGATGCAGCGGCCATTTCAATGGTAGGCATGACAGCCTGGCATATGCTTGTTACACGAGCTAAGATAAAACCAGGACAGACAGTTCTGATAATGGGCGGAGGAAGTGGAATGGGAATAGCCGGCATACAAATTGCCAAATTATTCAATTGTGATGTCATTGCCACTGCAGGCAACAAAGACAAAATGGACAAGTGTTTGCAGCTTGGTGCTGACTCTGTAGTCAATCATCGTGAACTAGATTGGTACAAGAAAGTACGAGAAATAACAAACCGGCAAGGAGTGGATGTAGTCTATGAGCATATTGGGAAGTCAGTATTCCCACAAGAAGTTGGGCTATTGAAGATGGGTGGGACGCTTGTATCTACGGGTGCTACCACTGGTTACCTCTCTACAATCGACCTCCGATATCTTTTCTTCAAAGGAACCAATTTATTGGGGGCGACACAGGGAACAAAGGCAGGCTTGGAAGAAGTAATAGATTGGGTCAACAAGGGGAAGATAAAGCCTGTGATTGATACAATCCTTCCATTTAGCAATATGGTTGAAGGCCATGTCAAAATGGCAGACTCACAGCTATTCGGCAAGATAGTGGCTACTCCACAGATTCTCTAAGGAGGTTGTTCACAAATGATGAATAGTTTCAGATTTGGAACTGCGATAAATTGTATCGATGGCAGAACTCAGCAGGTTGTAATAGATCACATGAAGCAGAACTACAATATTGATGGAGTTGACATGGTAACGTTTCCAGGCGTTGATGGAATTTTTTCTAATGAAGACCACTCTGAAGAAATTGCACTTATCAGGAGAGCAGTCTCCATATCCATACAGAAGCATGGTTCGAAGATAATAGCGATAGTAGGACATTATGATTGCGCAGGAAACCCCGGTG
>JALZFS010000184.1 GCA_030861405.1 Thermoproteota archaeon | reverse complement strand
GCCTCTTCTGGATTTGTGCCTGTCTGTCCCGGCTCAGTTATTTTTTCTTCCATTTCACGCTTGACAGCTGTCGGCTCGTGTTCTTTTATCTTTGCAGGCGTCATTGGCTCCTTATCGCGGTATTCCTTTAATGGGTCATCCTTTCTCTTGGTTTCTGTCCCTGGAGCGCCTTCCTCATATTCTCTATCTTGATCAGACATGCTTGTGGTGGCATCAATAACTATTTACTGATTATGAAACAATGCAAAGGTATATTTTTCATAACAGAAAATAGCTCCGGCGTTGCCTTTTGAAAGTCTAGGTCAATATGTTGAAGCGCTGGAGGAAAGTAACCAGCTGAGACGGATCAAGGCAAAAGTCAGTCCAAACCTAGAGATTGCAGAGATCATGCGGCGATTGATGTATGCAGGAAACCAGCCCGCAGTTCTGTTTGAGAATGTAGAAGGATCAAAAATGCAGATACTTGGCAACGCCTTTGGCAGCATCAAGCGTTTGGAAATAGCTCTTGAGACACATGATTTTTCTGAAATTGGTAACCGAATAACTGAACTTACAAAAATGAAAATGCCCTCAGGAATGTTTGATAAATTAAAGATGCTGCCCAAGCTCTCCGAGATAAGTGAATATGGTCCCAAGTATGTCGATAGAGGGCCAGTCAATGAAGTTATTGAAACAGACGACAAGAAGATATCTTTGAACTCTTTGCCAATCCTCAAGTCCTTCTCAGGAGATGCAGGCCGCTTCATCACTTTTGGAATGACCGTAACAAAGCATCCGGAGACTGGAATCCGGAACTTGGGCGTTTATCGTATCCAGGTTATAGATGACGCGCATGCTATAATGCATTGGCAGACGCATAAGCGCGGCGCGCAGCACTTTAAGATACTAAAAGAGCAGAACAAAAGGAAGATCGATGTTGCCATTGTGATAGGCGCAGACCCAGCCACGGTCTTTAGCGCTGTAGCGCCGGTACCAGAAGGAATGGATAAGTATCTATTTTCTGGCATTATCAGAAAGAAAGGTATCAGGTTAGTAAAATGCAGGACAACGGCCGGTGACCTCGAAGTGCCAGCAAATGCCGAGATCGTGCTTGAAGGATACATCGATCCTAGCGATATGAGAATGGAAGGTCCTTTTGGTGATCATACAGGCTATTATACACCACCAGAACCTTTTCCAACATTTACACTGACAGGAATAATCAGGCGCAGTGACCCGATTTACCTCACTACAGTAGTGGGTAAACCAATACTAGAAGATGCTTATATTGGCAAGGTAATAGAGAGGTCCTTTCTGCCCCTGATCCAAATGTTCCATCCCGAAGTTACCGACTTTTCTATGCCAGCCGCTGGCTGGTTTCAGGGACTTGCAATAATTTCGATAAAGAAGTACTATCCAGGGCAGGCTAAGAAGATCATGATGGGGCTCTGGGGCATGGGACAGCTATCACTAACCAAGATGTTTGTAGTGGTCGACAGCGACATCAACGTGCATGACGTGAACGACGTGATGTGGGCGGTGACGACCAGGGTAGATCCTGCCCGTGACACAGTAATTATCAATAATACCCCTACAGATACTCTTGACCCTGCTTCGCCTTATGTTAACTTTGGTTCAAAGCTGGGCATAGATGCCACCACGAAATGGAGAGAGGAAGGCTATATGCGCGAAATTCAGCAATTAGCAGTAGTTGACGGGGAAACAAAGAGGCAGGTGGATAATAGATGGGAAGAATATTTCAGTAGTGCTTGATGACGTTATAGAAGTTATCCCGCTCGGCGGCTCTGTAGCCGGCTGTCTTGATGGCAGCAATTATCCTATTTGAGGTTAATTCAGTTGACCGGGCACCCGTTGCACTGACCACCTCTTCGCCAATCAGCGTGCCTCCAAAGTCATCGGCTCCATAATTGAGTGCGAGTTGCGCCATGCCAATACCATTCGTGAGCCACGATGATTGCAGGTGATCTATAAGGCCATAATACATTATCCTTGCAATTGAGATCATTTTTAGAAGCGATAGGCCGCCAGAAGGATAATTTATCTTGCCTTCGGCCTGCATTTGAGTTCGATTAGGCTCGAAACTCCACGGAACAAACACCAAAAAGCCGCCTGTTTTTTCCTGCAGCTGCGCTATTTTCATGATATGTCTTGCTTGGTCCTCTTCTGTCTCGACTGTGCCATACATCATTGTCGCTACCGAGCGTAAGCCCAACTGGTGGGCCTCTTCCATTATCCTAATCCATTCATGACTCTTTATCTTTAAGGGACTTATCTGCTCTTTGACTCGGTCCTCAAGGATCTCTGCACCACCACCAGCGAAGCTATCCATACCTGCATCCCTCAACCGTGCGAGAACCTCTTTTGTACTGCTTCGTTCTACCTTTGCAATCATGTCTACCTCCGATGGCGACAAGCCGTTTATCCCAACTTCAGGGTGTTTTTGCTTTATTGCCCGGAACGCCTGTTCGAAGTATTCTAGTTTGAGATTTGGATTGTGTCCCCCTTGGATTAGCACCTGCCTTATGCCAAACGACTCCCTTGAAGTAGCAACGCGCCTTACTATTTGCTCGATTGGCAAAGTGTATGTCTCTTCATGTCCAGGCGGGCGGTAGAACGCACAGAATTTACAGTAAGTTATACAGACATTCGTATAGTTGAGGATAATGTTATTAATGAAAGTGATAGTATTACCGAAAAGAGCCCGTCTCAGAATATTTGCTACAAAGCCCATAGAAGCAACATCGTCAGATTTGATCAATCTGATGCATTCTTTGAGGCCAAGCCGATCCCCGTGAAGTACGTTGTCAAGAATATCGCTAATATCGGATTTATTCAAAAAATGTGAGATGAGCTTATTATCATACTGCAAACGCTAACGTGGCTTTTTGGTTGCTATATTTATATATTCTTTCACTTCCACGCGCAGAGAACCTACAACCATTTATATGGTCTGCTAAGGAGTACAGAGAAACAGAATAAGATCATTTGCAAAAAACTGATACCAATTCAGGTGGTACCCCTGCATTAGAAAAGGCACTATCAGGTGAAGAATTGTCGTACAGCGACGGTGTACAGCTAATGAACGAGGAAAACCTTTTCCTTCTGGGTGCAGCTGCAGACGGAGTTCGCAGTAAATTTTGTGGCAACACTGTCACATTCTCTGCCTCATACTATCTTAATTACACCAACGTATGCGCAGCCAGCTGCCCGCTATGTGCATTTTATAGAAAAGGCAATGAAAACGATGCCTATACGTTAACTATCGAGCAGATAGTTGCCAGATCAAAGATAGCAGTAGAGCAGCTTGGCGCTACCGAGCTCCATATCGTTGGAGGCTTCCATCCGAAGTTGGGCCTTGATTACTATGAGAATATGATGCGAGCGATCAAGGCAGAATTTGCGGAGGTCACCATTAAAGCTTTTACACCAGCTGAGATATTCTTCATTGCACGAGTTACAAGAAACTCGATTAAGGAAGTCCTATTACGGCTCAAAGATGCAGGGCTTGACGCATTACCCGGCGGTGGCGCAGAAATTTTTCATCAGGATACCAGAAAACAGATAGTGATCGGAAAATGTTCAGGCGAAGAATGGTTAGACACCGCTCGTCAGGCACATGAGCTAGGAATAAAAAGTAACTCTACGATGCTTTTTGGCCATGTGGAAAAACCAGAACATATCGTCGACCATCTAATAAAGATAAGGGAGCTTCACAAGAAAACAAAAGGCTTCACTACCTTTATTCCGCTCAAATTCAGCCTTGAAAATACTCCTCTGGAACAGGAGGGGCTGGTAGCTGCGGAGAGCCCGTCCACTTATGACCTTCGAGTCATAGCAATGTCACGTCTAATTTTAGCAGACGTGCTTAACAACATTTCAGTATATTGGGTAGCCCTTGGCAAGAAAGTTGCGCAGGTTGCACTCTCTTATGGCGGAAATGATCTGGTGGGAACGGCATTTTCTGAAGAAATATTCAAGGCTGCGGGTAAGCATGGAGGGACTTCAATTCAGGAGCTTGCAAGTTTGATAAAAGAGATCAGTCGCAGACCGGCCCAGCGTGACACATTTTTTAATCTCATCCGCAGATTGGATTGATCAAGGGTTTTATACAACGAGACATGTAGGATGTTCTTCAGCTGTCTATAGCGAATGACCTATTCAAAGTTCCAATAATTCCAAGGAGAAGATATAATGCACTGCGAAATGGAGCATCATATATTATACAATCATGGCAATTGATTATATTCAGCCTTGATAGGTCCTCATCGAACCGGTAGAAAGAAAGTCACTTGACCGGATTTTGGCGTTATTATGCTCCAGGAGCCATCTGACATATTCGTGTGTTGTACAGTGATACAAATGGAGTTGTGCGTCTGCATTTCTCAATATCATATAACTTGAGTCTGCACATCATATTCTATTATCTTGCGTTCCCTTGCCATTTCAAATATCTTCTCAATTGCTTTCTTTCCCTGGCTGCCCATATCCAAGGTCAAGTTGTTGACATACATTTTGACAAATTTTCCTATAGTCTCCCTAGACTGCCCTCTGCCATACTTCATCGCATAATCTAGAGCATCGTCAAGGTTATCAAGACCGTACTGGATTGACTTTGCAAATAGCTGACTAAATTGCCTTATTTGATCTATGCTCATGGTCCGAGTACTTGCCACATTGATGCCAAGTGGTACTGGGAGGTTGTGGGTACTGCTGGACCACCAACTACCCAGGTCAAGCGCACAGGCAAACTTGGTCTTATCATAAGATATCTGGGCTTCGTGAATGACAAGGCCTGCCTCCACCTTACCTTCTGCAATGGCATCAGGTATTGCTGAAAATGACATCTCTATTTCTTTGAATTTGCCAATTGCTAATTTCAAGAGCAGAGCGGCTGAAGTAAGTTTACCGGGAATTGCAATTGTTGCATTTTGCAACTGATCTTGAGATAACTTGCTTTCCCTTTTTGTTATTACAATTGGGCCATAACTGAGCCCAAAGCTGCCACCACTTTTCAGTATAACATAGTCCTTTAGGCGGGCATATGCATGAGCTGATACGGCCGTAACGTCTAGCTCGTGTCCAAGCGCACGTTTGTTCAGCGTTTCAATGTCTTCAATGACATGCTTTATTGAAAAGTTAGATTTGACCCTGTCACAGGCAATTCCATAGAACATGAAAGCGTCGTCTGCATCTGGTGTATGACCAAGAGTTATATCCATTTATCATTTGTTTGGGGGTCTCTATTACTATTAAACCATGGAACCAATATGCCTGTCCTGCTTGTATCAACAACATTTAATAGTCCTGCACAAAACTTTTTTCGTTTGATCGAATGCCAAAGTTCAAGTCAACTCAAGACATTTTGAGAATAATTGGTAACAAGGATCAGATCCGCAACTTTGGCGTCATTGCCCACGTAGACCATGGCAAGACGACTATGAGCGATAGCCTACTAGCAGCATCCGGCATTATTTCTCCCTCTGTCGCAGGTCAAGCTCTAGCTCTTGATTCTATGAAGCTTGAGCAGAACCGACAGATGACAATTAGGGGAGCAAATGTCACGCTATTCTATGAAACTGGCGGCAAAGAATATGTCATCAATATGATAGACACACCGGGTCACATCGATTTTACTGGCAGAGTGACGCGTGCTCTACGTGCGATCGATGGCGTAGTCGTTGTTTCAGACTCTGTTGAAGGGATTATGACTCAAACAGAGACTGTAACGAGACAGGCTCTAGAAGAGCGTGTAAGGCCTGTGCTTTACATAAACAAGATCGATAGGCTTGTCAAGGAGTTGAAACTCAATCCGGATGAAATGCAAAGGTGGCTGATGAATATTATCAACCACTTTAACCAACTCATTGACATTTATGCAGAGCCAGAGATAAAGGAGAAGTGGAAGGTAAGCATTCAAGGTAACAGTGTAGCCTTTGGCTCTGCAAAAGACAGGTGGGGTTTTAATTTCAAGATGGCCCAAAAAAAGGGCATCAAGTTTAAAGATGTTTATGACGCTTATACGAGTAACGATCCAAATGCAATCAAGGAGCTTGCAGAACGGTCGCCGCTATCAGACGCTGTCCTTGGAATGGTGGTAGAGCATCACCCACCGCCGCATGTCGCTCAAAGATATAGAATTCCCAAAATCTGGCCCGGCGAGCTGAACTCTGACATTGGCAAGGCGCTGGTAGAATGCGATGAAAAGGGCCCAGTTCTTATGATGGTTACTACTATCAATGTTGATCCGCAAGCAGGCAGAGTCGCCACTGGCAGACTTTATTCTGGCACAATCAAAGACGGGGACGAAATTTACCTTATAGACGCAAAGAGAGCAGGAAGAGTTCAGTCTGTTAACATCTACATGGGCAACACTCGAGAGATCGTAAGCGTTATTCCAGCGGGCAACATTCCAGCACTGCTCGGGCTCGACTATGCAGTTGCAGGCGAGACTATTTCTACTGTCAAGGCATCAGTCGCATTTGAATCAATCAAGTACGTTTCTGAACCGGTGGTCACTATCGCAGTTGAACCGAAACATCCAAAAGATCTGCCCAAGCTAGTCGAAGCTCTGCGGAGGCTCACCGTAGAAGATCCTAATCTCGTGGTCAAGATTAACGAAGAGACTGGCGAAACACTGATGGCAGGTATGGGTGTGCTTCACCTTGAAATAGCTACCTCTCTTTTGCAAGAGGCAGGTCTTGACATCGTTACGACTCAGCCGCTCATCAACTATAGGGAGACAATAAGAGCAAAAGCAGGACCGATCATGAGCAAGTCCCCCAACAAACATAACAAGATATTCATGCGCGTTGAGCCTCTGCCAAACGATATTCTTGACATGATTAGGACGAATAAGCTCAAAGAAGATATGGATAAGAAAGAGATGGCCAAGATGTTGAGGGAGAAGGGATGGGGGACAGATGAAGCAAGGAATGTTGCAGCAATTGATATGAGCGGTAATATGCTGGTAGATGAAACAAAGGGAGTGCAGTTTCTACAGGAATCAATGGATTCGATTCGATCGGGCTTTGACGATATCATACATAATGGGCCTATTGCTCATGAAGCAGTAAGAGGCGTAAAGTTCGTTCTGCATCACTTTGTTCCCCATGAGGACCCGGCGCACAGAGGGCTTGCCCAGCTAATGCCGGCTACGAGAAGGTCAATGCTAGGTTCAATGCTGATAGCAGATCCAGTGCTGCTTGAGCCTATACTTGGTATAGAGATCAAGTGTCCGCAGGATTTAATAGGCCAAGTTTCAAGCGTCCTCTCAGGCAAGAGGGGCAAATTACTAAATGTTGAGCAGAAGGGCATTATTGCAATCATGCAAGGAGAGATACCAGCATCTGAAACCTTCGATCTATCTGAAAAAATGCGAGGTGCCACTGCAGGTAAGGCTATGTGGAACACTTTCTTCAAATCATGGCAGCCAGTTCCAAACTCAATATTTCGATCATTAGTGGCAGAAGTAAGAAAGAGGAAGGGACTTAACCCAGAGCCACCGTCACCTGATGAGTTTATAGACAAAGAATGAAAAGACCAATTAGCCTGTTCTAGTACTCTAGAGGTTATGACTCCTGTAGTCGACCAGCTATAATGTACACAGTGCAGTCTATTGCATCACGCGGCAGTAAATGAAAACGCGAGGACAACAATAAGCTGGAACTGCTACCACTGCCGCTATACAGGTCAGGACTTAATCTCAACCGGCCACCCATGCGGATGACAAGAATAGCGAATACAGTGTGACAGTGAGCTAATACAGCTTATCTTTAAATTTGCGATTATTCTCACTACAAGAGTAAAAAAAGATGATGTCTTACGAAGCGAAAATTACACGCGCATTTGCTACTAATGCAATAACACTTTACTGATTCGAGACAACCAAACGTGATAGTGAGCGTGTTTTGTGACATAGTCGGAATAGATTTGTTTGTTCTTAAGTTGACGTCAATTACCTCAAGGTGCATTAGATTAGCCATGTAGGTTTCGACGACGTGCTAAAAAAACCCATTTCAGTTATGTGTTTCCCAAAGTTACAAAGACGAGCGCCATCTCTCGACTGTGAAAGTGGAGTAAGAAAATGCAAATGAAGTATTTTAAAAAAATGGAAATGCATTCATACAAAATATACTCAAAAATGACAAGAAAATGCAATAACCAAGTATTACAAGCAGCCAATCCTCATACTATAGGAATAACGAAAAATAATTGAAGAAGTTAAGTCTTTCTGTCTTCAATATCTTCGGATTCAGTGACTCCCTGAGTGGTTTTTACCAAATGGCCCCCATGCCTAATATTGCCATATCCTTTGGTTTTGTTTTCATCTATCGCTATATCTGATGTTTTTGTGACAGCTGACCTTTCTTCTCGTTGGCCAGCCATAATAGTATATAGTTATAATTCAAACTATTTGCCACTTTTAGCACGATTCCACGGCCCGATTATAGTATTCAAAGCGATCTGATCTGTCTATTTTAATCACAAGTAATAAATCCTAGTGCCAAGCTGTGACGGTGTTCCAAGACCGCATGGTTTGATACGCACTACCTTACTGATTCTATATCTGCAAACTGAAAATAATCTGCTATTGTATGGTGGCCTCAATGACTTCAGCCTATCTCTCAATTACAATGTAATGATTAACTATACTATGAACATCAAAAGTCTCATCATTTTGCAGACAGAGACTTAACCAAACTCTATATAGTTTTAACTTGACGTACGAACAGTCTGATAGTATACACCGTGGTCTTCTAAATAGACACGCCACAATCTCCTTAATCAATATACATTGTTGCTACATCCCTTAGCGACTTTGTGGCAATCCCTTACCTCTTCTGTAAGATTCACTCGATCTCTATTATGAAAGGGTACGCAGGACCTCATCTGCATTACCCGTGCGTCATTGGCTATCAGTCTTGTACGGCTGCCAAAAGATTCTGGGCAGTTCCTCGAGTGTAGCCACATAGGGATCTCAAACCTCACAATTGCCTATGCATCTGGGTCGCTGATTGTTAAGCATGCAACTCTCTAGCTAATTATCGTTGACTTGACAGCCTTTAGTGCGATCCAATCTTGCGACTAGTAAGAGCAGCATCAAAAATTAGCCTTAGCATCAGTCGTTTTATTATTCTTTTTTTGAAGCAGGTAAAGATTATGTGATGAGCCCTTCTTTTTTCAAATCAGATAAAATTCTCATAAGGGTGTCATAGTCAACATCTACGTTATTCAGTATAAGGGAATGGTCAACCTTGCCAAATTTCTTGATGAATTTCTGAACCGTGTATTTTTTCCTTTGGTATTTTCTATCCTCCATAAGATTAACAATTCTTTGGTCAGGATGTTATAAACAGGTATTGGACACAAAAAACTGGATAACCAAGTTTAATGTACAAGCTTGACGTAAGATGCCTATGTACAATAATAAAGGGCATCTTAACAAACCGTAGTTTTCCACGAAGTCGCTTTAACCATTAGCATAAATTGCTATAAGCAATTACTGTGTTTATTTCAATTGTCATAGGAAATGAAGCTAGATTTACCAAGGTATACTGAAAGGTTTGGAGCGACCAGTCTACATGGTGTGCAACGCGTTTATGAGCTAGATTCAGGATTTGACGAAGGCAGACCGGCCTCTGAATCGGTAGCAGCTTCCGAATCCATAGTGAATATAGGAAACGACCAGATCGTAGACATTGAGAAACGTATGGCAATAGTGATCCCAATCAAAGGAGAGCGATTGCGTCTACTTGAGGGAGTCCTCAGTGGTATACCACATGATTGTTTGACAATTATTGTATCAAATAGCCCAAGGCAGCCGGTTGATAGATACAAGCTTGAAAAGGAGGCCCTTCAGCAATTCAATAGGTTTGTAGGGCGTAATGCATTTATTTTGCACCAGCGAGATCCTGCGCTTTCGGAAGTGCTGACTGATGTCGGCTACACTAGCATTCTTGGGCCTGACGGCACAGTACGAAGCGGTAAGGCAGAGGGGATGGTAATAGGAATGCTTCTGGCCAAGATGGCTGGCAAAGAGTATGTAGGATTTATTGACGCAGACAACTACGTTCCTGGCGCCGTCAACGAGTATGTCAAGATCTTTGCCTCAGGAATTGCAATATCGCAGACACCGTATACTATGACGAGAGTGTCATGGATTTACAAGCCGAAAATATCTGAAAGCGGACTTTACTTCAGCAAATGGGGGCGTGTTTCAGAGTTAACGAATCAACACCTTAATTCATTGGTATCGTATTATACAGGCTTTGAGACCGAGGTGATGCGTACTGGCAACTCAGGTGAGCACTGCATGTCGCTCAAGCTAGCAGAGCTCATGACCTTTTCCACCAGCTATGCTATTGAGGCTTATGAAATAGTAAATGTGCTCGAAGAATTTGGCGGAATTATTCCCACTGTCCATCAGGACGCGATGGACAAAGGAGTCGAAATAATGCAAGTCGAAACGCGTAATCCTCATTTCCATGAAGATAGAGGAGACGACCATCTCAAAGAAATGGTGGTTGCCTCGCTGGGCTCAATATACCATAGCAAGATTTGCCCACCAAAGCTTCGTGAAAAGATATTGGAAACCCTGCGCAGCAGGAATATGCTAGAAGAAGATCAGCAGGAACCAGCTGCACCCGTCAAGATAGAACCGTTTAAAGATATCGATGTAAGAAAATTTGCTAGAGTCCTAAGCAAGGCCAATACATTTGCACAATGAAGTCGCCCACACTTGCAGCGTTTGACATGGATGGCACGCTTATCCAAGGCAGGCTGGTCTTTGCTCTCGCGGACAGGTTTGGACTATCAGATAAGGTGAGATCCATACAGTCACATAAGTTAATGCCAGGGCACGAACAGACTAAGCAGATCGCTGCATTATTTTCAGGCTTAACAGAAAAAGATGTAGAATCTGCTGTTGAGTCAATACCTCTCACCAAACATTGCGAAGATACCATTGCAGTACTGAAAGAAAGAGGTTACAAAACCGGAATAATAAGCGACAGTTACACGATAGCTGCGGGCTTTGTGGCAGACAGGTTGCAACTAGACTTTTTCAAAGCAAACAAGCTTGAGATACTAAATGGCAAGTTCACAGGAAAAGTGGAGATGCCGCTTGGATGGGACAAGCTCGGTTGCTACTGCAAAATTTCTGTTTGCAAGCGTTATCACCTGGAAAAGAGTGCAGTTAAATTCAATGTGCCTATAGAAAATACTCTGGCGGTTGGCGACACAAAGTCTGATACTTGCATGATACGTCGCGCAGGAGTGGGAGTCGCCTTCATGCCCAAGGATGAGGATGTAAGAAAGTCAACGGATAAGATCGTGGAAGAGCCAGATCTTCTAAAAGTATTAGAATTTGCTGTATAAACTTTTTTAAGTCATTAGTGAGTAATTATAATGATTTAAGTCGAGCGCCATGCCTTATTAGGCATAGGAGCTGGCTTTTCAAATTTGGTTAGAGATCAATATGTGTGGAATAGCAGGAATTTTGAGCAAGAGTGGGCAGAACGTTGTGCCCCTTGTGGGATCAATGCTCTACTGTATGGTGAACAGGGGCCCAGATGGGGGTGGGCTGGTAGCCGACGGCCAGATCATCAAATCTGATTCTATCTCTTCGATGGGGTTGCAGCTTCAAAGGTTAAGCGGGAGAAGGGTCCTTGGGCACACTAGACTTGCAATAGTCGGAGGTACTTGCGGCGCCCAACCTTTTTCTAGCTGCGATGGGCGCATCGTGCTCGAACATAATGGCGAGATATACAATTACAAAGAGATTAGAGAAAGGCTTGCAAAGCGTCATAAATTCACCACAATGACTGATAGCGAAGTAATTGTACACCTTATCGAAGAGCATCTCCGCAATAATAGCCTCATTGGGGCATTAAAAAAGACAGTTGCGCAGCTTGACGGTGTGTACGCCCTCGCAATACAAGACAAAACCACTGGGGAGATAGCCCTTGTGAGGGATAGAATAGGTGTCAGACAGCTATACTATGC
>JALZFS010000182.1 GCA_030861405.1 Thermoproteota archaeon | reverse complement strand
ATGGCGAAGTTGTGGTGCCAAAGATTGCTACAAATATCATTGCAAAATCGGAATCTCATCATAAAGCATAGTGATGGTAGGTTAGGTTTACTACAAATTTCTAATCAAACTTACTCTATTCCTTCTATTAGTCCATCAGCTTTTAAACTTGATATGGCAATAATAGTAAATTGGCTTGTTGCAGGCGTACTTGCATTCTTTCTTTGAAGATTTGCTCTTAAGTCAGCCATGGGCCACGAGTCTATTGAGAAATTTCAGTTTGTGGGATCAAGAGAGAGTAGCGAAGCCTTACTATTCAGGTTTTTTATTAGCATTAAGGTAAAGATCTATCCTTGGATCTTGACATGAAGCGACCTGATGATCTTTGCAAAATTCGTGTAACTGGATGATGGACTTATTGCAGACAGCGTATTGTGCTCCAAGACTTCGAGGGTTAAACCTATTGTCGTTCATAAAGCCGGCGCAGTGATCTAGGATGAGGGAATACTGCCTATCGACAGTGGCCAGCTCCCTATTAGACATGGTTCCGAATAGCGGAGGAGCCCAGTATAGATTTACAAAAGCTAGAATGCAAACAATTGCGGAGCATAGGCTGAACGTGATAATAAAAGCAGGAGATTTTAGCGCGTTTCTAAAAGCAAAACTAGTCGATTTTTTTACATTGTTAAAGGTATCTGCTTCAATGGTGATTTTGTACACTCTGCCATCGGATTTGAAAGCGTAGGTCGAAGATGTTTTCGAAAATCCAACTGGGTTAGACTTGTCAAGTCTGTTGCCAAGGATGCGGCGTACCTTGTTTAGATGGTATTCTGAAACACCGAGCTGGTCTATCATATCGTCAAGCTCGGGATCACTTTCATCGTCTTTCAAGATCGTTATACCCTCTCAAAGACTTGCAGCACCATATATCGTATATAGATAATCACTATCAAGATAGGATCTGTCCTCCTCCTCCCAGCAAGGTACGATTCTTGTTATCGTATTGATAAGAAAAAGTACATCTGTATCTATCAAGTATGATCGTCATCATCCTTTCCCACTATCAGAATACTTCTCTAGTAATGGCGTAATTTTCTGATGCTGAATATAATTTGAATACATTATTTTTGTTGTTGTCATTGTTATCCTTCTTCTTCTTCTTCTTGTATTGCTAGTGACCAAGCATGTTGTGAAAGATACTTATTTGGCCATGAAATATCAAGTGCTTCCCACGAGACACCAGAATCAGTAGAGCAAAATATCCCCCGGTTGCTAGCAAGATAGAACTCCTCTGCTTTCTTAGGATTTTCTGCAATGATCGCAACCATTGTTCCTTCTGGTTCCGGAAGACCCTTGGAAACGATTTTCCATTCTTCGCCATTGTCATCGGACCTTCTATAGACAAACGACTCTGCATCCTGACCTCCATAATGTGCTTGCCATGCTCCCAAAGATGCTGATACTATTACGGTTTGAGGATTTTCCGAATCGACGCCTAACCCATAAAGGTAATGATGTCTAAGTCCATTCATTGGTCTATTCCATGTTTCTCCATAATCATAGCTTTCAAAGTAACCATCACCGGCAGAAGAGTATAGTCGTTTTCGAGCCTTTCTATGTGTAGCTAGAGTATGACTGTCATACGGCCCGTGGTTAACCTTATCTATCCAAGTTCTGCCACCATCACGACTTTGAACCAGCGCTCCCGCTTCTATTGCAACAAAAACATAACCCGCGCTGTTCGCATCCGGTTCAATCCAACGGACATGGTGGGTCCAAGGTCTTGGGGGAAAGCTCCACAATTGAGAAGAGCTCAGCTTATTTAGGCCGAACATTCTCTCCCAAGACTCGCCTCCATCATTGCTTTTATAAAATTCACTAGGCTCAGTTCCTGCATACACTACGTTCAATCCATGGCCTCTAGCCTCCAGGGGGCTAACTGAAACGGAGGTCACATTTGGACTAGAGATGTGGCCATTTCCAATTTGATACCAATTCTGTCCACCATCCACTGTTTTCCATAGACCTCTACCATATGTTCCGCAGTAGGCATACTGTGAATTATTAGGATCGAATGCTATGCTTTGCAGGTGACTGCCCACCAAGGATTCATGCACCTTCCACATCCCATCCTTTGCAGACTTAAGTACAAGAAGCAAATCCTGCATTCCGGCCAGAATTGTCGTCATTGTTAATACAGATCTATCTGACATCCTTAAGACAATTTCTATATTTATAATTTCAAACCATAGTAGCTGTTTCATGAGAGGAAAAAGGTGTAGAAATACTATCGCGGACTCTCCGCTTCTTAATGGAAAGATAATTCTTGTTACTCTTAGCGACAGTAAAATCAATGAGAATATCTGCTGTGTAATGTCGAGCTGACAAGTGAAGGCAGTGTGAGCATATTTTCTTTTAATACCAGCCACCAATTCTTTGTAATACCAAGCATCTTTACAATTATTTGTAATAATCATTTTGGTACTTATGCAATCCATATCTTTTGCTTGTTCAAGCAAGGAATTAATTCATACAGCCGCTTTTGAATTTCTCTTTTAGTTAATGCGTAAATAGAAAAACAGTCTATTAATACACAGTCATGTCAAAGGAACAAGAAGGATTCCAAAAAGTAGCTAACAAGAAAGATATTAAAGAAGGCGGTCTTCTCGGAGTTGAATTAGAAGGAAACAACATTGTTTTAGCAATGGTAAATGGACAAGTGTTTGCTATGGATGCTACTTGTTCTCATCAAGGCGGTCCTCTTGATGAAGGCCAGCTTGAAGCTTACAACCTGACTTGCCCATGGCACTATGCAGTATTTGATGTTCGCAACGGCAAGGTATCTGACAGAACGGTTTGGGCAAAAAATCAGACCTCATATCCTACTAGAGTTGACGATAGCACAGGGGATATTTTAGTAAACGTCCGGACAGGAACAAGAGCCAAGGGCGGTAAAGAAGCCGATGACACTGAATGATGCGAGAATAGGAAAAGTTAGTTTATGTAAAGAATAAGAGATTAACTAGCTAACTCTTCTTCTTGCAAAAGTACAGGCCAGCTACACAATGGTCATACGATAAACAAAAATCTATTTAGTAGATGATGCAGTAGTTCCAACTCTTGGCCACCAGGCTTTTTCTAGTTCCAATGGAGCTTCTCTTTGCTATGGCCACTTTCAAGTTCTCTCAAATCTTTGACGTAGTTTTCTATTATGGAATTAGAGTGGACCCAAGTGCCAAATTTGCCATTACAAATATGAGTGCTACTTGAAATACGCCTTGGCTTCCAGCCAGCTTGACGTTTCTCATTCCCCATTTTATTATCTTGTCTTTATTGGGCTCTTTTTTTCTTAGCTCTAGAAATATACGGATTTCAGTAGGCATAATTATGCCAAATCCCTGCACAGACAGAATAACAACTATGACCACAGCTGCGACTATCATTGGAGAGGCAAATGTTAGCATACCAAGCTTTGAAGCAAGGTTTATTCCAGAGGTAATTGCGACAGTCGCAAGAGCAGGCATAAGGAACAACATAAGGGGGACAAGTTTTTTGATTACTTGTGTCCTTGCTTGCGGTTCTAGGTCCTTAAGTATCCTGCCCATAACTATACCCATAAAAAGGTCGATGCCTGTCCAGGTCCCTCCTGTAAGCACATGTAGATAATTAAAAGCCAGAAGGTTTCCATAGAGTAAAACGAACACAAGGGCTACGATTGGAACGAGCAAGGTAACAAGTGAATAAGGGCTAATTATCTTCTCATACTTATGCTGTTGGTATTGGTGGTGATCACCACTATCTAAATGCTGTTCTTTCTCTTCTTCTTTTTCTCCCACTGTAACATACAAAGATTATGTATTCTATTATTTAAGCGTCGGTATTTAATAATGCCAAGAGAGAAGCTGCTTGCACAAAAAGAAGTTTCTGATGAAGATTACTCTTATGTTATAACGTGACTGCTAGTGTGGATCTGACGCGATACAGCCTGACTGCAAGTTTCAATAATGATGATAAATGCAACGGAGGTTTGATATCATTTCAAGGCTTATCAGGAGGCCATGTTGCTCATAAACCAAAAAATAAAGGTGTCATTGTTTGCTGTCTTATATGCCGATTATTACTAGGATTATAGTGGTCAACTCACGTGGAGAGAATCATATGAGTGATATCACGAAGGAAACTGAAGAAGCCGTAAAGGCAAGCAGGCTTCAAGACGGCATTGTTACAATTTTTGTGTCAGGCTCAACTGCAGCTGTCACGACTATTGAATATGAGCCAGGGTTGAAGAAAGATTTTCCAGATATGCTTGCGAGAATTGCACCACAGGAAATAGAATATGAGCATGATAAGACATGGCATGATGGTAATGGACACTCGCATGTACGTGCTTCCTTGATTGGACCAAGTCTTACGGTACCGTTCAAGGATAGAAGCCTGATGCTTGGCACTTGGCAGCAAATAGTATTGATTGAAATGGATATTAGGCCTAGATATCGCAACATTATACTTCAAATGATTGGAGAATAAGAGAATGACGACAATGATAATAATCTAATGGCAATATTGTGACTATGGTCATAAAAGGAAATTACTAGTAGTTCAGAGAAGTTTGATAACCAATGCTTATCATTAATCCAAGCATAGAGCAGTTTAGGATATCCAGCATCTTGCCTGCAAATGCTTGAGCCTTTGATTGGTCGATAGCAGGTAATTTTCCGCCAATAGTAGAGGAACTATTACTTGCTATATCAGGTCTATCTCTTTTCTACTTAATCATTAGAATATTTCTTGAAAAGAAAAGAGTCTGGACAGTCGCCGTTATTGTCTTTGTCTTCTGCTAAGGACTATATTCAACGTCTTTGTCTGCCTTCTTCTCTATCTTCTGCGGAACCTGTCCTTGATGCAGCAGACGAGGCGGCCGACCCTCTTGTCATTCCTCTAGTAACTTCTTCTGCAGCTCTTGCATTATTCGATACTAACCTAGTCACATCTCTAATGTTATCTCTTGTAACATCCATTGAAGTTCTTATAGACTCCATGTTTGCTACCATCATATTATTTGCCATTCTGGTTCCAGTTACTACACTTTCTGCCATACTGGCAATTGTTCTTGTGTACGCCTCGGCCATTGCTGCTGGCAAATTTGTGTATGGAAACCAAAAGTTCATCATGCCATTTAATACAGGAGTCCATGCTGATTGAAATGAATTAGCAATATCTCGCTGCGACTCAAGGAAGCTGTCTGCCATTTCTCTGGTTGTATCTATTGTCTGTCTTTGAAAGTCCGTCATTGCCTCGCTGTACTTTGGTATTTCCCTCCTTGTCTCTTCAGTTGTTCGCTTTATGCTGTCCCTTGTCTCCTCGATTGCCCTATTGATGGATGCTGAGGCTGCAGCTGTTGTTTGTTGTTGAGAGGAGGTCGTATTAGTGCCCTCGTCTTTCTCTTTCTTATCATCCTTTCTAGATGCCATAATCAACCAATATTTTTTACATCAGATAAGAGCGTTTTAACTTATGATTCGTGCCAGTCTCTTTAGAAGAGATAATACTCTCACTCTTCTAATATATTCACTCATCATTCGGATTCAGTATTAAGATATATTTTGTAAAAGATTTTAGACTGTCGGCGTAGGCGACCGTGCAATCATCATTGACGATGCTAGGCCCATGTCGACTAGTAGGAAATAGTGAATGTTTGCCATCCAGTGTTTCATTTTTGGAGTATCCCTCTAAATAGATGTCTACTGAAACTCCGAATTATTTGCCTATTCTTTTGCCCTCTCAATTCTTTTGTGCTTCTCTTCGGATTCGCGGGCAAGCTCCTTTGATGCTTGCCATCTATAGATGAACTTCCCGGCAATCATGATTCCTACTATAATTCCCCAAACCCATAGTGGCGGACTTTCAAAAGCCATTCTTACTTTCACCAATAATATATCAATCATAAAATATGAACCCTTGCAAAGTGATGATTAAGGAGGCATATGCCTAGCTGATTTGAATAATATTACAATATTTGATATCAGCAAAACTATCTTTTGTATAAGCCGCACCTCCCCAACAATTTGGTTTTACTGTCCTGTCTTTCTTGATTTTGGTTTGCAGGAATTCATCTTGAGGCTGGGCACCAGGACACAGACCGAACTGACTGACCATTAGATTTTAATGTAATAAAGGGCCGGACAAGTATATACACACACGTCCAGCATTAACACAGTAAGCATATAATCATGGTGAAAGATAAATGCAATATATGCCCTTCTCGAGAATTCTTGCTGCAGTAGATGGTTCAGATACCTCTGATCAGGTTTTTAATATTGCTGCACAACTTTCAAAGACTTCTGGTGGCAAGTTATATGTTGTTCATGTTATCATGCCATTGTCGGTTGGTGGATTCAACTATTATGATGCATCTGTTATCGAAAAGTTACAGCAGGATCTGGAGGAGAGGGGTAAGAAACTATTAGCCAAATATTCTACGGCTGCAGAAGAGAATTACAATATCTCAATTGAAGCTATTTTAGCACAAGGATTCCCTCCAGATGCTATTTTGAGAGAAGCTACGTCTAAGGCAGCCGACCTTATCGTAGTTGGAAGTAAAGGGTTTAGCGGAGTAAAGCAGTTTTTTATCGGAAGTGTACCTAATTCAATATTGCACCATGCCAAAATCCCTGTACTACTTGTGAAATGAGCCCAAAATAGTTGCCAGATGCAGACCTTAAATGAAAAATAGGTCCGAATGACTTAGAGAAGCTATACAGCGCAGGAAATGAAAGATAATGGAGCCCTTACTCATTGCGAAATCCCAGCGCAGATAGAGAGGATATAGATACCTCTTATACAAAGCCTTTAGTTTGAGACAAGCTCTTTTTATTAAACAATAAAACCTATCTACAATATTATCGCTGGCATTATATGTCTGAAGCGATAATACTATGATGGAAGATGATGGGGTATGCAGTCTTTTTCCGCATTGGCCATGCCTATAATCAACTCTCTAGGAGCATCTGGCTACCCTGCGCTGCAGACTTTGCTATCACAAATATTGGATAGCAAGTATCGATCCTTACTAGTTGCTAGCAAGAAAATGTTCGTTGTCTTATTGTCTGCAGCGATGGCAGAGATGCTAGAGGAAGTATTTTAGAGAACTAAAGAATATTTTGTTCACCCTCACTGTATTTTTTCATTCTAGCTATTATTTTGCTATGAAATGACTAAGATCTATTTATAGTGTTTGCAGAACCTATGCATTGTTCAAAAAGGCAGGCTCTATAATGGCTTTTTAATTGAATCCATTTGCCTTTTTAAAGAGTAAACAAGAATTCGTACAACGAAAATTTTCACATTGCACGTGACAGTTTTCCGCACAGATATGGTACAGGTTTTAATATCATTCAACCATATCACTAATGAGGTCAATGTCTGACAAGTGTGCAGAATGTCAATGCCCACCTCAGAAATGCCGTAATGTCAGTATTGACACGCGCTGCCCAAACTGCACAAAACAAAGCTGTTGTTGCAATTCGATTCATAATGAGTGCACTACGATAGCTAGAAAAAAGCTTTCAGTAATGGAAGAGGTGCAGCAGGCGGATAAGGATCAATGCAGCTGCTGCTTTTCTAAAGTTTACAAAAATGGAGGCAAGGCAACATTTGGACCAATAACAACTAGAGAACCAATATTAGAGTTCTTCAGACACGCAAGAGGACTATACGCGGCTGCCCTTGGCATTGAAATCCTATGTATCACTGCAGCCGAAATTGGCGAAAATACTGGCTTGTATATACTTGGATTCAACCACATGGGCATATTAATTGCTTATACCATGGGCTATGGTCTTGCTAGTCTCACAACATTTGTAACGATCC
>JALZFS010000174.1 GCA_030861405.1 Thermoproteota archaeon | reverse complement strand
GGATCCTGGTAGATCATATGAACAGAAGACCTGAACCCTCTGAGCTGGCTCCCGTTGTATCTGGTGACATCTTTGCCCTCAAACATCACAGAGCCGTCGTCAGGATCAATGGCGCGCATGATTAGTCTTGCCACCGTGGTCTTTCCAGACCCTGACGCGCCAGCTAAAACCAATACCCTGCCTTGCTTAAGCATAAAGCTTACATTGTCTACTGCCTTCACTAACGCAAGGTCTGGTGGCTTTCCTTTTCCAGCTGAACTGAAGAGCTGCCGAAAACTTTTCTTGATAGCGAAGTATTTTACGAGGTTTCTTGCCTCCAGAAGTACATCCAACTTTAGCTGCAATTAGTCATAATAGGTGTATAAAAAACAAACTGTTAGGAGTTTTTGTGATATGGATGTATAGAGTAATTGAAAACAAACACATTGAGATCTCTGCAAATACGGGTTTTTGTGGTGTTGTATTAACCAATGCTTGTAAAGAATACTCTTGGGCTAACCAGCAGAACTTACATTCATCGACCCTATTGAAAAATAGACAATAAAAACAAAATCTACTTCAGCTTGGGCCAATGAACAAGTCCTTTCAATTGGATACGGCTCTGTAATTATATTCTCATCCACGACTACAATAAAGAAAAATCAAGAAATCATGCATCTAGTATACACAGTTTAAGTTAATATTGCAATGGCTTATTCCCCTTTCTCTGCTAGTCGCAGGAATCCTCATATAATGTATTGTAGTATATGTTTTCACTTATTGTCTAAACTAAGAGTATCTGGGCTGCGGGCTTATTATTTTACCGAGAGGGGTCCGGTCAGGGCAGTGGATGGCATCAACTTCGAGTTGTCAGATAGCGAGTCGCTTGGCATAGTTGGTGAATCAGCGTGCGGCAAAAGTACGCTCGCAGCAGCTCTTATGCGTTCAGTTCCGCCGCCGGGGAGGACGGTTGGAGGGGGTGTATTTCTCGGTGATTCCGATATAATCAAGATGGAGCCGTCAGAATTCGACAGGAAACTCCGGTGGAAAAAAATAGCGATGGTGTTTCAGGGAGCTATGAATGCATTGGATCCTGTATACACTGTCGAAGGCCAGCTACGAGAGATTCTAAAAGTGCACCACTTCGAAGGGAACATCGAAGAGAAAGTAAATGAGTCACTCCGGCAAGTCGGTCTCGACCTCACTGTTGCGAAGCGCTATCCCCACGAACTATCCGGTGGTATGAAGCAAAGAGTGGTAATTGCAATGGCGCTTTTGTTAAATCCCGATCTTTTGATAGCAGATGAACCCACAACGGCCCTTGACGTACTGGTTCAGTCACAGATAATCAGCTTGCTCAAAAAATTGAGCAAAGAAAATGGAATTACTGTAATAATAATAACACATGATTTAGCGCTTGTTTCTCAGATAGCAGATAAAGTGGGTATTATGTACGCAGGCCAGCTTGTTGAAGTATCCTCTAGAGATGATATCTACAAAACTCCCCGCCATCCATACACGCAGGCCTTGATTGATGCAATGCCAAGGTTACGTACAAAGGACAAAAAGATACATTTTGTCAAAGGCAGCCCTCCGTCGTTGCTTAAACCAGAGCCAGGGTGCAGATTCTATCCCAGGTGTATGCATGCAATGGATATATGCAAGATAGACCCCCCGGAGTTTAAAACAGAAACAGGATACGTACGCTGCTGGTTGTATAAAGAAAACCCTCAACCTTAAAAAGCCTGCGATGCTAAGAGGCTTTAACTGCCTAAAAGTGATTTCCGGTGACAAACAAGCTATTAGCATATTTTCCATTTGCGAATATCAGGGAAAAGCAAAGGAAAGTGCTCGATGTACTCGAGTCGACGATTGGAACAGGCTACAGATGCATTTTTCTTGAGGCTCCCACTGGGTTTGGCAAAACGCCCGTGGCCATAACCCTTGCCCGTTATCTTGGAAGTTCTCATATCTGTACTGCAACCAAAGACCTTCAGACTCAATATAGACGGGACTTTCCCTTTGTGGTAGAGGTTAAGGGGAGGGGAAACTTTCCTTGCATAGTCAAGGAGGATATGGGTCTTGAGGAAAGCTGCAACTATGGCCCCTGCATTAAGGATGAAGCCTATGATTGCTCGTACAAAACTCGCCTGATAGACTACAAGGTAGAAGAGAGAGGCACCATCCGAGAGGCAGTAAAACTTGATCCTTTTGCAGAGCGCAGATATGTGGACAAGTTTAATTCTAAGCCGAGATTAGCTGATCTTGACTGGCGCCCATGCCACTATTTCCACCAAAAGTGGATGGGTGCTCATTCAACTCATACGGTCTACAATTACCGATACTTTCTCTCAGATATCTTTTACGCAGGTGCAACGCAAAAGAGGAACCTGTTGGTTCTCGATGAAGCGCACCAACTTGAAAACGAGGTTGGGGATTTTAGGAGCTTTACAGTACGTAAGAATATGCTCCCATTCTTAAAGATGCAAATGCCTAATACAAATGTAGATGATATAGAAACGTGGCTTGATTTCTGCATCACGCTAAAAGATCGACTGCTGGAATTTACAGAAAAAGCCCAAGGCATCATAGAGCGTAGCAACCAGAGAGTCACACTAGAGCCTTACACTGAGAAGAACCTCATAGATGCTCTTGAACTCGATAAGACACTTGCCGCAGTTGTCGATGACATAAAAAGGAACAGGGATAATTGGATAGTGTCTGGGTTGCAGCGCGACTCCTCCCTGCAGCTACTTAAGGCGACCCTGACTCCCCTTGATATATCTGGTTATTTCAGTCCGATCCTCGAGAAGGGATCCGTGTCTCTTTTCATGAGCGCTACCATTTTAAGCAAGGAATATTTGTGCCAGATGGCAGGCCTCGATCCTCAAGACGTCAAGTTTCTAAGAATTGAGGACTCTGACTTTCCGGTCAGAAACAGGCCAATACATATGATGAATGTCGCTTGGCTTAACGCGAAAACAATCGTTGGAAATATGCCTAAAATCGCCAAGGCAGTAGACAACATTATGTCGATACACAGAAATGAAAAAGGAATAATTCACACAACGTCATATTCACAGCTTCAGTTCATCAAAGACAATATTAGCAAGGAAAATGCAAATAGACTTATAGAGACAGCTTCAGCCTTGGACAGGAGCGAAGTTTTAGAAAAGCACTATGAGAGCAAAAAGCCTACAGTTCTTATCTCTCCTTCCCTACACCTAGGTGTAGACCTTAAAGACGATCTATCAAGATTTCAAGTGATAGTCAAAGTGCCCTATCCAGACCTAACAGACAAGAAAATTGCTGCCAAAAAGGACCGCGATCCTAGGTGGTATACCTGGAACACCGTTCTTCGCCTAGTTCAGGCATATGGCAGGAGTGTTCGAAGCATGGATGACCATGCCACAACTTATGTTTTAGACACTAGCGCCTCTTACCTTCTTAAGAATGCAAAAGAGCTACTGCCCAAGTGGTTCATGGAAGCAGTTGTTCAATCATAGAACATTTTTATGGCTAGTAGGGTTCACAAGGGCAGGAAATTTGGCCAGTGACAATACAGTTGCTTCTGATCCGGCTAAAGAGTACCTTCTATTTGGCATTAATTCAAGCATAGTGGCAACTTTGGTACTTATAGCGCCGATTCTGTATACTCTTGTAGCTTATCCTAACAGCTTTACACTTTCATGGAATGAGGGCAGAGGTGGCTTTTTGTTTGCCATGGCATTCATTGCAGCAGAGCTCCTCGGACTAAGGTATCCCATTAACAGGATAAGATTGCTCATTGTCGCAGCTATGGCAGCAATCACTATTGCTTATTTTGTAGCATTACCATACGGACTAGATAGTTACATCCGTGGTGGGAAGAATGTGTACAACATCTCATTGGTGGATAGCTGGATGTGGATGTGGGACTTTGTTGTGATGACTATATTCATGGCAAGTGGGCTAGTGTTGCTCTTTGGCAAGAGATGGTACAAGATCGCCCCTGCGGGGGTCATATATCTCGCGGGGACTGCCGTCATCCTTGCTCTTGATGCTTTTTTCCCTTTTGATTCTCTCGGGCCCCTCCAGAGCATAGTACCCGTATACTTGCAAATTGATCAGGGAGTCATAGATTTTATTGACAAAGCAATTGTTGACGTCGGCCCACAAGCAAGCAGCGAAATTGCAAAGCCTGCAGTCGCACAAGGAAATCTCCTTGTTCTAAACGGCCTACATGGTCCTTTTGCATTGCAGGTCTTCTGGCCGTCTGCAGGAGTTCACAGCATGATAATCTACAGCCTTGTCATGCTAGCGTTGCTTCTTAAGATGAATATTCCGATGACGCGAAAGCTAGTTTATTTTGTTGCTGG
>JALZFS010000090.1 GCA_030861405.1 Thermoproteota archaeon | reverse complement strand
CCTGATCACATCTATCGCAGATTATCCTAAATTGTGCATTTGGCGTGCTAGCATCTGTTACCATATTGTCTTTAAGATAAACGCCTAACATTGGTGATTGCCTTTTTTTAGAATGTCTTCTTTTTCTATATCTTAGTTGTCTGTTGCAGCATGGGCATCGAGCGACGTCTGATCCGAAATATTTGGCGCATCTTGTACAATATCTAAGACCTAGTACATAAGGGCTAGGCGAGGGAAAGCATGGATATGCCAGCTTATCACACAAGTTCCTACATGGTGGCATTGTCTCCAAATTCAACTCGGCCTGCTATAATATAGCTGACACGAAAGGGAGAGGGAGGGGACTGACATGTTCATATTATTCGAGCAATGCTGACAACAAATCGTCACAAACAAGCCATTGCAGCCTCTTGTAAGCATAAAATCACGTGGCAAAAGCAATCTCTAAAGTAATGACGATAAAAGGCTTAATTATATACATAGGCATACGCATTCACAAGAAAGTGATCGAGAAAATGGGAGCATGCCCTTGATTCTCGTTGCAATCTAGAGATAGATAGAAGTTTCTTCAATTATGCTCACGCTCTTCTAAAAGATGAACAAAAAAGGTTATGTTTTGTTTATATTAGATATAGACGCTACATTTGGTATTTTTTCATTGACTGAGGTTAAGATCGACCCACGCACCTGTTGCTGATAGTATGTTATAACCAACAGCGGTAACGGATGATAAGGAGTCTACATAGCTCTTTTCAGCTCTGAAATAACAGAGCATACATATCCTCGACTATAAGAGAAACATCTTGCAACTTTTTGTATCTGATCCCATTATTTCAACATCAACCACGTAGCACATCTTCACAGTCATCAGATAGGGCATCGCCCTCTTCTGCGTTATAGTCCTCAACTACATCCTCTGGACCTGGTGAGCACTTGAAGGTATCCGCCCCAGGTCCTCCCATGTAATAAGTCGACCCTTGTAGTCCTTCCAAGACGTCATCCCCTCTGCCGCCATCTAAGGAGCCACCACCTCCTGAGAATAGGTAATCGTTTCCTTCATTGCCATAGAGAGATCCGCCGCCTGGGTGGGAGAATAATCTGTCATTTCCACTGTCTCCCTCTGCATCGTATCCTGCCTCGCTGTCAACTGTGTTTATTTGTATATCATCATCCCCCTCATCACCGGAGATGCTGCATTGGTTTGCAGTACAGTGAATTATGTCATTGCCACGACCACCATTTATGATGGCCTCCCCTGCTGTCGCTTTCAAATGATCGGAGCCGTCCTCTCCGTAGATATAGTATAGATCAGTACTATCGTAAGCCGTGCCAAGGTCTATGTTATCATCGCCAGAACCACCATACACCTTGTTAGACTCGCCAGATTGATCCTTGATCTCATCATTTCCATCTCCGCCATGTATGTCATCGTTTCCTGGGCCCGCACTAAGGGCATCATCTCCAAATTGGCCAAACAGCTTATCATTGCCTCCAAAGCCTCTGATGGTATCTGAAGTCAGTGTTCCATATAATATGTCGTTTCCAGCAGTTCCGTCCATTTTATCTGCAAATGCGACAACAACTGTTGCGATTGAAAGCATCGTTACTCCTGCTGCCAGTGATAGTAGTAAAATTGTTATCACAGTTGCTTCAATTGTGACTGTATATTGCGATATTGAAAATGAAGATTGTCCCTTTAAGAGGTTCAAAAATGCCGCTTCATACAATAGTAGTGGCTGCACAAGTGTCATATGCCAGAGTGTGTGATACCTACAGATAAGGAATCTTCCATCATCTTAATTGAGAAGATACTACAGCAGTAACATAATAGATACATCATCTAAAATGATTGAGAATCTAACTCTGCACATAATGAGTTCACAACTACTTATAAATTATCTTTTTGCGGTACATACTTGAAAGGTAACCGATAAGGGTTAATACATTGATGAATTCCTAACTAATCCTTAAATAATTGTATCTGCGTCGGTAGACGAGATGCCTTTAGAGGATGGAACCTATTCAATATGATGTGACCGAGATCTTATCTGATCTGGGTATTAATTATAGGCTGGAAGGTTCTCCTAGAAAAATAAACGGATTTTCCTCAATTGAAGAAGCTACAGACCATGATCTTTCCTTTTGTTCTTATAAAGGGGTGGAAGCGATCTCCTCTATTTCTAAATCCGCCGCTGCACTTATTCTGTGTAATTCAAGCATGCAGGGGGCCATCTGGCCCACTGCTGGCAGGGGGCTTATATTCATAGACGACCCAAGAATTGCCTTTATAAAAATTGTCAACTACCTTCAGAAGAAAGAGAAAGTATCTGCAATTTCACAGCACGCTGTGATATCAAAAAACGCAAAAATTGGTCCCAATTGCCAAATTGGCGCCTTCACATTAATCGGTGACAATTGCATTATTGAAGATAATGCCATAATTCATGACAGAGTGAGTCTGATTAGAAACTGCAAAATAGGACAAAATTGCATTGTATGGTCGGGAGTAACAATAGGGGCAGACGGTTTTGGCTTTGAGAGACTTCCTAATGGTCAAATAGAGAGATTTCCGCATTTAAAGGGAGTCATAATAGGGAATAACGTTGAAATATGCCCCAACTCAGCAATTGCAAGAGGTTCTCTTTCAGACACTAAAATCGGTGATGAAACCAAAATTGATGCTTTGGTGAGCATAGCACACAACGTGCAAGTAGGAAAAAGGTGTCTAGTAACAGAAGGTGCGATTATCGGGGGAAGTGTCAAGATAGGTGATGAATGTTGGCTCGGTCTTAATTCTACTATCAAGCAGAAAGTGAAAATAGGAAATAATGTATTAGTCGCGGCAGGTGCCTGCGTCTTGCATGATGTCCCCGATGAAGATATAGTCGGAGGTGTCCCTGCAAAATCAATAAAAGACAAAGTGAGCTCAGACCGTCTTTTTATGATGGCGGGTCAGAAAAAATGATAAACGGCTTGTAATTGCTTGGGCATTCGTTAATTATATTTCAAACTGATAATCTGGCTGTTAATCCAAAGCTCGCACACTCGGATTCTTGAATATGTATATTGATTTATTTACACAAGTCTGCTGGTATAGTAGGTCTGTCTTTAAGCTCAGCATGTAATTGCCTCTAATTGCCGCCAACTATGCCATATACCTTATGTGTATACCATCAACTTGAACTGGAATCTTACTTGCCAACTGATATGCTCTCCTTAGTTTCTATTGCTGAGGGATAGTTTGGATCAATATCCCTGTGCATATATTTCCTTAGATCCCTGAATGCTTCATCACTATATCTTGACCACTTTGATGACCAACTCAGGATAGCTTCAGTTGCAACTATTTTGACCCACATGCTAAGTATCACATTCAAAAATCGCATGAGTGGATAGTATTTTATGTCTCCTAGTCTGTTTAGCTTCTTCAAGGTATAAGCATACAATAAGACCTGTGCTGCTGTGATTAGAACATGAATGCCTGTCAATTTTATAAGCAACGTTGCCGAGAATGCTTCCGGTGCGCCTAAATCTGCAAGGAAGAAGTTTGTATTTCCCGTGATAATAGCTGCTGCTATAAGTATCCATGCGAAATTAAGTCCAAATCCTGCACCATGTGATTGTAGATTTTGTAGAAAAACTAATGCACGTGGAGAAGCAAGCTCTTTAACCTGCTCTATATTCCTCCCTCTGGAGTGATAATATGCAATACTCCATCTAGACCTTTGAGCAAGGAAGGCTCTAAGTGTTTGAGGTGAGTCTGAGTATATAATAGAGTGCTGCTCAAATTTAGACTTAAACCCGAATCTCGCCATCCTGCCGCTTATTTCGCCGTCTTCTCCAAATTGGTTGTGAGTCCATCCTCCTATTTTTAATAGCGCATCCTTCCTAAATGCAGTACAGGCTCCTGGCTGAACTATTATTGAGTCAAACACTTCTTGTGCCCTTTTAACATAAAGATACGAAGCGTACAATACATTCTGTGCCTTACCCAATACACTCGTTGCTTCAAGAGGAAAAGCAAGTCCGCTCACTGACCCTACAAGGGGGTCTTCGAAATGTTTTATCAAAGGACTAATTGCATCCTTATCAACCAATGAATCTGCGTCCAGTCTAAACACAATGTCGCCAGAGACGCTCTTTAGGCCGTAATCTACTGCAAATCCTTTTCCTGAGTTAGGGATAGTCAAAATCTTTCCCTGAGCGTATAACAATCTACTTATAGAATCAATAGCAACTTTTTCGGTATTATCTGTAGAACCGTCATTGACAATTACTATTTCCGTTTTCCCGTCATACTTAGCGGCTGCTCTGTCTATGCTTTCAATGCATCTGTCAATAATCTGTTCCTCATTGTAGGCCGGTATAAGGAACGAGACCATCGGATAGTCCTGTTGTTGCTGTTGCTGTTGTTGCTCAGAATGTCTATCTGATTTGCCTTTACTTTGTTTTGTTCTTTGTCTATTTATCTCGTAAATGAGATTTGTTAAAAGAAAGATAACTGATGAAATGCTTGATATTGTTAACAATGCATATAACACGACGGCAGAGTTAAGGGGGATATGCAGAAGTATGATAATGTAAATTGTAAGCATTATTGATCCGCTAAGCACAGATAACAATAATAGATATTCTTTGGAGTAACTCCTATTTAGAATACGCTTTATTTTTGTCGGTTGAGGTATTGATATCGTACTCCATATTGACAATTCAGTTATTAATCCACCGATCACCAGTGTGATAAGGATGCTAATAAGATGGCGAATTTGTGATGAAATGTGTACAGGAATAAGAACAGTCACGAATTCGACCATGATAAACGCGAGGAAGCATAATAACCCAAAGGCCAGAAATTGTCCCCGCTTTTTGAGGTTTATCCTTGATACAATTGCAATAGTCGGAAAGAATATCAAGAAGATGAGCTGTGGATATACCGGTATGCTCACTGGAACATGAGATCCCAGAATTTGAGCATAAAGCGTTCCATCATTAAAGGTATATGGTATACTGAAAAACTGCAATACTCCCTTCAACATTTGCTCTTCTAATAATATGAGATTTTGTAGGTATCTTAAGGCAAGATATGCAATAATGAAACCACAAAGATAGTATCTGAATGGAACAAAAGATGCCCACTTCAATGCAGTTTTTGCAGAGTCCCTTAATGTACTGATTGACACTAGCTTACTTCTTTTCCACATATTTTCGATCGCAAGTATCGCTAGGAAATAGACAGCAGGTGTAAGCTGAATCATGAACCTTTCTTGATGATTTTCAGAATTTGCACTCCAGAATAAGAAGCCAATAACAAACCATGCAATAAACGCGTAATTATATTTGTCAGAGTATGTTTTTCTCAATACAAAGGCAACAGGCAGTAATACAGAGATGAAACCAAAGATTCTTATAAAATTCACTACATAAAATGGCGACAGTAACAAACTTAGTTCAGTATCTCTCTGAATCGCAACTGAAAAGCCGCCTGATTTTATATAGATTGCAGTTATTATCAATAAGATAATAGGTATTAGACCAACCATTGTGTTTGCAATTAATTTTTTAGCGTCTCTTCGTGTAAATAGCTCTGTGATAAAAAACGCAACAGCCATAATGAAAACCGGATACCTTGAGCCAAAAGTTAATCCCATAGCAATACCTGCAAAAATCCAACTGTATTGCTTTTCACTTTTAAGGAAATAAATTGAAAGCACAAGAAAGAATAATGATATACCCTCTGTGAGGATCTGTGTGCTCCAAAAGAACACATAAGGATTTAGCATCGTAAAAGCTGTGACACCAAAGGCAAAGGCATCGCCCTTGTATTTTTTCAAAGTTTGGTAAAGTAATACCCCTGCACCAATCGTAAATGCTGGCTGAATGTATTTTGCAATGTTCCAATCCTCACCCGTAATTGACCAGACACCTGCGGTAATCCAGGAGATTAATTGCGGCCTGTAGGCCGCCTCTAAGGGTTCGTTTCCCAGCCAGTTGTGAGCATTCTTGAGATATATAGCACCATCCCAGAATGGGAACGTAGATTGAGATATGTAAAAGTAGTAATAAATTGCAAGAGCTGCAACCAATAGTATAAGTGCAATATTAAATTTATTTGATAATACTACCCTCACAAACTTGGACCGCATAGCAAGGTTTTGCATATGCAAATCACCTGACTACTATGTAAACAGGCATCCATGCTCTGTTATCTGCATTATCCGTTGCTCTCACCATAATCTCCTTCGTGCCCTTATTCATAAGATAATCTGAAAGCGACCATATTGACCAATCATTAGGTGCTCTTGGATTTGCTAATCGGTACGGCAACCTATCAATTGATACCTCGACTTTTTTTATCTTGCTGTCTGCATCTATTGCTGCTCCTGTTACATTAACGAGCAGGCCGCCGAGTTTCGTTTCCATAACTGTATGGTTGACCGGAAGCGAAACAAAAAGAATTGGTCTTGTTTTATCTGTGATTATGCCTAAATTGTCACGGGTGACGTTAGACCTGAGATGGTATAGATGAAGTATGCTGCCTTCTGTGTTATAATCCAAAATTTTCTCAAATATCTTTTGAAAAGGTTTATCTCTAATACTTTCAGTCATGTTCAAAAGGGTGTTCTTAGAAGAGTTGAGTAAAGTACTATCTTGGGATTTGATCATGGAAATGTACTGATTATAATAATCCAAAATTTTTTCAAATGGCTTCTGTGCTATTTGAATGAGTAAGGGAGTATTATCTGATGATGGACGCTCAGAAAGGTCTTCAGGTACTAGAAGATAGGCGGAATTAATTTTCCACATAAATTCTACGAGTGATCTTTCATTGCTCACCCATGGAACTTTTACTTTGTGACCAGTGAAATATGTAACCTGGGGATAATTTTCAGTGGTTGCTAGTGTTGCATTTTGAGGTATAGTATCTCCGATGTATCTAAGGGCATTAACATATTTTTTATCATAAATTTTTGTAGTGTGTGCAACTGTAGGTATCTGCTGTTGAAAAGTTATAAGTGAAATAATAATTAATAAACTACAACCAATTATGGTTATTGTTCTTGTAGTTTTGATTTTTCGGTCGTTGACGCTCATTTTCTCTCAACCATGTATACAATTAGATGATCTTCACGATTTTTGTAATCACCAATCTATTAAGAAGTTCTAGTAAAATTTCTAAACTTTCTTAGGAATAATCATATATTGTCCAGATGTAGGGCTCAATATATCAATTTTTCAAAATCAGGGGATACTCTGCTCATTTACTTCTAGAAGGCGATAAAAGTCTTATTATTCACAAACTTGAGTATATGCTACTGACAAAGACATGCTCTTTCGAATATATTTTAAACCTGTCGCTTAAGATTCAAGGATTTTAAAAATGTCTGAGATGAGCAAATTCTTGTCCATAGGATTGCCGTTGTCCGAAACGTTCTAGCTATGCTGATCGTCTTTTGTTCTACTGTTATTATTATCAGGAGTATTTTGACTCGTGATACTTTAGCAGCTTCTGATAGTCGCCGCTGTCGTACGACGCACCAGTCCACCATATAAACAGTCCATCCACCGATGTCGGGCTAACTGCATCTATGCAGTCTTTCTGTGTATTGTATATCGTCTTGTCGCCGGCTGTAAACCTGCTAAACGTCGTTTGATACACTATATGGCCAGCTAGCGAACTCTTTGCGCTCTCCAGCTTCGAGACCATAGACACAACGAAATTCTTCATTGTCTTGCAGTCAAGGTCATCGTTCTGCAGCCTTTGCGTCTGCATATGTACTCCATCAACGTACCTCGCAAACTGCGTAGCATAGTTTGTAAGGATGGGGTACCCCGGAGTTGCAATCAGTTTGAGGCCATAGGAGTGCGCTATAGATGCAGCGTTCTTGAATGATGTGACAGGGTTCGAAACCTCTGATGAAGGAGATGACCCATCTTCTAGGTCATAAGCTATAAAGCCAAATCCATTTTCTTTTGCTACTGGAGCATACTTTTTGATAGCTGCCAGCGAGAAGAACTCAAATCCTTTGTGGCTGTTTGGCACGTTTGTAACAGCTTTTAAGGCCGTTATCTGTGTGCTAGTCGGCGCACCAGTAGAGCTGTAGTGGAATATTATGGTGTCTCCTGAGTCAAGTACTGATTTAGCTAGGTCCCTAAGGACGTTTGCGCTCCTAGTTGTGGTCCATAGCATATGTGACTGATCCAATGCGCTTGCCTGTTGCATAGCACTACTACCTATAATAGGTAAAAACCCTAGCCCGAGCGCAACAATCATAAAAGTAACCATTTTAAGTATATTGCCTGACCAATTAGCCTGATTCAATGACATTATCAGAAATATTCCACTAAAAGGTTCCTTAAAAACTTTTTAACTAAAAAAGGGAACAAAATTAGAATATAGTGAGCGAGACACTTCGCAAAACCCATCTATCGTATTTTGATTCAGCTGGTTTCACCTACCCAACGGCAAATTCTGGACCAAGGGTGTATGAACCACACCCTCAACCGCTATCGCGAAGAGACCGCCACCCAGGTGCCCTCTGCTTGTTGGAAAGGAGAAAAAGGCCGCAGGGACTATGACCAAGCATAAAACCTTGGTCATCCTCTTGAAAGGCGTTTTGTAATGCATTCATACAATAAAGAACAATAGCTTGTCTGGTCGCGGCCGACTAGAGGCCTGCCTTGTTCCCTCATAACACCACGAGGAGCTACTTCGTTTTCTTAGGATTGTATCACCAAGGCCACCATGATGCTGAAATAGTCCTGTCGTGCCTTTTCTTGGTTGTTGTCAATTCGGACCCGTCCGCCACTTGTGTATATGCGGGATCCTTCTGTTGCTATTTATTTTGCTTTTATTTTATCAATATGCGCGGATTACAAAAGCATTTTTGATGAAGAATTTGGCCCTTTCTTTGAAAGGGTACACTACCTCTGTGACATTGTTTGTCTACTATTATTCTGATCGACCAAAGATAAAAAATGCAGGATACGATAAAGTCAGCGATCAGATATTTTTCATTCTAATGCATTTTCTAATACCGGCCTCATATTGGATTAGCTAGTCACTGTTGTAACAGATCCTCCTTTGAAATAATAGTCCTGCCTCAGCAAGGAATTGCTGCTTATATCTAGCATATACATAGCTGTACCCTTAAAGGCCATATCTCAGATATCGCTTGCAAAGATCATATGGCCTCGTCTATCCGTCGCGTACAATCACTCAAGTGCATTAGGCCACAGGGTACAAGCGTCATAAAAGCATCTTTATCCTCACTAATTCTCTTTTTTGTTATTATTGCAACTCAATGCTATCTGATCAAAGCGTTGTATTTCTTAATCTGTGTTCGTACAGCTTGCCTTTTTTGGTCAATGCATGCGATTGTATGAACTCCGAAGAATGCAGGGGGCCGTTTAGGCGTTAGTCTCTCTGCTATTGATTGCATTGGCTTCTGATCCTTTGGCTTTTCAAAAATTATTACTGTGATTCAAAAGGATAACATCGGAAATTTTCAGAGCTGATGAATCTGTATAGATTACCACTTTATTAAATTCAATACTTATGGCATGGACATCCAGGGGGCGGCGTTGGCTACTAGTTCGTATTAGTGCACTTTTGTTATGCATTAATCTGCTTTCATACAGTTATCCATGAGGCGATTAGGAGTACGGTTAATCATTACTACGGGTTACTGCTGAGTGTTTAA
>JALZFS010000039.1 GCA_030861405.1 Thermoproteota archaeon | reverse complement strand
TAACGAGTTGGCCTCAAGTTACTGCTGAACCACATCAATTCGGAGGCATAGAATTTCGTTTAAACAAAAGAGAACTGGGACATATGCATGGAGATCGTTTAGCTGACTTACCTTTTCCAATAAATGTACGAAACGAGCTTGTCAATTCTGGTCGTGCATCTCCTCATCATGTATTACCACAATCTGGACGGATTAGATACTGGATGAAAAACGGAGAAGAAGACATACCAACAGTAATTGAACATTTAGAATGAGATATGAACAGCTTAAACCTAAATCTAGATCAGATTAGAACACAGAGAAAAGAGCTAACTAGGTATGGGATAGAAGATTGAATGAGATACATTGAACCTCATCTGAAGCCGACAAATACTGGCACACAACAGAAGTAGTCCGGTAACAAATCAGATAAGGATCTTGCAGCCATAGCAAGGCATTATCTGTCGCCTTTGCTATGGAAGGCTCATACGGCCGTATGAATCATTTTCACCCTTATTTTGCTCTCCATCCTTGACGGATCCTAACTAGGATGGAGATCCTACTACAGCATTACCTTCTCCTTCTTCTTCAAATCCCTGTTTTTTGTGAAAATTAGTCTGCGACTGACTCTCGCTATCAAAGATCCTATTGCATGACATTGCCATATGTTTCTTGCATGGGTGATAGCATAATGTCTATACAACTCCTCAATGTTTATGAAAATCATATCGCACATGTCACATTGGTATGATCTAGAATTCATGTTCTTCAGAACCGACGATTACCAGAAATTTAAAGAGGTAGACTGCAGTAATAGCGGGCACCTTATCTGAGATAAATCTTTATGAGATGATCCGACTCAATTCTTCCAATTCTGTCAAAATTGCCCACTAAATAGAGGATATACATAGCTATAGATAGACACCCAAAATAGCGCGAGATATTCATTGATTTGAAATGTATCTTTCGTCCTCTTGTTTTTGTTAAAGTTTGATAATCAACTAAGTGATATTATGATAACCTTTGACATGATAGACACAGATGCATTCCAATTAGCTTTAATGCAATTAATGTCATAGAATTTTTGCGTATGTGGCGATAGATATTTGTTCAAGAAGGTAATTCATTGATGAACCTAAAGTAATCGATTTTGGAAAAGCATTAGACAAATACCGTCAATACAACAAAAAAGAAATGATTAAACCTGTATATACAGAGCGGCATCATAGTTATGTATGAGGTGTGCAATGCTTTTTCAAACGGTATCAGCCTACCTTAGCAGGACACAGGCATCTTGTATAATGACTGAGCATGACTCAGTAACTGATGCCTTGATTTCATTGCAACTGTTGCCGCAATGGAAAAACACCTCTTAGCAAAGGAGGTATACAAATATGGATAATCAGCTAATCGGCCAAAAATCAGGCGATGGGGGCGGTGTTCTTGGCATTCATCATATTACGGCCATAACCAAGAATGCACAGCGTAACATAGACTTCTACTCTGGTTTCTTAGGTCTAAGGCCAGTAAAAATTACGGTTAATTTTGATGACCCTACTTCTTACCATCTCTACTATGGAGATTATATGGGCCATCCTGGTACTTTGCTTACATTCTTTGTATGGCCAGACACGCATAATGGAAACCGTGGAACAGGGCAGGTCACCACGACCGCCTTTCTTATCCCCCCAAACTCGGTAGAGTATTGGGCTGACAGGATGCGTAGCAATGGTATTTCATTTGTAGGTCCGTCAACCCGCCTTGGTGGTACCGAGCGATTCATATCTTTTCATGACCCAGATGGAATGATGCTAGAACTTATTGCGCCCTCCGCTAAGTCACCTATCTTCCAACCATATATTGAATCTAAGAAAGTTGAGGATAATGATGAGGGCATCTCCGCCATTAACTATGAAAATGTCTGGCGGGACGGTACGGTTGACCCTCAATATGCAATAAGAGGGTTTCATTCAGCTGCACTCTCAGAGGAAGGATATGAAAGTACTGCCAATCTCCTAACAGATATTATGAAATTTTCACTCATAGCAAAAGATGATAGAGAAGGACGTTTTCGGTTTATGGCAGCAGGAAATAGAGAGCTGGGAGGAGTTCCAGCTGCAATAGGTTCAGTGGTTGATATTGTGTGTCAGCCAGATATTGCCAGAGGTATTATCGGAATTGGCAGTGTTCACCATATCGCCTGGCGGGCTTCTGATGATAGCCACCAATTAGGCTTACGTAAACAAATTATCAGACAAGCTCACCTTGACCCTACGCCTGTAATTGATCGCAAGTATTTTCATTCTGTTTATTTCCGCGAGCCAGGGGGTGTGCTTTTTGAAATTGCCACCGATCCACCAGGCATGACAGTAGACGAGAGACCTGAAGCACTCGGATCAAAATTGACTCTGCCAGACTGGTATGAACCACTGCGGGGCAAGTTAGAGCAGGTCCTGCCACCGGTAAATCTGCAGAGAAATGTAGTGAAGCATCATAAGGAAGTTAATACTTAGTGCTAGCATATCAGGGCAATGTCTCCAGCCAACAGCTCGGTTTTGCAACCACTTTGTCCCAACTAGGAAAAAAGGAGAAGGAGATAGGAAAACTTTCGTACTGCTGTTGCATATACAAGATCACAACCACCACTCTTCGTCTCGTGCTTGAAACTGGGCGAAATAATCAGGATCTGCTACGGCTATGCAAGGACACTTATGCGGGTGGCACATTGCAGACTTCCAGGGGCAAAGTACTTAGTAGACTAACTGAAGACACCTCATAGGAAGCATCTAAAGTACTGCACTCAAGAACGAGCAGGTTTTGTTGAAGGTGCTTCTCGTGCCTGTGGAGTTGAGGTATATAACGTAATAGCAGTAGGCTATTCTATTGATGCAAATATTGCAGCGGGGGGTTAATTTTGCTTGGGCCTGAGATATTATCATGTCCAATTCTATCCCAAACAATGGTATGCTTCTCCCGACAAGCTCCCCGGCCTTTCAGACTAGCGCATTCCAACATTATCACGACTACATGTTCCACTATTTACAAAACAGGAGGCAGAAAAGATCTGCAGATTATTTCAACAAACATGTGCTAAAGTTATATCGCAATGGCAAAAATAGTGGCCATGAGCCAACA
>JALZFS010000033.1 GCA_030861405.1 Thermoproteota archaeon | reverse complement strand
GAGTGAACGTGGAAGACAGATGTTCGTGGACGGCACTGCGATTTTTTCTGCTCCTATCTCAACTACAACATAAACCTGTTAGTGGGTTAAAATTAGGCAGCCTGAGCCAAGCCTTGCATTAAGGTGTATCAGACCATCAAAAATCTGCTGGATTACAGCTGGAAAGATAATTGGAACGAGTCACAAAATAAATTATATCGGCCTGGATGCCGCTGTTGGGGTGCAGAAATTATCTGTAAATTCTAGCAGATAGCTTTTGATAGTGGGTCCCAATCAAGAATTTTTTTATAATTGAAAAAAAGGGTTGAATTATATCCATTCAACCTTATTGCGGGTCTCGTTACATTCCACTGCCATATTCTCCTGCTTCTGAGCCTTCTCCGCGCTCACCGCCTTGCATCATTCCCATATTTTCTTTCATCTCAGATGTCCCCACGACGCCGAAGATTGGAGTGTTCCCGAAGTGATTTTGTACTCGAGCCGGGTCAGGTGTTATAGCTATGACTTTATCCTGTGCTAATTTTATTGTCGTTTGAACATTGGGGACGGGACCTTCACGCATCGTAATGGTCGCAGTACCTGTTATTGTAGTAGAGTTTGTGCTACTATCAAAGGTTGCATCTCCAACTTGCGTAAAGTTTGACATCTCATGCATGTGCATGGCTGACCCATTTAGTCTCACCATCTGCATTGTTGCATGGAAGCCTGTGATTTTACCGATGTTGCCTGTCGTCCCAGCGGCTCCGGTATTGTTCTGCGAAGCCATGTCCATCGTCCAATGCCCTGCAACTATCCACGCTGGCTTACCTTGCTCGTCATTCTGGATGCTGGCAATTTCGCCCCACTTGTAATTTCCACCACCTTGATGCATTGTACCAGTCATATTACTTCCAGTGCCCATCTGGTTTCCAGATGGTGGAGGATTGGATAGACTTGGTTGCGCGAGCGCAGGTGCTGCATTGACAAATATGCCGCCAAGGATTGCAAAAGAAGCAATTATTGCTGCTGATGTAAGAGTGTTTTTCATCACCCATGGCAAGAATAATAGAAATTTAAAGGGTATACCAAAAAATTCTGTCTTTTTCTTCAGTGCGAACCGTCCTTCACATACATATGAAGACTATGATACCTCCAGTTCAGACCGTAAGCATTAAAGAATGTTATATCTCTCAATGAATGAGGATGAAGTATATCCGTCATGGATGATACTATCTACGAAAAACTAAGGAGAAATATTGGAAATGACTTTCGCAAAGAAGGGAAAGCGAGAATAGGAAAAATAGAACTTTACTCATTTAATTGCAGCAATTGCGGTTATAGAAACATACATAACCTTAAGACCCTTAAGTGTGGTTGCGACAAAGAGCTCGTAGGAATACTGGTCTATTGCAAAATTGGCGATACTGCAATTTACGATACAAGGCAAAAGAAAAAAAGAATGCGCTGAGAGTGCATTGGCTTGCAGAGCGTGAATCGCTCATCTTGACGAACCTTCAACTGAGCGCTTGTAATCTGCATTATTAAAAATGGGCCTTTTAACGATTTACAGTACTCAAGACTTCTCTTCTTCGCTAATGATAAAAATCTGGCAGGCAAAGTAAGCTTTTTGTTAATATTGATATTGGAGGGTTGCCCTCGCGACCTTGCATTATTCTTTTTAAATCACATTATACAGCTCCACTCGCCATCATCTCTAGAGGAATTTTGCTGCTGAAGAAGAGGATTTAATATAATCGGACTCATTTGCGGGAGTGTAAATAATAAATAACTTCAACTTCTTCATAGGAACGCTAAATAACAGCAATATAAGAAGATGTTTTTTCAATATACTACAAATTAGCATCAAAAGAAGAGTGTTTTTTGGTACTTTTTCGTAGTAATTGTTACTCAATCTATAACTAGCATTATTGCGTTTGTCTTACTTGCCTATGAGACAAAAAGGGAACGATGAGTTTCTTCTCAATCTCTTCCACGATAGTGCAGTTGATGAAAGTAATAGTAAAACTAGAGGAAATATCCTTCAACAGCTTAAGGCCGTAGCAAATAATCGTGTCGCGGACATAGATTATGAACAGCAAATAGATAGATGGAACAAATATCAAGAATTATTGGACAAGATAGATAAGAAATGTGGCAGACGGGTAGGTGTTAGGCTTGCGAGAAATGTAAAGCACAATGTAAAGACATTTACCGATACTGCAACAGCTGCCCTTGCCATTGTTGCCCTGACATCTCTAATGTCCATATGGGGATCATATACAATAAACAGCCTATATGGGATAATTGGTAGCGCTATAGCTTTGAGTTTTATCGGCTGGCAATCTTTTATTAGGCTCCGCCACCCATCGATAATACATTTCAAATGCTCTCCTGTTTTGCATATTGACGAATTTGCTTATATGCGTCAAGCCATAAAGGGTATTCCTGCGGTCGAGCATGATCCACTGGTTAGACTTGCCAGTATCGAAATGCGCATACCAAGAGCATGGCTGGGGCAACAAGGCATGCTCAAGTTTATGGAGAGTCTCAGTGATATAAAATTAGAAGGCGAAGACAACGGCGAGAGGAAAACTCTTTCATAAGCAAGTGTGTAGAAAAAGAGAATAGGAGTACATAAGGGAGTAAAGAAAAAAGTTGGCAATAGAAAGATGCGATAAGTGTGGCAAGGCTTTCATGAGTACGACAGAAGTAGAACGCCACAAGCTATATGAGCATCCAGTTCCTGTCTCTCCATTCGAGGAAAGACTTGTCTTTGATAATAGAAGCGGCGCAGGTTATGAGGGGGATATGAATATGGAGAACTTACATAAGATGACAAGTGACGTAGTAGCTAACAAAACTAATAATAATAATGAATTTACAATGGTTGGCAGGAATCAAATAAGAAAGGCGCCATTTAGGCCATTTAGAATGTAAAAAGACTGCAATAATCTCATAACCTACAATTCTACTTCTCCTATTGTCCTTATTGTCTATCTGTTAGTTGAAACTCAAGCGACGGGTTTTTCATGACGATAATATATTTACTAAACGATTATAATGAAATCGCGCAGGATTTTATTAGCCTTTGCAGACCACTGGGCTCCTGATTTGTCTAAAATGGCTCGTCCAGACGGGTGAAAATTGAGAAAGATGTATATCAAACCATTTGTTCATAGTGTTATACAAGTGCTGCAAATAAAAAGACGAAGGCATCAATAAGATAGGATAAGACCGACAATGAAGAAAAAACTCATCGTTAATTGTGATGGGTTGTGTGAACCAGTGAACCCTGCTGGTATAGCATGCTATGGCTTTGTAGTGAAGCAAGACAAAGGTACAGTCCTGTATGCGGACTACGGGCTAGTAAGTTCACTTAAGCCCTTTTTTCCTGAGAGCAATAGTAATGCTGCTGAATATGGGAGTGTAATTGAGGCTATGAAATGGTTGGTAAAAAAAGGCTATATCGATAATAATGGTGATTATCAAATCTTGATTAGAGGTGATTGTCAAGTGATAATGAGGAAGCTGAACAGTATTAACTACAGCTCCAGAGCTGCAATAATAAACCCATTGTATGATGGAGCAGTTAGGCTTCGATCAATGTTTAGTCCAGACGTCCTTACGTTTGAGTGGATAAAACGTGACCAAAATATAGTAGCTGACAAGCTAGCAAAGGAAGGATACTATTGGGTTTTGAGGAAGTATCCAAAGCTGCAAAAGAGGGTAAGAGAGCATTGGGTTAGCATGTTGTGGCTAGAACAAATGATGTACATAAATGTATGAAATTATATTCATAGACCATAGAACGTGTATAGAAAGGCGTATTGAAGCTTTATATGACACGATTATGGATTCTGTTGAACAATTCTGAATTGTAATCGCTCTGCAATAGTCAAATGAATGCTCTAGTAGAGTAGTCCACTGTACTCCGGAGAGAGCAGGAGAAGGCGGCATCTTGACTACAAGCTAATATTTTACTATTATCTCGTCACTCCTTAGTCTGATAGGCAAGTAGAATGCTAGACCCTATTAGAAATCTCTCGTTTAGAAAGCTCTATGCCACCAGCGGATATCTTAACCGTCCAACGCACGTATGTAACATTTTCTCATGGAAGACTGCCCTTTGGGCCTCTACCTGTGGTTTTTCAGACCCCTCATAGTAATGGTAAGTCCGATCAGGTTGAAGTATATGTGTTCTTGCTGGTCTCTTGCACTGATAAATTTAAGAATTGGACAAGAAAGCTAATGTCGATGTCCGATAGGGCAAATGATATCAAGTCGTCGGATTATATTGGAAAGGAAGTCACCATTAGGGGTTGGATATATCGGCTAAGGAAACAAAAAGAGCGTGCCTTCGTTCTTGTACGTGATGACAGGGGTGGCGTCATCCAATGTGTCTTTCCTGCCGAAAAAGCAGCCAGCCTCACGATTGAATCTTCAATTGAAGTAACAGGAATTGTGAACCAGGACCCAAGAGCACCAGAGGGTGGATATGAGATTAAGGGAAAGAATCTTAAGATATATAATATTGCAGCAACGGACTACCCAATCGGCGAGTACCAAAGTGATGAATTGTTGCTTGATAAGCGCCATTTAGCAGTACGCATGCGCAAGATGGTCGCAATGGCAAAAATAAGGGCTACCGTACTTGAGTACGGCCGGCGCTGGTTTATAGAAAACGGTTGGATAGAGGTGGCTGCGCCAACTATTGTCAAAGGTGCTGTGGAAGGAGGATCAACACTTTTCAAGCTAAAATATTTTGATGAAGAGGCGTATCTTTCGCAAAGCGCACAGCTATATTTGGAAGCCATGATATTTTCGCTTGGTCCTGTATGGAGCCTTACACCGTCATTTCGAGCAGAAAGATCTCGAACTATAAGACATCTGGCAGAGTTTTCGCACCTGGAAGCTGAGGCACCTTGGGTCAGTCTTGAAGACATTTTGAAAGCACAAGAGCAGCTTGTATCATATACCATTCGGAACACCATCAAGGAAAGGAGCGAAGAGCTGACATATCTAAAACGTGATATAGTTGAACTGAAAAGTGTTGAGCCACCCTTTGAGCGGATGTCTTATGAAAAAGCGATTGACTTTCTCAATTCAAAAGGGTTCATGATTGTTCAACAAGATGGCCGGGAGAGGAAGATGCAGTTCGGTGACGACCTTAATATCGATTCTGAGCGAGAGTTAACCAAGGATGCGACCCGACCAATATTTGTGGTGGGCTATCCTCTTGCGGTAAAGCCATTTTATGTAAAAGAAGATCCAGACCAAAGAGGCATTGGTCTCGCTGCAGATATGCTGGGCCCACGAGGATATGGTGAAATAACCAGCGGCGGCCTGAGAGAAGAGAATATTGTCTCAATTACTGAGCGCATAAAGAAAGAGGGATTAAATCCAGCAGCCTATGACTGGTATCTTGATTTAAGAAAGTATGGGTCCGTGCCACACGGTGGCTTTGGGCTTGGTATTGAACGTTTGGTCCGATGGATAACTGACGTCCAAGATATCAAAGATACAGTGCTATTCCCACGTACGATATCGCGTGTAACACCATGATAGCCCGCAATGCATGCGTGATTAATTTGTCTGCTTCCTCTTTCTCTTGCTTCTTCCTCCTAGTCTTATCGTTATTTGCTTTCAATCATTTTGAATGTACATATCCTCAGTCATCTTTAATTTGGAATTAAATAGTGATGAAGAACTATTACTGTCAATTGCATCAATCACAAAGGTTTAAACTTCCTAAATAAGAAAAAAATTTGACAATATTTGACAGATTCATTTCTTGACGGGGCAAAAAAGAGGGTATTGCTCTTCGATGGTGCCATGGGGACTGAAATACAGCGTCTAAATCCTACCCCGCAGGATTTTCCAGATGGCAAGGATGGCTTTAATGATGGTCTTAATTTCTCTCGACCAGATTGGATAAAGCAGATTCATCGAAGCTACATCAAAGCGGGGGCCGACTGCATTGAAACAAACACATTTGGCTCCAATAAGCTTAAGCTCGCCGAATATGGCTACGGCGACAAGACAGTTGAGTTTAACCGAAAAGCGGCCGAGATTGCATCAGAGGTGTGCAGAGAATTCAAGGATGACAAACTCCGATATATCGTAGGCTCTATGGGGCCTACTGGCTATTTGCCAAGCTCAAACGATCCTAGTCTTGGTGAAAAGCCTCTTGATGAGATACAGGACGCATTTGTGTTACAGGCTGAAGGTCTAATACTTGGTGGAGTTGATGCACTCCTAATTGAAACAAGCCAAGACATCCTGGAAGTGAAGCTAGCAATTGAAGCATCCCACTTGGCAATGGAAAGGGTGGGCAAAACAATCTCTCTCATTGCCAATGTTACGTTAGACCAATATGGCAAAATGCTGCTTGGAACTAACGTTCAAGCAGCTTATACCACTGTAAGCAGCATGGGAATTGATGCCTTTGGCCTAAACTGTTCCACAGGCCCACGTGAAATGGAGCCAAGCGTGAGGTGGCTTAGCGAGCAAGATCTACCGATATTGGTCATGCCAAATGCTGGAATGCCTCAGAATGAAGCAGGGCGTGCAATCTATAGGATGACGCCAGGAGAAATATCGGACGCACTCTTAGATTTTGTTGCTAAATATAATCACGTGAGGATGATAGGGGGGTGCTGTGGGACAAACCCGCAGCATATAGCACAGCTTAGAAGGAACTTGGAACTCAAGGGTACAAGCTAGTACTACTTTGCCGCAACTCAGGCTTTTGCGGTTGACCTGCAATGTCCTTATAGAAATATTCAATACCTTTCTTTCCAAACCCCCTCACCCTTTTGATCCTACCTTGCACCGTCAGGCGAGTAATTGCCAGTCTGACATCCTGCTTATTGCCAAGCATATCGTCAAGGTCCTTGCTTGTGAGTCTGCCACTTCTCTTCTTTATAATATCATACACCATCTCTATGAAGCTGCTAGAACTATTGCCTTCTCTTAATTTGAATTGTTGAATCGTCGCCATGGTTCTTAGATGGGTTTTTATTATAAAACAGCTAAGATTCAATTTTATATATAGCGATTACTTTTTAACTTTGAATAGCAAATATAATGGCTTAATCAATAAATAAAAAGTTACTTTGGTTCCACGTGTAAGTTCAGCTCTAAAAGCAGTAGACCTTAGGCAAGAGCCGCGACCTCTCATAATTGGAGAGCGCCTCAATACTCAGGGGTCTAAGAAAGCTAAAGAGCTAGTCCTAGCTAACAATTTTGATGGCCTTACCGATGTGGCAAGAAGTCAGGTAGAGGATGGAGCACACTGCCTTGATGTTTGCGTTGCAACTACTGAGCGATCCGACGAGCTAGAATTCATGGTAAAGCTGGTTAAGAGGCTGAGCCTTGAGATCGAAGCACCTGTCGTCATTGATTCAACTGACCCAAAAGTGATCGAGGCTGCAATCCGACAGACTCCCGGCAGGCCGATAATTAATTCAATAAATCTGGAAGGGAGCGGTGACAGATTCCATCAGCTTGCACCGCTTATGGTCAAATACGGTGTGCCTGCTATCGCTCTTTGTATTGGTCCCAAGGGTATGGCAAAGACGGCACAGGAAAAACTTGAAGTTGCAGAGCTTATTTATGAGACAGGTACGAAGCAGTATAATCTAAAACCCTGGCAATTTATCTTCGATGTACTTACATTCACAATTGTCACCGGGGATCCAGAACTTATTGAAGCTGGCAAAAATACACTAGAAGGTATCAGATTAGTAAAGAGGAGATTTCCAGACTGCTTCACTGTATTGGGCTTAAGCAATATTAGCTTCGGTGTCTCTACAAACGCAAGAAAGGTAATTAATTCTGTATTTTTATATCATGCCTTACAAGCAGGACTTGATGCTGTAATCATAAATGCGCGTGATATAATTCCATACCCTGATATCGACAAGCATCAGAAAAAGCTGGCAGAAGATTTAATTTTCAATAGACATACAAATGCTCTCCCGGATCTCATAGCGTACTTCGAAGATGCAAAAGCAGTAACAGCGGCTACTGGCCCTGCTAAGAAAATAGAACTGGATCCGAACTGGAATGCATCCCAGCGTTGCTACTTTAGAATTGTCAATAGACTCAAGGAAGGAATAGAACAAGACGTGGTACAGGCAATAGCTGACCGAGTCAACAGCAAAGAGACCAGCAAGGAAAGCCAAGGCTCTATTGTGCTTAAGGCATCATCAAAAGAGGCAGCACATGAGGCAGCAGTGGCCACGCTCAACGAGGTGCTGCTGCCTGCAATGAAAGATGTAGGCGATAAGTTTGGTGCTGGAGAGCTGATCCTTCCCTTTGTCTTAAAGTCCGCAGAATGCATGAAGGCAGCAGTGGCAGAGCTGGAGAAATACCTGATAAGGCAAGAAGGAGTGAGCAAGGGCAAGCTTGTGTTATGTACAGTGTACGGCGACGTACATGATATTGGTAAGAACCTTGTAAAAACAATTTTTGTCAACAACGGCTATACCGTGTACGATCTTGGCAAGCAAGTACCCCTGCAAAAAATCCTAGAAAAAATAAAAGAAGTCAATGCAGACGCAGTAGGATTGTCCGCGCTACTTGTATCGACGTCGAAGCAGATGCAATATTTCCTTGAGCAGGCGCGCCAAAATAGCCTGAAGACCCCCGTGCTTTGTGGTGGAGCCGCAATTAATAGTAACTATATTAACAGGATCGCAAAGGACGGTGGAATCTATTCTGCAGGTATATTCTTCTGCAAGACTGCATTTGACGGACTGAAGGTAATGAATAAGCTAATGTCCCCCGATCGCACGGCGTTTGTAAGCGAGTGGCGGCAAAAGTTGGAGAAATGGGACGAAAAGCATCAACAAACCCTGGCAGTAGAACAATTCCAGATTCCTCACAGTGGCGTCAAGCCTATGGAGCAACCGCCAATACCGCCCTACATTAATAGGCCTGTCAGGTTAGACCGCTCTCAGATTGACCTCAAAGAAGTATGGAAATACATCAATAAGAAATCACTGTTTGTGTTACAGTGGGGAATGCGGGGCAAAGGAGCAAGCGAGCAAGATCCAGAAAGGTTGTTCCAGTGGTGGACAGACAGGGTGTTAAATGAAAAATTATTTGATCCACATGCAGTATATGGATACTACAAGTGCCATAACCTAGCATTGGAGCAGGGGGGGAGCGGCAAGTTGGCAATCGATCTGCCAAGTGGAAAGCAGGTGATATTTGAATTTCCGCGCTCTTCAAAAGAAAAGCATCTTTGCCTTGCAGATTACTTCGGAAAGAATGACATCGTTGCATTTCAAGCAGTGACTGTAGGTAGCAAGGTAACAGAAATGATTGACTCATGGAACAAGCAAGACAAATACGCTGATGCCTATTATTTACATGGTCTTGCCGTTGAAACGGCGGAGGCGATGGCCGAATTAATCAATGCAAGAATCCGAGATGAGCTAAAAATAGGTCAAAACCGCGGACTTCGTTACAGTTGGGGATATCCGAGCTGTCCTGATGTATATCAACACCACCTTGTATGGCAAATATTAGAACCTGAAAAATCTGGCATGACACTTACAGAAACAGGCCAGATAGTGCCTGATCAATCGACTGCGGCAATAGTGGTACATCATCCAAGAGCAGAATATTTCGTACTTTGATGAAATCAGCCCTGCCTTATCCTAAGTTCAAATTGTTTGATATCTGATTGTTTCCCTTCTACAAATAGTACCCCCTTAACTGTATAAACAGCTTCCTTAGCTGGTGAACCCGCTGCATTTATTGCCACTTGTATCTCGCCTGTGCGCGCATCCTTTCCATGCATGTCCGGAAGTTCTGTAGTCTGGTTCCGAATTGTGAGGTATGGCTGATAGCCGGAAGGTTCGATCACAATGATTACCTGTGCATCAGTAATTGGACGCGTCTCAAGATTCTGTACATTGAACAATATTTTAGTCGACTCGCCAACCTTAATGTCAGTTCTATCGGGTACAAATTCGGTGAATTTAACGTTAGGCAAGTTAGAGTTTCTCTGGGTCGGCATAGAAAAAACAATGACTGCAATGGCGATCGCAACGGCTAGAGCTGCCACCGCTATCACTTTCAGACGCAACAATCAAAATGACAGCATTTGGTATAAACGAGAATGGTGTCTTTTTAATATCAGGTGAATCTAGAATTAAATTCTAGTAGGTTCAACTACTGATTGATGTCTTGTTTTGTTGGTGGTGCTTATCTGGGAAATTTCTGCTGGGCTCTCTATTCATTTATTTTTTGAGAGTATTTTGCTGCATCCTTGGTTTTTCAATACATTCTCTGTAATTGTGCAACAGCTCCAGGATGGCAAATCAATTCACTGAATTTTCTAATTCTGTGGTGGATGATGTCCCTCCGAACGTTTTGCTTTATCATCTGCAAAAATTGCTATAATTCCTACAAGATATCGTTCATTATTGAAGGGATCAATTGGCTCCTGGCCGCTACAGGATATCAAACACTTCTTGTTTTCTGTGCCATTACCTCTTTTATTATAGATATGCGAGTATGTGTGCGCACATATGACTATATTACAATCAACTGATGACTTTATATCACACAACAACAATATTTCATGCAATTGAGCTTGTAAGATTATATTATTATATTGCCTAGCTGCCTCTAACCACCTTGCATCTTAAAAGAGGATATATCGTGTTTATTGTTGGGGGAACAATAGCCGTTATCAGCTTTTCAATGCTGGGATATTATGCTATCCAATTCTTAAATACTATTCAACAAGAAGGGAAATACACAATAGAGCCAGGCCGCTCTATCAATCTGCAACAGAACCTCAACGATACTCAAGGTATCTATATCATTGCTTTTGCAGACCTTATTGGAACGCAAGCTTCTGTAACAATAAAGGACCGTGCAGGTAAGGTATTAGTAGACAAGAACATCGATCAGCCAATCATCTTAGAGACATTCGATGTAAAAGTTCCAGGTCTCTATAATATGACAGTCGTAAATCCTACGGGCCACAGAGTTGAAGCTGCAGTACACTTCGGTGGCCCAGAGCAGTTGTTGATCGAAAAAAATTATCTTTCCTCTGCCGTTACTGTGACCCTGTTCATGTCTCTACTTGCAGTTGGTATAGCAGTTGTAATAGCAGGTGTGACTATAATAATCTTAGACAGGCATAGGGTAAAGAAGATGAAACAATTTGGTGATACCAGCGACCTCATATAGGTGATGATAGGTCCGGCCAGCTATCCACACCACGACACATTAATAACGACCGGCTCTATCCCTAGTGTTCTCATACAGTAAAGATTGATTAGAGCTTTCATGTCTAGGCCTCGAAAAGAAGGTGGTTAATGCCCTTCCATTTGATCCCATAGACCATTCGGGCTTAAAGTAAGGACGTAAGGCAACGGCTATGACTGAAGGAAGAACAAGAAGAATGTAATGGCGGGAGCCAGGTAGTCTGGTGAGTCCTCTACTTCAAATGTTATCCAAGCCTTCTTTTTTCTCATAATTGCTCTCTTTTGAAGTGCAATTAAGTCCAGCTTCACTTATAAGGATCTGTGATTTTCAGACTGGTTGCAAATGCTATGAGCACGAACACAAAAACTATCAAAGAGTCCATAGGGTTGGTAGGATTGGCTGCTATTGCCGGCGCTTTACTTCTCGCTGTTGGGCCAACGCTTTCTATTAGCAGCGCTCAGTCTCCGCAAGAGGGACAACTAGTAGAAGGACAGGGACAACAGCAACAATTAGACCAGCAACAAACAGATAGTGCAACTATTCAGAATACTACAAGGAGAGTTGCAGCAGGTGGAGGAGGGCCTGTCTCTGTTGTCACTTGGTTCGTCCCCCAAAATGTCAGTATAAGGGTGGGTGATACGGTCGTATGGACAAATCCGTCAACTGTAGCAGAGCCTCATACTGTCAGCTTTATGAAACAAGAGGATTACTTTGCTAGCTTCCAATCGCCATATTTAGTTGCCAATGGCACACAATTAAGGCCTGCAAATCCTGAAGAGAAAAACACCGAACCCCTGATAATCCCGAGTCAGAATGGCACTGCAGACAGTAATGTCATCGTCGCAGCCAATAAGAGACAGGCAAGCCCAGTTGTCATTGATGCTCAAAATAACGTCAGGTACCTGCAGCCAAATGCAAACTACACTATGACAGGAGATGAACTGTATGTCAATTCTGGTATACTATGGCCAGAAGGTTCAATTCCTCCAGGTGCGCCACCAATTACATCATTCAGCGTCACATTCTCAAAGGCAGGAACATATGACTATATCTGTGAATTCCATCCTTGGATGACAGGGCGAGTAATAGTGGAGTAAAACCGATATCGACTCCTCATCTTTTTTTGTTTTTGTGTTTTAAGCACACATAATATCCAAGCCAGCTAAAAATTTGGATGATGGGGTTTGTGTCGCTGTGGAAACGGAATAGAAGCGGCTTGACGCAACTTGTCTTTTTAAAGTATATGATAACATGGAAGTATTAACATTGAGGGCGAATGCTACTAGGAAGATCACATAGACTACAAGAAAAATTTATAGCAATCTGGAATTATGTATACCTTATTACGCTCAAGTGCATTTACGCAAAACTTTTAACTATTACGTTTACATAACAAAAGCTCAAAATCCTATTTGTATTTCAGCAGGAGAGGAAATGCTAGTTTTATAGATGTTAGAGATATTGCAGCTTCAGTTTCAAAGTTACTAGTCACTATCGAAAATAAAAATAGTGGAATAATCGAGCATGAAAATAAGGTATATGTTATTACCGACCCTAGAAGCATTATCCTATAGTCAAGCAGCAGAAATCATCTCTAAAGAGACAGGTAGAAAATAGTGTACATAGACCTTCAGGAGATACTCGCAGATCCGTGAAAATTACAGGCATGCAAGATTGGCATATTAGTTCCATATTGGAGAATTTTATAATATCAGAGTTGGTAGCACGTCAAAAACAACCAATGCGCCTGAGCAAGTCGTAGGACAAAAGCCTAGATCGTTTGCATGTTTTGTCGGAGATTATGTTAATTACTTCAACTGATTCTGCTATTTTTCTTCTGCACCAGTCATACTACTGTCTTTTCAGTGGCATCCTTCATATCCGCATCTGAAGGATATCGGCACTCCTTTCGGTGAGCCATTTTTCTGTATCACCCTTCCTTATTGTCTGAATGAAAGAGAGATGGAATAGGTTATTATCCAAATTTCTCGAGCACTATACTCACCGTTAGCACACAACAATAACATGTCATTATCGGGAAGAAACAAATAAGTTACGTCAGTATGTTGGAACTCAAAATTAAGTCACTTGAGTGCAAGTACATGTAGTACTGAGAGCAGGGACTAAACATGATGAATATAAATAAGTTCGAAGTACGGCAACAAGACTCATCTTCTTTTCTATAATGCCATTTTTGTTCGCCATTGTAAGGATTGTAACAATGTACTTGCGCTGTCTCTCAAGAATCGCATAACTATGCGTTGAATGGATG
>JALZFS010000179.1 GCA_030861405.1 Thermoproteota archaeon | reverse complement strand
TCATTGGGGCATTAAAAAAGACAGTTGCGCAGCTTGACGGTGTGTACGCCCTCGCAATACAAGACAAAACCACTGGGGAGATAGCCCTTGTGAGGGATAGAATAGGTGTCAGACAGCTATACTATGCGGATACTAGGAGTTTAGTAGCTTTTGCATCTGAGCGCAAGGCCCTATGGAAGATAGGGATAAGAGAGCCAACAAGGTGCATATTGCCAGGCAGCGCAATAATTATATCGCAGGATGGCAGGATTCAGACATTTCAAGTTTCCGATCCGATTCCACGAAAGACTAGAATAATTCATAAAACGATGGCATCTGCAGTTGAAGCGTATAGGAAAGCTTTAGTTAAGGCAATGGAAAAGCGCACGCAGGATTTCCAGAGGATAGGAATAATATTTTCGGGCGGAATAGATAGCGTGCTCATTGCGTACCTTGCTGCCAAAATGGTGCCTGAAGTCATATGCTACACCTGCGGTGTCCGCGGATCAACGGACATCGCATATGCTCGACAGATAGCCGACAGGTTAGGACTCAACCTGAAGGTTAGCGAGCTTGACCAAGACCAGGTTGAGAAGCTAATCCCAGAAGTAATGAACGTCATCGAGGATAGTAATGCAGGTCAAGTCGAAGTGGCGTTACCAGTATACAGTGCCGTCAGGCTGGCTCGCCAGGATGGCATAAAGGTGATGCTTACCGGTCAAGGGGCGGATGAGCTCTTTGGAGGTTATCCATGGTATGCCAAAGTCGCGGAGAAGGAAGGCTACAGAATGCTACGGAGACATATGGTAGAGGATCTCCTTTTGCTCTACAAGGAGACATTGGAGCGTGAGGACAAGATAACAATGGCGCATAGTATAGAGCTCCGGGAACCATTTCTTGACCCCGAGGTGATAGCTGTGGCACTAGCAACCAGCTTACGGCTCAATGTGAGGGGCAAAGCTGATAGCTTTGGGAAACATGTACATAGAAAGCTTGCACAGGCTCTAGGGATACCAAAGGACATTGCCTATAGAATGAAGGAGGCAGCACAGCATGGGTCTGGTATGCATGGAATGCTAGACGCCATTGCAAGAAAGCAAGGGTTCAGTGACTCGTCAGTGCCCAGCAACTATCTTGAGGAGCTTAAGATGAGAGAGAAGATGGGAAGCTCACAGAGATATGGCTACCTCTTCGGCGATGAAAAGATATGGATTGCAGAACCTCATATGCAGATGTACCTGGACAGCTTATTGAAGAAGCTGCCTCGGCTCGAACTTTTGGCAACACAGAGAAAGTCAACTAAGCTTACAGCTTGAGGCTGACCTGATACTTCGTGCGGTCAGGAAGGGCGCGACCACTAGCGCTGGAATACTCGCCGCTATGAAGATTGTCTGTAATGGAGCAAATGCGGCTGCTGTGGTCCCTCCGGCTCCAGCCACGCCAATTCCAAGCACAGTAGAAATTACACTGCCGGCGCATGTTGGGCATCCAACGAACAGACCGCTTGCAGCCCCAATCCCCGCAGCGAGTGATGTCTTTGTTTGGGCGGTCTTCTTTTTTAACCTAAATGCAAAGATGCTGAGGGCCACGTTGAAGCCTACCAGGATTGAGACAACAGTAGCGAGAATAAGGTTGATAGGTATTATTAGTATCAGAAAGTGATCGGTGATATATAGCGAGAGCATAGGCATGTAGCCGGGGGCAGCACAGCAAGGCGTCAAATCAATTGAAGGAACCTTAATGCCCCTTTCTGTTAACGAAATGTCTCCTCTGTAGACCAATATCTGGGAAAGAAATCCAAAAAAAATACCATAGCTTATAGCAGCAACTACCATTATGATCCAGTAGTCTTTGACAAAAAAAGCCCCTGTGATAAATGAAATTAGGCTGTTGCTTGAGCTTGCTGCAGTACGCAATTGCTCCGACCGGAAAATAATATATGCACCATATAGCATTGACGCAACAGAAGCTGCAGTTACAGCAAGCATAGCATAAGCAAGCCCAATCAATCCAGGTGACTCAACTCTCACGAGCCCGGATGAAGGCGTAGTAAGCCGACTGAATATGATAAATGAAATTAGAAGTGAAAACATACCCACAAAAAAGACTCTAAACCCACTTTCCCTCAACCCTTGCCAGCGGCTCTTCTGTTCCATGCCTAATTGACTCATATTGATCAACTCTGACTGTAAATTAAATCCTATCGTCGATCGGTAAACTCTTAATTCTGGGTAATTCCATTATACTAAGACACATGCCAACAAGCCCTCAAGAAGAGGATGAGGAATATATCCCCGCAAGAATAAGCTATGTGGGCTTTGTAGACCAGCTTGGAATTGAAGGAGTCGTTGTATTAAAGTCAGCTGAGGGCAAAGAGTTCCCTATGCGCGCATTTTCCGGTGAGGTGGCAAGGCACATATCTCGCTTTCAGGACGGAGACAAAGGCAGTATTCCCACAATCTACAATTTAGTGGAGGAAATTGCTGTAATGCAGGATCTCCTGCTTGTCGAAGTTCATGTTTATCAAAGCGGCTCAGTTCTACGCGCAAATCTTTACTTTAAGAGCAAAAAAGGGGAGATGGTGCTCCGCAACTATCGGGCGTCTGACTCAATAGCGCTGGCGGCCTATTATGACATACCAATCAAGGTAAGAAAGAATCTTTTTGAAGAAGCCATAGAGCGGTAACTTAGGTCACAACATCGCGAAGCTTTCTCTGTCCAGCAGCCGCCTTTATCTCCATGGCGATCCTGCGGCCAACTCCCATGGTATAACCATAATAGTACTTTGAGTAAGGACTTGTGGTTGACATTATTGGATTACCTGGCACACGTAGCGAGACGTCGTATACTACAAAATCAAGGTCAGTCGTAACCACACTCTGAAGCGAAAGAGGGCCAATTATGCCGGGAGGATATTCTTTTCTTGCCGCGGCAACAAATCTGTCGCCCATCTCAAAGACTTTCTCTAAAAGAGACTCCCTTATACTTGCAGGAGTGTGGCCTACTTCGATATTTTGTATTGTGAGGTCAATCTCCATCTGCTGCCTCGCAGGCACTGAGACGAAGTCATGTAAGTTGGTCTGGAGTCTGCGCTCTATGCCAAGAAATTCTATCTCTTTTGTAAGAGGGGACACAAAGAAATTTAGATTAAAGTAAGTACCTGGAACATATTCTTCGATTATCGCTCTTTCTAGATCATGCTTTGTGACAAGCGCCTGCTCAATCTTTTGCTCAGACTTTTTCTGGTAGTCCTCATATGAAGATACAATGAAAAATGCTCTTTCCAGATTGCGCTTGGCTTCTTGGACCTTTATTATTGCTGGGCCGTCGATGTCTGAGGGATTGCGGTAGAGCTTTGGATGACGTATGTTTGCTCTCTCGAGCAGGTAGTATTGATTCCTTGACATAGTTCTTTCTTCTGCTCGCAGAAGGGACCTGTTACCAAAGATAGGTACCCGGAGATCATTTTCAATGCTGTCAAAACCCAAATAGGCAGTGAAGGCCCTCTGAGCCACCAATACAGTACTGGACTGCCTCAACATTTCTTGATTCTCGCTGTTTAGTATATCTGCGAACTTGTCTAGCAAGATTATTTCATCAGCAAGGCGCTTAAAGCGCTGATACGGCAGCTCTCTGCCCTTCTGACATATGCATATGGTTTTGAGGTGCTCATCCTTGGCGCCATCCATTATTTCAAGGGCAGAATGGCTACCGATAGTACCTACCGTAACGTCTTTCAAGTTGTACTGGTCAATGACAGCTAAGATTTGCTCCGGATTAATCAATAACTCCCAGTGAAAAAAAGGATGTAATAAAAAGGTTCCAAACTATTGCTTCGTTTTATTGAGCTCTAGCTCGATTGCAGCTCTCAATTGTTCATCATCCTTGTTGGAATAGTCAATGCCAAGTGAATCCGCTATAGCCTCAAGCTTTTCCCTTCCGACAACAGTTTCTTTGCCTTTCATCTGTTGAAGCTCTCTTTTAGCCTCAAGTCTTGCCTTTTCAAACTCTCCGCTAGCCTTGCCAAACGATCTTGCAAGCTCCGGTATCTTTCTTACACCAAAAAACACTACTACAATCAATCCAATTATAATAACCCATTCGAAACCTCCAATGCCTGCAAGTTGCATTATGACGTCTGATAATCCTTCAACCAAGATCATCGGCTATGAAATAGCACCACAGATTGGGATTTAAGTGTTAGTCTTAATAATGTCAGCGCCAGTTGCTGCTCCTGCTCCTCCCTTCGCTGCTGATCTTGCTCTTCTCTCGACAAATAACATGCCTGCAAGATAGAGAAGCAGCATGGGCCCTGATACGAACCACATAGTTACTCCGCTTCCATCAGGTGTAATGATGGCACCAAAAATGACCAAAACTATTGCAGCATATCGGAAATTGTCTCGCCAGAATCGAGGCGAGAGAATATCGGTAAGTGATATGCCGTACATCAGTATTGGCAGCTGGAAGGCGATCCCGAAGCCAAGGAAGAATTGCAACACAAAGGATATGAAGTCATTGATTGTAAGAAAAGTAGCGACGTTGAGAGCCTGTCCATATTGGTAGAGAAATCCAAGTACATAGGGTATCACTATAAGATATGAAAAGATAATGCCCCCGATAAAGAGTGCGACCGAAGGAAGGAATATGTTTAAGAGTCCAATCTTTGTCTTTGTACTTATTGCCGGTGAGATAAATGCAGACATCTCTTTCATGATAATAGGTATAGAGACAGTTAGACCTACCAACGCAGAAACGTAAATTTGTGAAAAGAATGCCTGGCCAGGAGCAGTCTGGATCAGACGTACGCCTTCAGGAAGTAGAGCTTCTTGCATGTAATATGTAAGGCGCGTAGAGATATTGTGAACTGGGTCAGGATATGGGTACGCAAGCCACATGCCATCTACCTCAACCGGCCGCAAGTCAAATGTCATAGCAAATATAGTGATGATGATTATTGAGACAGCGATACGAAGCACCCTCATGCGGAGCTCGTCAATATGCTCTCGGAGAGTCATCATTTCTGCCACCATCGTTATTAGAGGATAGGTGCTTGAGAAATATAATACTATGTCAGCAAGTCAATCAGGGCCGGTTATAGGCAGGGCCTTTGATGAGGGAAATTTGAATGACTCTTGGTCGATGTCTGCCTTTTCGATCCTCTCGAATTCTATCGTGAGCTCCACTGGTGCCTTGAATCTGAGACTCAGCTCATTGGCAAGCATAGCTATTGACGTGCCATCTGCAAACTCTTTAGATCCTTGAAGGAAGCCCCTGCTCTGGCGGTAAAGTAGTTTGCCTCCAAACTTTGATTTTAGAAATGAAGATAGATCATCAATGATATTTTGCGGCACATCGTTAGAATAAAAAGAGAGTCCATGCGCTGGCTCTTTATCAAATGGTGTGCCGTAACGGAACCAAAAGACGCCAAAGTGCTCATACTCGCCCTGCATGCACTTGATATCCCAGTGGTTTACCTTTTCAGTAGGATACGTTGCATTCAAAACTTCGGCAATATTAAGCCGCCAATATCTTACACGCATATATATAATTCGACTCCTAATTTTTTAGCGACGAGGTATAATAACAATTCGAACAAAAATGGGCAGATGGAGGAATGGATATATCTGTTCGGCATGACATAGTGCTAGGTACGTAAGCGCTTTTTTCAGAATGGCGTCATTCTAGGTTTTTATCCTTAAAATAATAACTTCAGCATTGAAAAGGTTTTGCGCGACTATCAGATAGGAATCAAATAGCAAGCCAAACTTGCGGCTTCTGTCAATTGGAAGATCTGACTGCCCGAAAAAATAAAAGACCTTATAGCTTTTATCTTCTAATTATGACGGACAATACCTATTATGATAGGATCAAGCTTTTTGAAGAAATGGAAAAGCAATTTGAAAATCAGAACGAGCAATACTTTAAGGTATTGCTCAAGCATAGTGATAATGTAATACGCACACGTGCAGTATGTATCCTTGCTGGCATTGCAGGTGAAAATGCAATTGAACCCATTGGTGAAGTTCTAAAACATGACAGTGATGCCCTAGTAAGACATGAGGCGGCTTTTTCACTTGGCCAGCTTGGATATACCAATGGCATATCTGCACTCGCAGATGCCGTTAGATCAGACCCAAGCTTCTTCGTCAGGCACGAGGCAGCCGTGGCATTAGGAGTCATAGGTTCAGAGGAAGCAAGAAAGACACTCAATGAGGCACTAGAGGATGAAAGCGAGGAAGTAAGAGAATCAGCTGTAGTTGCCCTCGCAAACCTTGACTATATTAAGGCAACCAATCGTACCAGCGAATTCACAAAGATGACTGGCGGCTAGAACCAGTAATGAATAACCATGATTAGCATGACACCATCTCTGGCAAGCTGAGGCTGCAAAATATGGTCTAAGATAGGATGATGTTAGAGATTCTTTTGATAAAACCCCTATTTCCATGCAATGAGCAAGGGGTTTAGATATCGCAACTCAGCTCAAGCGAGAGCCAAACGGAGCATATCTGGGTCATGCCAGGTCAAAAGGAATCACGGGGACAGAGCAATATTCCGCTTCAACGTCATGCCAAAAGAAATGAATGAATAACATACGTGTGTGCCGTAGGAGAATATCATCAGCAGAAGGCATATCGACCATGATATTGAGCAGGATGAATGAATGACATATTTGCAACCAAAAGAAGCTCTACGTCTAAGTCAATAGATTACCGTTTGAGCAAAATAGGATCTTGCACTCAGTAAAGATGACAGGGATTCGTTTAATCGTTCTAATATTATATTATAACATCGCCCAATAGGCGGGGCAGGCTGGAGTGACACTGTACAGAGGGAAAGGCGGATACTGTCCTTTGAGATACATCTTGTGAGAAATTGAGTATTATTCAGTAGACCTTGCTTTGTTGAGGCTTTGTTGAGTAAAACGTATAAGCAATATGTGTATGTGCCGATCTTGTATGGGTATTTCGAGTGTAACGTGGAGATGTCCAAAGTGCAATCTGAATGTTGGTGGAAGCTTGGGTGAATTGAAATATCATTGGAAAAGGGCTCATGGCCATTCTACAACAGGAGTTGAGAACACAGCAGATAGTCAGGCCTGATATGGATACCTGTTCTAAATCCTATCATAGCGACATCATTGAATAAAGGGGTCATCCAAACCACCCTCTCTTCCTTGGAGCGATAGCTATGCAGAACGAGTCTGATCCAAACCATGTATTACGACAGAGAAACTTTAACAACGGGCGAAGAAGATCGTAGAAATGTTTTCCTGGGAACTATGCCCGTCAGGACGTTGTCACATTATGAGCGGTCACAGCAAGAGTAGCAAAAATAATGAGAATCGAATGATACAATTCTTAATTAGCATGTCTTTTGAATTCTCTATTATGCAATGGTCCACCAAGGAAATGTTACCCTTATTTCTCAAATGGGCTGGTGGCAAATTGCAATTAATTGAGCAATTCGAGAGATTGTTTCCTTCTCAGTTCAACAAT
>JALZFS010000140.1 GCA_030861405.1 Thermoproteota archaeon | reverse complement strand
GTCTTCTTCTCTCCGAAAATCCCCCCAAACCTCCTCGGTGTTCCTGCCCTTTGTTGAGGGGATGAGTGTGGAATAGAAGATATTCTTGTTATCACAGGGATCTGCGAACGGATCATCATTTCTATTCTTACAAGCAAGAGTTCCACATCGTCAAGTCTTCTGTTGCCATCGATTTCAAGGTGTACCTCTGCTTGAGCCATTGCACCTGCTGGCCGGAGTAGCACCGACTTGACCCTGATATTTTCGTCCTTGAATTTTTCTTCGACTATTCGCTTAACCATCTCCGTCAGTTTAGGGTTCTGCCATGAGTCTACAAGAATTAGCGATGATTGTTTGAGGGAAACATATGAGACGGAGAATATATATCCGGCGATTATCATTCCTCCTATTGCATCCATCTGAACTATCCCAAACTGTGTAGCAATGAATACACTGACAAAACCAATAATGCTTGCAGAACCATCTTTTATAGAATTTTTTGCATCAGTCTTTAGGGATAGAAGGTTGTATCTGTTCGCTATTGAATTCATCTGAAATGCTCTATGAAGCGATACAGCTCCTGCACCAGCCAGTACAATCATCGTCAATATCGGTTGACGAATCCCTGTTGGGCTAATTAAGGCTTCATAGGAATGATACAAGATGAATAGCCCTATGCCTATCATGCCTATAGCCGCTATAAGTGCAGCAAAGCTTTCCACTTTATGATAGCCGAAGGGAAAATTCCTGTCCGCTGGTCTGTGAGCTATACGAAGCCCTATGAGTACTATAAAAGATATCATTGCATCAGAAAGTGAGTCAATGCCGTCAGCAGTTGCAACGACGCTACCGCTTATGTGGCCCATTATGATCTCCGCAATTCCAATGCTTACCAGGGTTACCACGGAAATCTTGGCAATCTTTTGTCCTGCGATGAGGCCTTCGTTGACAAGGTCGGCCGGGTTACCGGCTGAGGGCTTGCTGCTCACAATAATACTGACATAATTTGTAGTCCATCATATTTAACATTTCAAGAGCGTATGAGGCTACTTCTTGCTTTCCTGCCTATATCGCTGCTCAGGATGTTATAAAAATAAATAAACCTTAAACATTTTACCAATCATTTAGTTGACCCTAAGAGCTCTCTCGGACTTGGAGGATTTACAATTTTACGGCAAAAGGGTGTTTGTCCGGGTTGATTTTAATGTTAGCATAAACAACGGTGCAATAGGCGAGGACTATAGAATTCGCATGTCACTTCCCACGATCGAATACCTAGCCAAACGAGGAGCTAAGGTCATACTCGCTTCACATTTGGGGAGACCCCGTGAGCCCGACCCAAAGTATTCCCTCGAGCCAGTTGCGAAGCGGCTTACAGAAATAGTGGGGAGATCGAGGTCGCCTATTAAATTTGCAAAAGACTGCGTGGGAGCAGAGACTGACGAGCAGATAAGCAAAATGAAAAAAGGGGATATTCTGCTGCTTGAGAATCTGCGTTTTCACAGGGAGGAGGAGGAAAACGACCCAGATTTCAGCAAGAGACTTGCTTCTTTTGCGGAGATTTATGTCAATGATGCATTCAGTACATCTCATAGGAAGCATTCGTCAACTTATGGTGCCGCATGGCTGTTTGATACTCGACTAGCAGGATTTAACCTAAGCAAGGAGGTAAAATACCTGTCAATGATAAGGGAAAGCCCAATCAAACCATTCACTCTTGTAGTGGGAGGGGCAAAAATAAAAGATAAGATCGGTGCGCTTGAACATTTGCTGCCCAAGGCGGACAAGGTAATGATAGGAGGAGCAGCAGCATATACATTCCTCAACGCTAAGGGTCTCAAGACTGGCAACTCACTGATCGATCAAGAGCACCTAGGATGGGTTGACAAGGCGATCCGCGCACATGGGGACAAAATAATGCTGCCCACCGACCACGTATGCGCAAACTCTCCCAGCGATACTTCAGTCACCATGGTCAGCGGCGATATACCAGAGGGCATGTCTGGCTTCGACATCGGCAACGAAACAATTGAACGCTATTCTTCAGAAATAGGTGCAAACGGCGGAGGCACTCTCTTCTGGAATGGCCCTATGGGGATGTTTGAGATAAAGCCTTTTTCAAACGGCACAATAAATATCGCCAAGAGTATGGCTCTTGCATACTGGCGAGGAAGCAAGACATTGATAGGAGGCGGCGACACGCTTGAAGCAATGAAAAGGGCAGGAGTCGCGGAGAACGAAGTAAGTCATGTGTCAACGGGCGGCGGCGCGACTCTTCGCTATCTAGCAGGCGACGAAATGCCTGGCCTTACTATCTTAAATGCTCAGTAGAATGTGCTCGTCACTATTGTGTGCACCACTGTGTGTTGATTCCATGTAGAACAGCCCCCGTTGTTCAAATGGAACAGGGGTTGTCAGAAGACGTCAGACTACCCCATTTTGATTCATCCCAAAGAGAAATGGCTAAACTGCTGATACACGACTAAGCTTGGAAAGAGTTATCGGAACCTTTACAGAGTATATGTAGATTAATTATATTCTATAGTATGTTGACCTTGACCGCCCTCATATAAGATATATCGTCGTTCCCGGTGCCAACCATAATAGTATATTGTTGACCCTGACTCAGGTCTTCTGCAGGAGTGAAGGTATATGAAATTTCTTTTGAAACGCCTGGTGTAACTGACACCGATTGTTCGCTGAAAACACCAGTGGAATTTCCTAGACCTGCATTCGGCATAAAGGTTCCAGCCGCCATCATTTGACCAGTGAAATTGCTTGATGCACTTATAGTGAGTTTGATCTCTTTGCTTTGTCCCTTTTCAACTGCAAATTCGACTGGAGCTGATACTTCAATCGGCACCTGCTTGGATGCATCTAGCTTTGCAATTTTGTTTTCTGTCCATTCTGTAAACCATATCTGATTATTGGGCCCTGTTGTAAACTGCATGGCATTTGCAATGCCACATGGTGATGCACCCTCAGGGCAGATGGCCCAACCCCTGTTCTGCGAAGGGATCCAATATTCAACCATCGTTAGATTTTGAGGATCAAATCGGGCAATCTTATTACCCGTGTGCTCATTGAACCACAAAGAGCCGTCAGCACCTTTGTGAATCCAATACGGAAGCGTGTATGCAGCAGAAGGGGTGCTACCGCCAAAAATCTTGGACGACGCTATTGAGGTTACGAATTTTGTTATATTCCCATTGGTGGGGTTGTACTTGAAAAAGGTACTGGTGCCATGATCAGCGACCCATAGATTTCCAGAGTTGTCGAGTTCCATTCCCACAGGGGCTCCAAGTTCGGGCGGTAGGTCTACTATTTTCGTGACTTGGTGAGATCCAATGTCGTATAGCAGAAGCTCGCCTTTCTTCGCTTGAAAAGAAAGCAATGAAACCCACACGTTATTGTGCTGGTTATCAACTACTAATCCTCCCGAAGTAACCAGCTCCAAATTAATCCCAGAAAACGCGTCAAGGGGCAATCGAATTTCCGTGAATCCGTCTGAAGTTGTATTTTTCATCTTTGATAAATCACCAAAAAATAGCGATTGTGAGTTTATTCCTATGAAGTATATGTTACCTTGTCGATCAAAGTCAAGAGTAGAGGGATATTTAGCGGGCACTTTGAACATATCAAAGTGATCAGTTGACTTGTTAAATCTCCAGATTGTATTATTTTGGTCAGTGAACCAGACATTGCCGCTACCATCCAGCTTCACGTCCCATGACATTGACCACGAAGGAACAGCGGCAAAGGGCAATTGACGGCTCGGCCATTGCGGAATCTCATATTCGCTGAATTTGCCTGCTGAGGTGTCATAGCTGCCAAGGACTCCCCGTTTGGTAGAGACATACCATACTCTTCCGCCGTCAGCAGCAATACCTAGAGGCATTTCACATTCATTGGGCAAAGTAACTTCTGTAATGTAAGCATTAGAATTAGGCGCGGTATTAGTGCCACAGAATTGCTGCTTAAAACGCTGCGTCACTTCTTCTCTAGCAGTACCTTGGTCTTGAGCCCCATTTAGTGCAGGCCCGCCGCGGGCAGACATGAAAATATAAACCGCCACAACTGCAACGATACCGACAATAGCATAAACAGCAATCTTTCTTGACGATGAGCCTGTTATTTTAGAGAATGAAGTTGGCAAGAGCCTACGAAAAGCATAAGCTTTCCATCTTATATCTCTTCTTGGGCGTGCATGCGATAGGTATGCGGGATTCTTACCGCCGTAACTGTGGGCCAACAAAAGCAAGAGCAATATCAAAAAGAACGACTTAGTTCTCGTTCCTATGCTATAGGCTACGTCGACGAACTGTCTATTATCATCTACCATTTACCCTGGACTCTATGCTTCATATAGCCAATGCACCTCTTACTGCGTTGACTATTCTACTAGCCAAAGAAGTCTGTCTAAGGCGCATATGGACTAGTCCGCCCTCCATTTCTGCATACTGTTTACTATAGGCCATGCAAAACAGGAATTTTGCCTGTACCGTGAGATAATCGGCCCTAACGCAGTTTCAGGCTGTGCAGGCTATGATGCAGTCCTTCTACCTTCGGCGGGTTGATAGCAAATCGATAGTTGTACATGCAGGCTTCTAATCAGCTGCTACTAGAGGAGTTTCAACTTATCCGTTACTTTGTCTACAAGGGGCGCCGGGGCAGGTCCAATTCCAATGCATGTAACTGTCCCGGGAGGTATTTGAGTCAAGCCACTATCTTGCACTTGGACGACAGGTAGTCGCAGCTCTTCTGCCTGCCTCCTTGTCTCAATCAACTCGCCTATAGTTGTTACCTTCACCACTACCTTGGCCTGGCCTGTTTCGACCCATGAGTCGAACCATTCCCTGTGGCGAGCTTTTGTCCTTTCAGCCCCCATTACTGCGGCATGAGCCACCTGTGCAGCAATTTTTCCCGTTCCCATGTTTAGATCACGTCTGACAACGATTACTTGTTTAAACTCCATGAGGTATACTCGCTCGCTTGCTTGCTCATAGTTTAATTAAGAGAGTGAAAAATACATTGCTGGTCATTCACCGATGCGGCATTTTGACGTACTAATCGCAGGAGGAAGCATATCAGGTCTTCTTGCGGCGCGCGAAGTCGCAGCTGGCGGGCTTTCCGTTGCCGTCCTGGAAGAGGATGCAGAAATTGGCACCCCTGAGCACTGTGGGGGGCTTGTAAGCATTGCCGGCGTCCGGGACCTAGGCATCGTGCCTGATGCTAAGACAATAGAGAATGATAGGATAACACGTGCCAGGATCTTTTCATCCTCATACTCCTTCGAAATTAATGCAGAGAGGCAAAAGGTTATGGTGCTAGACAGACGTGCATTTGACAAGCAGATCGCTTTTCAGGCTCAAAAAATGGGAGCAGAAATAAAGGTAAAATGCCCTATGCGGTCGTATGCAAAGGACAACTCGGAGTATGTTGTCAGGACGTCGGAAGGAGATCTTTCATGCACTTATTTTGTGGACGCAAGGGGAATAATGTCAATAATCGCCAGAAGCAGAGAAGGTGTTCTTCAATCAGCACAGTATGAAGTTTACGCTCCCTGGATACAAACCGATACCATCGAGGTCGTGTTTGATGCTGCTAATTATCCTGGTTTTTTCGCATGGATCATCCCCAGCGGCCGAGGAGCAGGAAAAGTAGGAGTGGCGGGCAAGCGTATCAATGCCGCGACGGCCCTTCAATCATATATTAACAACAAAGGCGAGCACGCGCTAGTCCGCAAGATTTATGCCCCCATATGGGTTAATGGTCCTCTGGATAATTTTGTATACGATAGGACGATTATCGTAGGTGACGCTGCGGGCCAAAGCAAGCCAACGACGGCTGGTGGAATATATAGTTGTGGTATGGGCGGTTTGTTAGCAGGACAGGCAATAGTAAATACAGCCTCAGAAGTAGCCAAAAAAAATGTCGACCCACCGATCCTGTTGCGGCAATACGAAAAGAATTGGCTCTCTATCTTTAGAGATGAATTTATGAATTTGCTTCTTGTACGGCGACTATTTGAGCGACTAGACAACAAAGCCATAGATGATTTGGTATCCGCAGTATCACCCGAAGTTCTCGAGGAGGCATCTGGTCAGACTGATTTTGATTTTCACTCTACTGCTATTGCTAAAATCCTCGGTGCTAAAGCTACTGCCAAAATGGCCAAAGCATTGCTTGGCAATGAAGTAAGGCGTTTCTTCACCGATAGAAGCTAAGGAAAATATAAATTCGGTTGGTCGCAACTAGAATCCCTATGTCCAAGCCATTGCAGTTGCCAGTCTGCAGTTCATGTGGTAGGCCGATTATGCCTAATGACGAATGTGTAAAGTACTACTGTCCAAATTGTGGCTACGTGCTCCTTTGGCGCTGCGAAAGTTGCCGTGAATTCGCAAGGCCCTACAAGTGTGTCGGTTGCGGTTTTGAGGGTCCATAATCATGGCACGTCTAATCGCTAGAATAAGAATACTTCCTGCGGATGCTGATTCAAACCTTCAAGAAGTGATTCAATCTATTAAGAGGGATGTACCACAGGGTATGGAAATGAAAGGGCATGCAATGGAGCCGATTGCCTTTGGGCTGAATGCTATTATCGCCGATTTTTTGTTGGATGATTCGGAGGGACAAATGGATAAGCTTGAGGAATCTATCAAGAGAATAGAAGGCGTCGGCGAGATAGAAGTAACGAATATCAGCAGGCAGTCGGTCAAAATGAAGTAATACTAGCACGAGAGGAGGCTGGCAAAAGTTGAAAAAGATGCGCGCTGGAAACGATGAATCCTCTCCCGTACAGCTTAGAGTGGCTGAAGCCAAACACCGAGACGTGGGCAAGAGAAGGGCCAGAATAGATCCAAGGCAAATGGAGGTGCTCAGAATACAGGCTGGTGAGGTAATAGAGATAACCGGCAGGAGAAGTACCGCAGTTACTGCCTGGCCGGCAGACGAGGAAGAAAAAGAAACAGACATAATCCGAATTGACGGGCAGACGAGGAAAAACGCAGGGGTAGGAGTCAACGACCTTTTGAGTGTCAGAAAGGTAGATTGCAGACAAGCTAAGAGCGTGACACTAATGCCTCTTGGGAATAGCAATATCACGGTTGACAAAGAGTTTTGCGATTTTGTGAAGCATAGGCTGAAGGGCTATCCGCTCAACGACGGTGATGAAATCTCAGTTGTCATTTTGGGCAACCAAATGGACTTTATGGTGCAAAGAGTTATACCGAAGGCGATTTCGAGAATCGAACAAGCGACAAGGCTCACAATTATGGCAGAAGTCACCACAGACAGGAAACCGCGTGTAACGTATGAAGAGATCGGAGGCATGAAAGAGCAAATAAAACGACTTCGTGAAATAGTCGAACTGCCAATGCGCCATCCAGAAGTCTTTGCAAAACTTGGAATAGAGCCTCACAGCGGAATCTTAATGTATGGCTCACCCGGTTGCGGCAAGACGCTTATCGCTAAAGCTTTAGCATCTGAGTCGGAGGCGAATTTTTTCATAATCAATGGCCCCGAGATTATGAATAAATACTACGGCGAAACTGAAGCAAGGTTACGAGATATTTTCAAAGAGGCCCGTGAGTCTGCGCCAAGTATAATATTCATTGATGAAATTGATGCCATCGCTCCAAAAAGAGAAGAGGCGTTTGGTGACGTTGAAAAACGGGTTGTAGCACAATTATTGGCATTAATGGACGGCATGTCCGACCGTGGCCAAGTTATTGTCCTTGGAGCCACTAATAGGTCCGAAAGCCTAGATCCAGCGCTGCGCCGGCCCGGTAGGTTTGATAGGGAAATAGAAATCGGCGTGCCAAACGGCGAGGGCCGACTCGAAATATTACAGATTCACACCCGCGGCATGCCGCTTTCTGAAGACATTCAGCTGCAAGAGCTCGCGACCCGTCTTCATGGGTACACTGGAGCAGACATCAAAGCTCTCTGTAGAGAAGCTGCCATGAAGGCACTTAGGCGTTACTTGCCCGAAATTGACCTGGAGGGTGAGCGGATATCTCCAGAGATCCTAGAGAGCATGGTCATTACCGACCGCGACTTCAGTGAAGCAATGAAAGAGATTGTTCCAACTGCGATGAGGGAATTTTATGTAGAGGTTGCACGCGTAAAGTGGAACGATGTTGGCGGGCTGTATGAAGCAAAGAGGACACTGCATGATAATCTAATAACCGCGATCAAAGAGCCAGATAAGTTTGCAAAGATGGGCATAAGGCCCTCAAGGGGAGCACTACTCTATGGGCCACCGGGTACTGGAAAAACACTTCTTGCTAAGGCCCTTGCCACGGAGAGCAGTGCTAACATCATTATGGTACGTGGCCCAGAGGTCCTAAGCAAATGGGTTGGAGAATCTGAGAAGGCCATAAGGGAGATTTTTAGAAAAGCGAAAACATCTTCGCCTTGCATTGTTGTATTTGACGAGCTAGACTCACTTGCAAGGCCAAGGGCTCATGACGATGATATATTGGGCAATGAGCGTGTTCTCAGTCAGATTCTTACAGAAATGGATGACGCAGGCAGCACCGGAGTTGTTGTAGTAGGGATAACCAACAGACCCGATCTCATAGATACTTCGCTGCTGCGCCCAGGTCGGCTGGATCTCATTGTCTACGTGGGTCCGCCCGATGAAAAAGCCCGACTAGAGATACTACGTATAACTACTCAGGCGATGCCGCTAACTGATGACGTTGACTTGGAGAACATTGCTCGTTACACAAAAAACTTCAGTGGTGCAGACCTGGTTGCGCTTTGCAGAGAAGCGGGCGTGATAGCGCTCCACGGTAGATCCAATGCCATTTCAAATGCACACTTTGCCAACGCGATAAGACTTGTACGCGCGTCGATAACAAAGGATGTCGAGGAATGGTATGAGTCCATAAAGAAAAGCATCACATACGCTATGCCAAAGCCAATAGATAAGACATTTTACGGCTGACAATTATGAAACCCATTCTCTCGCGTGTATTACTTAGGTTCCCAAAGCCAAGAGCTCATTTCTTTTTATTCAATAACTTCTTGACGTTCAGCCATTCTACCAGGCCTGAAATATTTTTATCTGTGTTACTGCACATGTTCTTCCTGCTGTCACGCATCACTAAATGATGTTCAAGGACCAGTGATAAATAGATGAAATACCCAATCCGAAACCTCATGTATGAAAAAATAATGCAAGTGGGCACCATAACCGACACCGACCTGATTACCACCCTAGCAAAAGAAGGCATTACTCTAGCCGAGTCAGACTTTAACAAGACTCTTATGGACCTTGAGATATACGGCCTTGTCAGGGTTTCATGGATAGCAAAAGATAAGAGAAGAATTGAGCTGGCAAGCAATCTCCATAGTTCCTAGTAATACTTAGCTTGCAATAGGAAGAATAAACAATGGAAACGAATGAGGCAAGGGATAGTAGAACAGTGCATCGAGGGCGAGTGCTACGAATATCACGACTAGGTATGGTGCGGTAACCTTGTATGCTTTCCAGGCAAACTCTGGTGTGGGATTCTTCGTAAGTTTGTAATGATAAACAAGCATAAGGGAACCAGATACTGCTGCAACGGTTGTGTAAAGCAAGCCAGGCCCAAAGAACGCCAGGGAGATCGAATAAGGTAATAGTATGGCCGTATTGATCATTATATAACTCGCGGTCTTTTGGTTTCCGATCATTACAGGTAGCATAGGAACATGAACGCTGGCATACTCCTCTCTAGCCCTAATGGCAAGGCACCAAAAGTGAGGCGGAGTCCACATGAATACCAGCCAGCCTACCAGAAAACCCAAAAGATCAATCGATCCAGTTGCAGTCGCCCAACCCGCCATCGAAGCGGCGCTCCCTGCGAAACCCCCTATGACAATATTTGAAGCATTACTGCGCTTAAGCCAAGCGGTATATATTATGACATAGAAAAGGATTCCAACAGCAATCATTGCAGTAGCAACGGGGTTTAGAGTAAAGAAGGCAATTACAATAGAAAGCAAGCTCAATACTGAACCGTAGACCAAAACTCTCTTTGCAGAAAGTCTGCCGTCAGGTATTGGTCTCTTTGCCGTCCGCTCCATTATTCTGTCAATATCGCGATCATAGTAGTGGTTGAGTGCGCTAGCCCCCATCGACGCTAAGGCCCCTGTTAAAGTCAGAAAGCCTAGTTGCCATGCGCTAACGTCCCACGCGACACTAGGAGTTGAATCAAACCTAGTTGCTGCCAGAAGGGAAGTAATAGCTGTTATCACAAGGACAACTACGATCCTTGGTTTTGAAACCTCCAAATAGTCGCGAACGGTCACAGACCTAATCTAATTTCAGTTCTCGCCATGCTCGCATTTAATTTATTCGTTGTTGAATTTCAATATATAAAATGTTTCAGGCTAGCTACTTGGAGCTTGAAGAATTTAATCATCTTTCGCCTTAATAGTTCGTGCTCAGCATCCGAAAGGCCGCATGAGCAGCAAAGGTTATTTTTATCAATGCCATGAGCCTCAGCAATAGAATAGATTTTTCTTACCTTTAGACGAGCCTCTGCTAAGTTGTAATGATGACCGATCTTCTGAGTACGTTCCAGCATGTCAATCAAGCTGACTGTAATAAGCCACGCATCTGAGACAGTATCGCCGTCATTTATCTCAAATATTTGAGATATATACACAATTAGACAATACTGCATTACTTAATAAGATAAAACATCAGCTAATTTAGATTTGTAATCACACGTCATGTACCTTGGAAATAGCCTTCACCTAGCGAAAAATCCTCTGATGCCTCGCCCTTTTGCCTGCTGCTATGGCCGCACGGCTTGATCCAGTTGGACCTCTTCTATTGCTGAATGTACATCATAGTTTAGCCATTATTTGTCAGCAAATCGTGAAATTAAATCGTGAAATTTTTTAAATGGTGCCATGTCGGTGCACAGAGACCATTCATACATAGTGTCTGGTACCAAGCATTACATCCAAAGGGCGCGAAAGCAAAAGGCATGCAACTAATATCTTGAATACAGTGGAGAAGAAACGATTAAGTATGCCAAGCAAACTCCCAATAACTGTCAAATAAATGACTGACTGGGACCTTATGACACCTGGCATAGGTCTTACTTCAATAGGCATCGTTGGCGTCGGAATTTCTCTTTCCGGTATAGCCAAGACCTTTATTGATGGTATGCACGCAGTGACGCTTTTGACCATGTTTATCGGCATGATCTTCCTTGCCTCCGGTCTCTTTAAAGATGGTTTTCCTAGCTCGGGGAGAGCAAAGTCCGCTACCTTCATCACGCTAGGCTTCCTCGTAACCTTTGGATTTGCCGCTGCCGTAACTGTTAGCACGCAAGTACCAAGCATTTACGCCTACATTGGCCTCATGCTCATAATCGCAGTGCCTGCGACAGTACTCACAGTCGCTTCCTATCGTGGAATTCAGTATCTTAAGCCCTTAGCAGTGATATTTATTGGGGCAGCACTCGTAGGTGGCATAACTTTCTATGCATTTGGACTTGTTACTCCAAAGCCACAGCCTACTTCGGAGGAGCAGGGCAAATCACAGACTACCGGCAATACATCAGCTACTGCAGCGCCCCGTCCTGCCAATGTAGTTAATGCAAGGATACTGGCTGGAGCATCTGCACAGAGCAACCCCGACTATGATCCTGATCCCGTTTCCGCGAAAAAGGGCGATGGGGTCGAATGGACCAACCAAGATAACGTTCCACATACTGTGACTAGCAAACAGGGAGGGGCATTTGACTCTAGCATAATTAATCCTGGCTCGAAGTGGCTGCTAAATACCGCACAGTTACAACCAGCAGAGTATGAATATTATTGCTCAATCCACCCATTTATGGGTGCAAAGTTGGTAATTACTGGAGATGGTGCGAATGCTTCTGGGCAGGGCGCAGGAAATGCAACAACGGCGACCCAATCTGGTACTGGTAGCAATCAGTCGTCCACAGCTGGAACTAATGGAACAGCGGGCAATGCTAGCAATGCTGCAACTACAACACCTGCAAATACGACAACATCTTCAAATGCCTCTACACCAGCAGGATCGGCTACTGGGGCATCAATGATAATTGGACCGCTAGCCCATACTATGGGAAATGTATTCAACCGATGATATTCACTCGTTCACAGGCGGAATCTAAATTGGCACGTAATCCACAGCTCCACACATAATAATGTCGGCAATGCTAAAAGCACCAAAACTATGTCAAGACATGACCTATGATTGAAGACTGCTAGATATTGGAATGTTTCCAACTTGTATTCCATAAAAGTGTCATATATCAGTAAGGGTTGTTCGATAAATTATGAATGAACAACAAGATTATCGAACTGCAAGATGATGCAGACCATTTATCTGACCATGAGACAAATTGAAGAGCTCACCAAGATTGCCAACCGTGCGCTGCCAAATGAATCATGTGCATTCCTTATTGGAAAAGACGATAGAGTCGTCAAGGTTTTGCCGATGCGAAACGCGGACAGTTCTCCTGTCACGTTTAGCGTGGAACCGGACGACATCCTTTATGCCTACAACCTTGCTGAAAGTGAAGAGCTAGATATAATTGCAATTTTCCATTCGCATCCCGGTAAGGCTTTTCCTTCCAAAACGGACAGAATATTCATGGAACTAAACCCTGTAGTATGGCTTATTTATTCAACCACAGACGGGGGGCTGAATGCTTTCATTTATGATGATATGATAAAAGAGGTTGGCATCAAAACAGCAACTATGGGGTAAGCCTTTGGGTATCGCGCGGGTACAAGACAACTTCTCGAACATTTTGAGCTCCGGTAAGAACCATCATCAAGCGGTCATATCCGAGACCCCAACCAGAATGTGGAGGCATGCCCCAATCAAATGCCTTAAGATGATCTTCAAAGCTACTAGGGTTTAGCCCTTGCTCCACAAGTCTGCTCCTCAATTTTGCAGGTTCATGCAAGCGTCGGCCGCCTGATGCGAGCTCTAAATAACTGTATTGTAGGTCAAAGGATTTGGAAAGTCTTGGGTCATCCTCTTTCTCGTGAATATAGAATGGCTTAAGCTTGAGCGGCCAATCGGTGATGAAATAAAATCCGGGGTGCAAATTCCCAAGCGCTCTCAGGGCCGAGTCTGAAAGGTCATCACCAAATTGGAGTTTTTCTCCTTCTTTAGCAAGCTCTTCAATACATTGCCCATATGTAATCCTGTCTATCTTGTTGACTGAGATCGGTTTTCCTCCCGCCATTTCGAGCTCCGCCTTGTGTCTTTGCTCAAACTCGTTAGCGACAGTTCTTATGATTTCTTCTGCAATGTCCATCACATCTTCATAGTCAAGAAAGGCAGCCTCAACATCTACACTCGTAAATTCTGAGAGGTGACGAACGGTATGAGAGTTCTCTGCGCGGAAGTAGGGTCCAATTTCAAATACCCTGTCAAGCCCAACCATCAATTGCTCCTTGTACAACTGGGGGCTCTGGGCAAGGTATGCCTTTCTCTTGTCAAAGTAATTGAACCCAAAGAGGTTTGCTCCTCCCTCACTTGCACTGCCGATTATCTTAGGGGTGTTCACCTCAATAAATCCTCGAGTGGAAAGTACATGTCTTATAATATTGAGACCGATAGATCGTAGGCGGAAAATCGCTGCTACTTTTGGATTCCTTAAATCTAATGCACGAGAATCAAGCCGCTTATCTAATGCAGACTCTACTCGCCCCGTGGGGTCTATCGGGAGGTGTTGATCCGCTCTTGTAATCACTGTAAAGTCGCTAACTCGAACTTCAGCCGCAAAATCTTTTGCCTTGCTCTCTTGTACGACCCCCCTAACCGCCACCACGCTCTGCCTTGACGCCTGTAGCGCATGTTGGAGATTATCGCCTTTCACAATCAGTTGACATACGCCGGTCAGATCCCTGATTGTTACAAAAGCAAGCCTGCCAATATCCCGAATGTCCTCTATCCACCCGGTTAATGTTACCTCTTGCCCAATTAGTGTTTGGTCAACTTGGTCGGCGTAATGTGTTCTTGCGATCTTCCCAGTTGACAATTTTCCTCACATCTCAATATTGTATTCTTCTTTCACTTATTGTTAAATTCAATTAGTAATTCCATGTTTCTAACTGCCTTGGCGATTTTTTGAACTTTCTCTATATTCACTTGACCGTTTTTAGCATCATCAGAAATAGTGACCCTTGTGAGCTTGTTGCTGTCTGGAAGCCAGAAGAAATTCACTGATAGCACCTTGAAAGGGTCGAAGAGATTTTCAATAAATCGTCTATCAGATGCCTCCGTCTCAACAAACCAAACTTTTTGTCCCATTTCCCTTTCAATCTTGCTTCCGAGCTCTGGATTGGCTCTTAGCGTGCTTACATCAGGGCCGCGCAATACAAACACGAAATCCCCATTCACTCTTGTGCCTCGCACAAGAGTAAACTTGTTTATCTCTTGATTGCGGTCTGCTAGCCTGATTAGCTTTTTTGCGGCCACAACATCGTCATGACTTATGATACCCGAATTCAATTTCGCTTCACATTTGCTGCAAAGGACTCCAGACTTGGCATCAAATGTGCAGATTGGTAACTTCAATTATTATAGACATAGATGATGGATATCTTTGGCTATATAACCCATATGCGGGGCCTGTAACTGTAAATTAAGCTTGTTGCGTTTTTATTCTTATTCTCCTTTTTCAGCATCTAAAGATTCATACAATAGCAGCAATATATTTACAGACAGGATGCTGATGAGGTGTATAGAGATTATCTATCATTCCTAATACCATAGGAAGAGCCAT
>JALZFS010000118.1 GCA_030861405.1 Thermoproteota archaeon | reverse complement strand
TTAATTTTACAGCTTTATCGTTGGGTTATGGCTATCAATGTTAGATGATGGAGCATTCTAACAAAAGTGCATCAGTATCAACAAGTAAATCTTGTATCTGCTTCAAGAAATCATTTGAAGATCCCGCTATTGTACCATTTGAATAGACTGCAGCAATTTGGAAATCCTAATTGCATTACTGGACACATTTGGCTACATCAAAGAGGCTATTTCTTGATAGGACGATTGGGTTCAAAGCATAATGGCATGCTACTGACGCCATGGAAAAAAACGCCATGAAGTGGTTTTAATAATTCTTTATTATATTCGTTAGCAAATCTTAAGTTATGCAATCTTTCAAGAATTATCTTTAAAACTACTTGCGCCTCCAGAGTTGCCAAGATAGAACCTAGACAGAAGTGAATGCCATGGCCAAAGGCTAAATGCGTATCAGTGGTGTTGCGATTTATATCAAATATCTCTGCATTGGTAAAAATTGACTCATCATGATTTGCTGAACCAATCCACATTATCATCCTTTGTCCCCGCATTATTGTTTGTTCTTTTCCTTTCTCTCCTAGAGTAACGTCATGAATAGCAAAACGGAATACTCCTTGAACAGGAGAGCGATAACGCAATGTCTCGTCTATTGCAGAAGAAATCAGCGAATCATAGTTCTCATGGCTATTGCCGTTATTCTGTAGCAATAGGAGTTGTTTGAGTTGTTGGGAGTGCTCAAGTAATGATCGAACTGCATTACCTATTAGATTTACAGTTGTTACATGTCCAGCTAAAAGTAAAAGTGAACAAAATGCCAGAATGTCTTCTTCAGATAACCTATTACCATCTATTTCTGCTCTTAGCAAATTATCTATTAGATCATTGCTTGGTGATGACAGCCCTATTTGCGTTCTTCTCTTTTGAATAATATTGTTAAAATATGAATCCATTTCACCTTGAACCCTTGCAAATATCTTCTCAGAATCCTTATCAGTAGGAAGATTATTGCTGCTGCCTCTAGTTGAACCAAGTAGGTCATCTGCCCACTTCTTAAAAGTGTCCTGATCTTGGGCTTGAATGCCAAGCAGCTCGGCAATTACTGTTACTGGTAAAGGGTAAGCTAAATCATTTATGAGATCCATATGACCTTGTTGAATAACCTTGTCAATCATATCATGGCAGATTTGTTCAATTCGTGGTTTGAATTTGTATATTGTGTTTGGACTAAAAGCTGATGAAATAACTCTTCGTAGTTGACTATGACGTGGTGGATCAGATGTAAGAAGACTGCTTCGTAATAGTCGTCTTTTTTTCTTATGATCTCGCAGTTCTCTTGACTTTTGTATTTCTTGTTCTTGCTGAATACTAACTAACTTTTGAATATTGGAAGAAAAATTTCTATAATCTGTCAGGATAGTTTGAATGTCCTTATAACGAAAAATTCCCCATACTTTATTTTTCTCATCATACTCTATGGGATGGAATTTTCTCATTTGAGCATAAAAGGGGAAGGGGTTAAGGCTTTCCTGTGGTGGTGGAAAAATGTTCATACTGTTTTGGTCATTAAAGTATAAATCTCATTTATATATGCCTTATAGCTATCCGGGAGATATATAAGAACTAACGTCTTGAATGACTCATTTGAGATACCTTCATTACAAGAAACAGAGGAAATGGAAAGACAGCGGTTGCAAGCCATTGAAGCTCTAGATATCAGACCATTCTGTCAGATGTCAACGATGCCATATGGCTGTACCTATTGTTAGCAAAGTCAATAGACCTTGTAATGATTGGGCTCTCATATTGCACAGAAGGAAAAAGTGGATTGAAAATTGATTTTAAAAGATCTTTGAGAGCCATTGATGTTGTTAACATCTGGTTCTATATCTTGGCCACACACTTAATCTCAATCATAAGCTCAGGGAATGCAAGACGCTGAATCTGTACTATGGTGCTTGCAACTACAGGGATACCAAAAAATACTTCATTTCTGCATTTGACTGAGGCTGCAAAGGCGCTGTTCATATCAGTTACAAAAAGTGTCTCATCAACTATATTACCCATAGTTGCTCCATATTGTGCAAGCACCTTTCTTATGTTGGCATATGCTTGACGCATTTGAGCCTCCATATCCCCTTTGCCAACTACATTGCCATTATCGTCATGGCTCACCTGACCTGATACATATATTGTGTCCCCAACTTTTACTGCCTGGGAATAACCATATTCTTTCTCCCAGGGCATGCCAAGGCTCATTGTCTCCTTATTGATGCTCAAAATAACATCACTCCTCTTGTGTGCTGAATGCAAAAACTTCTTTAAATGTTTACAATAGGCAACTGAAATTACTCCTTTCAAAATTTTTTATGTTGCAGAGGACTAGCATAAAAATTACAATGAGAAGCATCAGGATGCTCCATATTGCAGTTTTATAATTAATCCTAAAGTACACAAACTAACTCAGAAATATGGAAATGATCTAGATGGCAGATCCAAGTAATCCACACCTATTACCGGAATTTAGTTCCTTAATCGAACTAAGCATTCATGGCTTTACCATTTCATTTCTATGCTAAAACAACAATAAGGTCACGGTAGATATTCAGTTCACGATTTCATGCTGATGAGGTCTTTATACCGAAAACACTGGAAAATATGATCATTTACCATTCCCACTGCCTGCATTAGAGAATAGCAAATGGTGGAACCTACGAATACAAAACCTTTTTTCTTCATAGCCTTGCTTAATACATCAGATATTTCTGTTCTCGAAGGAACCTCTATGAAACTTTTCCAATGATTATGTCTGGGTGTTCCGTCAACGAAACTCCAAAGATAAGAGTCGAAGCTCCCGCATTCCTGCTGTAATTTTATGAAAGCTTTGGCGTTGCTTATTGCAGACTGTATTTTCAATCTATTCCTTATAATAGACGGATCTGCCATTAGTTGTTCAATCCTTCTTTGATCGTAATTGGCAACTCTGTTCGCATCAAAGTCATCAAATGCTCTTCTATATCCTTCTCTCTTCTTGAGTATTATCGACCAACTTAA
>JALZFS010000117.1 GCA_030861405.1 Thermoproteota archaeon | reverse complement strand
AGTGCAAATTATTAAGTGCTATATCGTTCACAATGTCGTTAATGGATCCTGTTATCGGATTAGGTAATGGCATCAATAATGAGGAAAAGCGAAGGGCCAAAGCAATAACTACAATATATGGTTCTGGAATGTTACTTGGGGCAGTATTGCTATCCGGACTCTTTTTATCTGTCACTAATATCAACCAGACAGCCTTAGCACAGCAAAGCACTACAGGTGGTGGAGGAGGAGCTGCCGGAGCGAGCCCGAATAGTACTCCCGGTGGAGTAACAGGAGGAACGAGTATAGGCAGCGGTGCCACAGCAGGCGGCGGTGTTGGAACATTCGGTGGAGGAGGAGGAACAAGCCCTGGTCCCGGCATTGGTACAAGTAGCGGTAACGCTACGCAGTCTTCCGGTTGTGCTCCCTCGCAAACAGCAGGCGGCGGAGGAACAAGCCCTGGTTCGAATATGGGAACAAATGCAACAACGTCAGGACAGCAGCAACAGCAAGGAAGCGGTCTTCCAAGTAGTGGCAGCGGATCAGCGGGAGGAGCGAGTACAGGCGGAACATCTTCAAATACATCTGGCGGCGCAGCCGGCCCACAGGTAAGACCTTAAAAGCTGTTCCGGATAGCACAATAGAGAACTGAAGAAACAGAAGTGCACCCGGCGAATCACCCCTACACCTGATGGTTTGAGGCTGAGCGAGGATGTTCTTTTGTTTTGGCCAGCATTTACACGGGGTCAGAAAATGGAGGAATACAACTACAATACTAAGGATTAGAAACAAGCGGCGTTGATTTAGATCATCGCTCAGTTAGGATGGATAACGTTGCCTAATGCAATTCAACGTACCTTGTAGGTATGCTCGTCCGCCAAAAAATTTGGCCTGAGCAACACTTAAGTTTATATCAAAGCAGCAGCGACGCCACTAAAAGCGTAGCTGTGGGCAAACGGCAGTGAGCTGATACTTCTCAGGGCAAAGGATTGCCTCCTAGTTACTATACCACACCACGGAGCTATCTGTTGCCTTTTCGGATTTGTTTACGTAAGTGATATAATGAAACTCGGTTAATATAAAAAATGGCGCGCAGTTTCATTCCGCATATTATCAAATACCTCTACGAGCGGATAGCATAATGCTATCCGCTCGCTTGAATGCCCAAGCCATCTTTCCACATTCCTGTTAAAGAAGGAACGAAAAAAGCAATAATTATTCAGTCGTAAAGCATGTCAGGGAAACAAGAACACCTGAACCCTAAACAAGCATCGTAAGACGAACGACAATAATACATTGCAAAATGAAGCTATAATTTCTGGCCTGTTTGCGGTTTCTTCAGGTAACCTTGACGCAATTATGAATCTGAGCTAGGCTTTACCGTTGAAGCGGCTTCAATGGTTTCTTGTAGGGAATGCTGCTCCCTAAAGGGCAAAGTAATGTGCCTATGACACTCGTTTGCTCAAAGAACAGTTTTTAACCCGTCCCGACCTCGAAAGATTAGGCTCAGGATAATGACGACGTAACAGTCCCCCTATTATCTGCCCCCGATGGCAGAAAAAATGAAGAGAATTTACCGGACTGCCGAATCCCCATTGCCCAAGTAGGAAGGAGACTTCTTTCCTTCCTACCTTGTCCATTCTCCTACAAAGCAGGAGGTTTGCATAATTGGTCTCAGAACAACAACATATTCCTCATCTTATACTCTGTATTGCTTTATTTGATGTAGGCAGTTTAAGTTATATTGCTTATCGACCCCGTCATAACGTTGAAACCGTCAGTCCAAGAGGCTATGGAATCGGAAATCTATTGAGCAGAGTGCAAACAAAATAGAATTGCTGACACCGCAACGACTGGACTTGCTTTCGAAAGGGTAACGATCAAAAAAGTGCTATACGGAGTATGCAAAACGATTTAAAGAATGATGAGGAATATAGGAGGCTTGAATGCTGCACGGAGCATACACGTTTGAGATATAGACAAGTCGTTTCTATCAACATTTGCCAAAAATATAGATGAGCTTGGAGCGCTATTAGAACACTACCTGGACAGCGCCCAAAGGTAGGGCGATCCTGCCTCCCGAAATTAATGGCAGATTGATAGAACTTGAAACAAATCTTACACGCCATCCCGCTTCATCCAAGGGAGACAAGATAGCATAGAAAAATTCGTTTCTCACCTAAGCACGGGTTATTATTAACATTGGTGCCATTGGATTGAAACATCATGAGCACATCATTAGGCCCCCTCTTATTTACGACCGTAACTTGAGACAGATGGTTATTGATCCGTTAAGATTGCGTATACACTTCACTGTTACTAACGCCTCTGGCCATGTGAGCGATAGTCGTATGTTTCGCCAACAGCCCGGCTTGTCCTACCCATAAGCGTCAGACGCAATTACGACGACCGTTCACATAGCAAAGGAATTTCCGTTGAATTGGAAGACTATGAATCTTTTAGTTCTAAAGAATAGTGATACCAAAGATGTGCTCCGGACGGGATATGTTCCCACTCTGGCCTGACAACCAATCAGTGGCTTGAACCCGTGATCTTCGCCTTGAGAGGGCGAGATGCTTAACCGGACTACACCACCGGAGCCTTGAGAAACTCAACAACGTACAGAATATAAATGAAACTTAAACAACGTAAGGTGTCATTGCAAAAATGGTCTTATTGTTGTTATTGTCACACTAACTGCTAAATTTCGCTCGCTGGCCCAATATGTACTCATCCGTTCTTCTAATAGTTTTCTAATATCAAACACGCTGGGTATAAAGATGAGAGCATCATTAGAACCAATTGTTAACGAAAGTCTAAGTGGTCGAGTCTTGCTTATCCCTGGTTTCTTGAAGATTTTGAAAAATTTCTGTCGACTGATATGCGCATTAACAGCTCTCACAACTAGTATAGGGAAGCGTCTTGATAGATAAAATTTTTATCGCCTTTAGACACTGATACTTGCCATTAGCAATGGGCATCCCTGAAAAGATCAAGGAAATACAGGACCAGATACATCGTACTCAAGTAAACAAAGCTACGGAATTTCACATTGGTCTGCTCAAAGCTAAGATAGCACGTCTAAAACAGGAGATGCAGGAAAATGTGCACGGCAAGACTATGCGCACGGGCGGTGAAAACGCCGGGTTTGACGTGAGAAAGGCTGGCGATGCAACTATAGTACTCATAGGTTTACCAAGTGTCGGCAAGTCGACGCTTCTCAATAGACTCACAAATGCTAAGTCACGCGTAGCGTCTTACCAATTTACTACACTTACAGCGGTGCCGGGCATGCTCTATCATAGAGGGGCAAATATACAAATCCTAGATTTGCCGGGGATCATTGAGGGTGCTTCCAGCGGTAAGGGTTTTGGCAAGCGGGTGCTCTCGGTTGCTCGCACAGCGGATCTTGTCCTGCTAGTGCTTGATGTCTTTCAACCTCATCATCTCAACGTGCTTAAAAAGGAGCTTATGGAGGCTGGTGTCAGGCTAGACCAGCAGCCCCCGGATGTCATAATAGAAAAGACTTCGATTGGTGGAATTACCGTCAACGTACAGGTACCAATCAAAACATCCGAGAGACTAATAAAAGAGATAATGAGGCTTTATGGGCTACACAATGGCCGAGTTATAATAAGGGAGCCTAATTTGACTGACGATCAGCTCATAGATGCATTAAATGGCAATCGGATCTATATCCCTTCGGTTGTTGTGCTTAACAAAATAGATCTTGTAAGCAAGGGATTTATAGAAGATCTTCGTTCAAAAATCGGTAACGGCTTTATTCCAGTTTCAGCAGACACTGGCCTGAATGTTGACGCACTCAAGGAAGCAGTATACTATAAACTTGGGCTGATGAGAGTTTATATGAGACCCAAAGGAAGCGAACCAGATTTCAAAGACCCTTTGATAATAAAGAATGGCGCTACTGTGCAAGACGTATGCAATAAGGTCCACCGTAACATGGCCAAGAACTTTCGCTACGGGCTTGTATGGGGCAGAAGCGCAAAATTCGCTGGTCAAAAGGTTGGTCTGGACCATAGGCTGGCTGATGAAGATGTAATAACAATAGTCAAAATGGCAGGAAGCTCTGGCTAAATGGTTTCATTTTATAGAGACGATGTGACCTGCTTTGCTGGAAGAAAAATAAAGCGTTTTGTTGTCTTATGCCAGGAGATTGTCGGTGGACCTAGGATAAACTCCCTCGACCTTAATTGCAATTTGCATACTAGGCCACATGCTGCGTCTTTTTGAGGCAGTTATCCTATTGAGCAATTATCTTACCTCGCATCCCTGGGTGGTACGAGCAATAATATCCATATGTTCCTTGTTTTGATGTTACAATGGCTGTAGGGAAGTCTTGACCGCCGCGCAGGGGAGCAGTATTAATGGGAGTTATACCGCCATTTGTTGGCGCGTCAACTTTCAAGTCATGAGTCACGGCGTCGTTATTTCGCACTACAAGTTTTGTTGGTACGCCAACAGAAACATAAATTGCAGGATTGCTGGCATTGAACGTGCTCCTTTCCGCGATCAAGAGTACATCCTGAACCGGTAGTTGATCGGGCGGTGCGGATTTAACTAGGTTGCCAATTCCCCACAATGCTCCGACCGTAGCAAAAGATATTGCGATTATTGCGATTATATTGTTGCGCATCTGTTGGATATCTAAGTTCCACCAAAATGACCTAAATTCGTTTTGGATGACTATAATTAATATATCAAATGCAATACATCTTGATTATATGCCCGACTATTCTAGCCTTGCAAATAGACGTTATCGTCGTTATGTAATACAACAGCAAAAAGAATCATTCATTCAAAGAGTGCTAGTTCTTGTACTGCACATTCTAGAGTTCCTCCATAGGATGTTAGACAAATCGCATTTGACGAAGCGGCGAGAAGTGCAAAAAGTAAATGTTGAGTGATAAGGATAATAAAAAAAGAGCACGTCACTGCGTACGTTAGCCAGAACGCAGTAACTTAACTTGTTGGTGTGTTTTGTGAACCCGACGAACCATCGACTATCTCGGCAGTTGCGAACCTTGGTCCAATTTGGCTGATTCGGATTTTAGCGTTCTGACCGACCTTGCCATCCTTTACAAAGATAACGAATCCTTGTATCCTTGCAATACCGTCGCCTTTGCGGCTTATTTCAGTGATCTGTACGTCGTACTCCTTACCAGTTTCGACAGGCTTTGGGCCGAAGTTGTTATTTCCTCCCCCGAAACTCATACGTAGGATTTTTCATGGCTGGTCCATATATAAACTAATTAGGGTTATCAAGAGCCTATTCTTATCCCACTGTCATCACATACCGAGCGAAGACATTCGATTGCGCTGAGCACCGCTAGATAGCTCGTCCTTGGGTGCTGAGGAACTGGGACATTGTTGACAGTTATTTTGATATCTCCAAAGCTGCCAGTTGCTACGATTTCATGCTGGTTAGTATTCGTCTCTGGATCAGCTACTATTCTAACCTTAGTCCTCTCGATACCTATGCCGCTAAGGGCAAGCACAGCGGCCACGTTTACGTTTGCTGGGAACATCTTTACCGCCTCCCCCGCCCAGCCCTCGTAGATAACTGTCCTTTTTCTTATTTTGCCAAGGATCAACTTCCTGCTCTCAATGAATGGCGCACCAGCAAGTGCTGATGGGCTTTTAGTTGTAGTAAGAGTCACTGAGTCAGTAATGTGTCTAACGCTGCGTAGGGCATCAATGCCTGCTATTGCACCTGTAGGCACATAGATTTTGGACTGACCTTTCTTTGTAGCAGCTACTTTGAGTAATTTCGATAGAAAGACGGTATCGGCTAGAGCCCCGACGCTCATTACCATTAGCTCCTTACTGGCTTCAATTATAGTGGTGCCGTATTTTCTAACAGCCTCCTGAGATGCAGCCTCGATTATAATATCAGCACGGGAAGAAAGGAAACTACTGAAATCGGTGTAGATCTCAGGGGTTCTTCTCAGTTTTGATTGTAGGCTTTTTGCCTTGCTGTCCACTATATCAAACAGTGATACAATGGAAGCATTGGGTACCTGTTCCGCGTCTACTGCTGCTGCTAAATGCGATCCAATCGCTCCACAGCCTAGAAGCCCAACACTTTTGTTTGGCATGTGAAAGTACGTCAGAAATTAGCAATTGGAAGGATTTCTACCTTCTGCCACCTCGACGCTCTGGCTTCTTTTGGCCGGGCAGCCGCTTCTTTTCAAAGCGCTTAACAAAGTTGTCCTTGTTTCGAAGTCTTGCAGTTGGGTTTAGGCGTGGCTTCCCCTGAATCTTGGGTGTTTGACCTCTCACTTTGCCAGCCTTTGTCAGCGATCCGTGTGTCGGCATGAAACTCGCTATGTATTCGATTGTATCATTATTTATATTTGTCTGATACTATTTTGTGGTAAGAAGTTAGTATAATGCAGGTCATTACCGACGAATCCTGGCAACTATTGCCTATAAATCTGGGTTGTGAGGCAGCGTTGTCCTGGATTGTACTACTTTAAATGCGGAAACATCTCTAACCCATATGTTTATCATCAAAGATGACAATGTTAGATCTGGACCATAGGCAGCAGGTTCTCACATTAAAGAGACAAAGGAACGCTGTGATTCTTGCTCATAACTATCAGTTGCCAGAGGTACAAGATGTAGCAGACTTTGTAGGGGATTCCCTGGCATTATCCAAGAGAGCAGCCAATACCACTGGCGAGATTATTGTGTTTTGCGGAGTCCACTTTATGGCTGAGACTGCCTCAATCCTATGCCCTGATAAAAAAGTCCTTATACCAGACCTTGAGGCAGGCTGTTCACTTGCCTCGACAATTAACGCTCGTGAGTTAGAGGCTTGGAAGAAAGAGCATCCTAATGCCGTAGTGATAAGCTACGTCAACACAACTGCAGAAGTGAAAGCATTGTCTGATTATTGCTGCACGTCATCAAATGCAGTTAAAGTTGTAAGCAGCATCCATAAAGACAGAGAAGTATTGTTCTTACCGGATTTGTTTTTGGGTTCTTATGTTGCAGAGGTGACAAAGAGAAGGAACATGTATATCTGGCCAGGCGAATGCCATGTCCACGCTGGTATCAAATCGGAAGATGTCAACAATATGCTCGCGAGCTTTAGGGACGCAGAGTTTTTAGTTCATCCAGAATGTAGCTGTACGTCATCGGTAATGTATCATATGTCTAGGGGCGATCTGGCAAAAAATGGCCATATACTTTCAACGGAGGGTATGATGAGCCACGCGAGGGCTTCCTCCGCAAAGCAATTCATAGTTGCTACTGAGACCGGAATTTTATATCGTATGCAGAAGGAGAACCCTCACAAAGAGTTTATGCCAATTAAGCGTGATGCATTGTGCAAATACATGAAAAAGATCACATTGGAAAAAGTATACAAATCACTTGCTCAGGACATCTATGAAGTAAAGGTTCCGAAACAGATAGCTGAGAAGGCTCGTTTAGCAATCGATCAAATGCTAGCTATTTCGTGACCTCAAGACTAAAATCAATTGCCTTGGCCGAATGTGTTATGTAGCCAACCGAAATGAAATCAGGTTTTGCCTGAGCATACCTCTTGATATTTCTTCTGTTGATGCCACCAGAGGCCTCGATCTTTACTCTTCTGCGGGAGCCCATTTTCGATATGTGCTCGATTGTCTCTCGAGCCTGCTTTGGAGTAAAGTTGTCCAGCATGACAATGTCACTTCCAGCCAAAATTGCTGTCAATGCATCTTTATCATCTTTTACCTCACATTCTACTGCGATTTTCGAGCCCTCATTCTTTTTAGCTAAATTAATACATTTTTCAATATCGCCTACAAGTGCGATGTGATTATCTTTTATTAG
>JALZFS010000109.1 GCA_030861405.1 Thermoproteota archaeon | reverse complement strand
CTGCTGATGGATTGATATATAGGATTACTGAAAAGGGGAGAGAGTTTCTGTTTTGTTATACTCGATTGATCGAGTTTCTAGAAGAGAAGTCAAAAGTTGAGTTAAGCACAGTGCCTTTCATTAGTAGGAGTTGATAATGCCTTGATTGAAAATGGAAAAAACAGCGATAACTGCCACCTACCACTAATAGACAAACCCATTTCCTAAATATAATAATGGCAGCGACAAAGATTTATGGCGAATTAAAAGTTGTGCTTTCATATTTCCTGTGATATTGGCTTATTCTTCAATATCAACAATCTTGCTAGCGTTAAGTCTGATTTCGATCCCAAGCAGCGAAAATACGTTAAAATGACATAATAGCAAGACTGCTAATAGCATCAACATAGCATATACGAGAGATAGATTTGAAGCATTTATCCTCATCTTAGAAGCTGCAACGAACGGTAGAATTAAGAAATTCGATCTTTTTATGGGGGTTATTTCGATCCCTCCAGAATTCTATGCTCTTTTGCAGATATTAATGCAAAGTAGGTTATTGATAAAAAAGAATATTGTGGTAGAGATGAAAGCAATTGCCACTATAGAACAACCAATAAAGGCTTTATGTTCATTGAGTTATATGGGGGAGCTTGAAAGACTTTGTCGTTCATTGAAAAATATGTTAACAGCTAACAAAGTTACAATTATCATAATACTACCTGTCGCGAATATTATCCAATCAATGTCTTGCTACAAAGTTTGATTACTGGATTGAGCCTCATGTAAATAATACTTTTAGCCTATTATTCTATAGGCTTCAAGTTTGTTATCCTGCATCATGGGTATTATAATTACATTTTCTTCCGTTATGGTTCCTAAATCAGCAGCACCTTGTCTTTGCAAATCTATGGTTTCATAACTCGTTCCATTAGAATTGACTACATATAGCCTCCCTGCTGCATTATCAGTAACCAAGTAATGTCTTCCCGTAGTATCCGTCGCTATCCCATCAAGTCCTCCGATAGGAACAGCTGTTCCTTCTCTTCCTAAACTACCAATAGTATGATTTTGCAAATCCACCACCTTTATACTTCCACCTGGTTTGTTAAATGGTCCGAACGAAACGACAATTAGCTTATTGTTGGTATTATCAACATACAGGCCATTGGGACCATCCAATTCTGGGCTTTTCAACCAGACTTGTAAAGGTACGTTATTATTGCTGCTATTTCCGAGCTCCTTAGTGTCTAGTCTGTAGATAATATTCTCAACGGTGTCAGATACATAGATCTTCCCCTGATTATCTGATGCAACATCATTAAGAAAAGCGCTTCCCGGTGCCTTATAGCGGTTAACAATTTTTCCATTATTGATGTCTATCGCAACAAGATCTGTTATATCTGAAACATATAGTAGCTTGCTATTATTACTATTCACAATGGTCATACCTTTTGGAGCATCCAGACCTGTCACCCAGTTTAATTCAATTATACTGCCATTCACAGGTGAAACCTTAGAAATGAATCCTTGATTATCCTTTGCGTCCGGTGGTCCGTCTACATTTGAAACAAACAGTACGTTTCCATTAGGTGAATAGATAACCGATTCTGGAGCCTTCAATTCTGGTGGTGTTTCCCATATTTTCTCTATCTTTGTCATCATCATCATCTGCTGCTGTTCTTGTTCTTTTGTTATGGTAATGTTGGCATCTAAAAGAATGATGGCGATTGTGACGCCGGTTGCTGTCAATAATCCCACTCTCAGAGATCGCGAAATTAACGGTGATAAGGACATTTCCAATAACGCCTAGAATAGAACTTAAGTTCTAGCATAAGATAAGCTTATGCATTAATTATTCTGTAAGATTGTCTGCAGACTTCCAGGCTCAGGCTTTGGCAGATTCTTTCTTCACAAAAGTGGTAGCTGGATATTCGGATATATTCACGTCTTCTCCTATCCTTGGTCTATGGCTAAGATTTATTTTACTCTCAAATTTGATCAGCGAAAGTGTGCTGGCTGCGTTGATACTGTGACAATACTTGTGGATGAAAAAAGAGTAGATACTAAAAATCTGGTAGAGCAGACAACCCAAACACATGCCGACTGGAAAGCCATACAGCTACTGCACATGAAAAGCGCTAGGAGGTACTTTCATGATTCAAAGACTGCCGATAGAACGTATTACAGTAATACGGTGATGATACCTACGAAAGGTTTACCAAAGATGCGTATTTAGCCTAATTGCTCACTAAATAGTAGCACCTATTACATTAATGAGGTGGCATTATCCAAAGGATATGAACTATCTTGATGATAGAATAAATATGATGGCGGTTCTCATAGTACTAGGTGCATTGGCAGTAGCAGTTATAGTGATGCTGCTAGTCGCCCCGAGCGTACTAAGATCAAATTCAGCAGCCCTTATGAAGAATACTGATAATAACAATAACACTAATAGCAGTATCAACAACAACAACATCAACAGCATTACAAGAGGTTGAGGATTTTTCTAAACAAACAATAACTATCTTAAAGTCCAAGGCTTTCCAAAAGTCAATAGGCATCTTGAAACCCCGAAATATGGAGTATGAGGGTACATCTGGACTGGATGACATATTATCAAAAAGCATAGTTGGAGCATGCGGATGTAAAGATGAGTCGAAAAACATTCTTGATGTAATAGATGCGCCTTCTAAATCTGCAGTGCCACTACAAAACCCGTATCAAGATCACCTACGCCATTATAGAGTAATATCGAATTGTTCCCCTGCGAAGATAAACTCCACGATTGGATGCAAAAGCTGCTATGAAACCCGAGCATGGTTAACCATAAGCGAAGTAAGAAGGGTTTTGCGCATTGACACGAGTTAAACGTCGCCATCGCCATTTTACTGATCTGGAAATTACTGCATTAAATGGGTCGTGTTTTGAGCAGCCACCTCCTACAAAACCTACTTCTCCAATAGGAAAGCGAAAGATATCTGCCTGAATGAAGAAGGAGGGTTATATACATTCTACTTGTCTTCTACTCATGTATGGTTAAAGGAAATTCTTTGATGTCTGTTTGAGTATCCTTCACAAAAACCATCCCCTTCACAACATAGACCGCTTCTTTTGCTGGAGATGCTATGGCAGTTATCGAATCTTTGACCTCCCCTGTCCTTGCATCTTTGCCAAGGAATGTCGGCAATTCTATAGTACTGTTGCTTATTGATAAATATGATTCATAGCCCGATGGCTCAATAGTCATTACTACTCTTGCATTATCAATTGCTTTACCTTCGGAATTTTGCACATTGATCAAAACGTTGGTACTTTCTCCAACTGCTATTTTCTGCTTATCTACTTTAAATGTCATAAACTTCACATTAGGTATTTCCTGGTTCTGTTGTTGATGTCGTTGCTGAATAAAAAACTGCCCTGTTATCGCTGCAACAGCAGTTATTATTGCTATTGCGACTATAACCAATAGTATGAATATCTTCTTTCTGTTCTCTGAGGGCTTTTCAGATGGTGATGGTGACGACAAACGAGACCTTGAGGTCACGTAATATAGTACAAACAATACTGGATATGACAAATAATAGCGTGCAGTCTGCATAAATTCATATCCCATTTGATTTCAGTGAATATGCCAATTAAGGCATAAAGTTCAGACAGTCAAGGTTGCTTGACAAAGTAGGTACCTTTATACTACTATAATCTTAGCTTTTCTCAAGAAATCTACCGAGCTTCTAGTTTCGATAGCTCTGCTCTGTTCTAATGGAAAAACTTTTCACAATTATACAAAGAAATTGGAAAAGAGGTAAGTTAGAATGATTTTTGCAATTAATGTGCAAAATTCAGACGAGTACGGCTAGGCTGATTTGCCGATAACCCGATTCCATAATACCGATTTGATGGCACATCTGTTATCGCAGAGCCATTCTAGAGGGGGAAATCTATGCTAACAGCAGCATTCTTGCTTATTGTCTGCAAAGACTAACCTTCAGACGAAGAAACCCAGACATTCAAATCTGCCCATCTAACTGACTACGCTCCAATTAATACAAAGATAATCACAGACATCTCCGAAATGATATCCGAGCTTATTAATTATGAAGATAATGTTTCTCCAGTATGCTATTGGGTACTCATCTACTTCTCATAGTCTTTGACTGATCTTCTGCTGTGGCTTCTACATTGGTTCATACTTGTCTACTTAAGTAACCTCTTCAGCATGTCTTCCGTCTCGCCAATTATCCTCTTTGCCAGTCCATGTCCTCTGTTGCCGTCACCTTGGTCATGTCGCTCTCCATTCTCACTGTCATGATCTCCTCCATTGTCTCCATTGTCTCTGTTATCATGCGCTCCATCATTGTCATGCTCTCCATGATCTCCTCCATTGTCTCCATTATTACTATCTTCTGTCCCTCCGGTCGTTTCGGCTGTTTGTTGTTGTGGTGTTACTTGTGGAGCTGCTATAAGCTCAAATGAGTCAAATACCTGCCTGACTGCTGGAGGTAGTGATATCGGCGCGGGTAAATTGTTAGATATCCTAGTTGTTCTCTGCTGCGCTCCAATAGATGTGCCCTCGTAAAAGACACTGTATCCTTTTGTCGTCCCGGGGTTGGGAGTTGTTGCATTTGTAGCAGTCAAAATAAAGTATCCTCTTTTTATCTCCTGGGGGGCAAGGTTAGTACTGTATGTTATTTCTACAAGCTTGGCTGGCACTTTTGCCATTGTTTGGTTTGTCTCTGCATTTGTAAGGTTTATCGTTGTCTGTGTGCTATTTACAATATGGATGCCTCTATAACCAACTTGCTGAAGCTTCTGTAGGTGATATGATAGAATATTATCCGTTGTCATATTGTGACTAGTAGCATTATTAACTAATTGGAGTCTTGCATTTAGGTCAGGATACCTAACAAGGTATATTACTTCTTCTCCTTGACCTACTTGACACCTATTATTGGTGCTGATACTATTGCTACTATTAGCATTGGGAACTGCTTCTCGTTGTTGTTCCCCCTGGCAGAGTTGAGCTAGTATTCTATAGCCTTGTAGTCCCTCTGCTTCAACGCTGGAGGCTGAATTATTGACAGTATGAATTACCCAGCCTTTGGGAACCTGTAATCTGAAGCCATCAGTCGTGCTTTGAAATGTTCTTGTTGCTGTTCCTCCATTCTCAATTTCTCTAGGTTGAGTGGTCAATTGTTGTTGGGCGTTAGTTATTGTAAAATTGGCAGCTAAAAGAATGACAGCGATTGCTGATGCGAGTCCTATAGCAGACCGTGATGAAATCAACGATGGTAAAGATGTTCTCATAATGCCAAGACAAAGGATACGTTTTCAGAGCAAAATAAGGCTTTGATTAATTATTAGGTAAAAATATTATCTAAATGTGGTCCTTGAGTATGACCGAATTCCTTGGCATACCATTACTCATCTGTCCCGTATACTTTAGTGATCCTTTTTATAATCCAAGATCAACGCATAGAAATGTACGACTGCTGCAAAATAATGTTTGACTTCTCCATGATGAGTGGAACACCATATACCATATAGGATAATGGTTGTAATACGGAATTAAAGAATTGAGGGTTAGCCAAGAGCATTTAGACGGGACAAGGAGTCTACAATTTTTCTGTTCCTTGTATGCAATTAATTTGGAGCAAAGCAAAACAGGATGAATTTGAATAGCTCTCTTTTTATGGCTACATTTCAAATGAGAAGCAGAACTGCTCAAGTTGATGCGCCTATCTCATGCGGTCAAGATTCCCTCATAGTCAATTATGGTTACTGGAAGGTGACCAAAAATAGTTTAACTAATTTAAGGAAGAGGGAGTCCTTCTAGCAAATCTTTAGCTATCTTTCTATACATTCTCCCATACATCGCGTCTTCAGTCGTTCCTTTTTTGAAATATTCTTCAGCCTTTAGAATTGCATCTCTTGCTACTTGCTCTATTATCTGTCTAGATATTGGAGATTCTTTATCATTCAAATTATTATAATATGTGGTATCTATCTTGTGGAGCCTTTCTTCCAATTGCTGTCTGATGGAGGGTTCTGGTATCATTCTATATACGAAAGCAGTTAGACATGGTAATATTAGCCATATGCCTCCACCTATTAAACCTGGTCGATAAATAAGCGAGATGAGCATCCTGCATCTGGTAACCCTACTTCATTAATTGTTCTTATCTTATGGTAGTCATATAAGAGCTCTTCTGAACTGCTAGTAGTCCGGGCTTAAACCCACCAGGTCTCCTCCTGTCAATTGCTATCATTATGACATTATTTTGAGCTAGTTATAGGATATTGCTGGCCAAAATGTCCAATATATCCTTCGTATTATATCAAACTTTATCCCAGTACGCTATATCTAATCCTTGGCCACCCTGTAGCATATTTGCACTAACCCACTTCTAAAAGGAGTAGATTCTAGCAGTTGCAACTTTACATGTTTTCTTATATCTCTAAAAAGAGGTATACCCTTTCCAAGAATGATTGGATGAATAGATAGGATAATTTCGTCTATTAAATTTGCATTTAGCAGAATTGATACTATTTCTCCACCGCCTAATAGCCAGATGCCTTTTTTGCCAACTGGTGTTTCTTGGATTAGACGCCTCACAAAGACCGGAATATCTTCATTAATGTATTCGACATCTTGATGGTTTTTTCTCATCTTCGATGCACTGCTATGGCTGAAAACATATACTTTTTTTCCTTTGTATGGATATTCATCAAATGTTAAAGATTGATCATACGTTTTTCTTCCAACAAGGATCGTATCGATGGAATTATAGAATTTCGTGTAGCCATAATCGATGTCGCTAAACAACCAATCGATGCTGCCGTCCTCACTAGCTATGTAACTGTCAAGGCTGGAAGCGATGTATAGACTTATCTTTCTCATGTCCCTGCTCTGCTCACTCCTATTCCGAGTGATTAAATAGCTTGCCCTTTTGCGGCAATCTTTCATATATGTGATGTTTTCATTACTCATATTCTGCTTTCATAAATGCACTATACTAATATCTTAGCAAGTGACTTATGGTAGCACTTCTGGATTCAGCGTGGCTTAAAGATAGATAGTAGGGAAACGGGAAATATACTCTTCCCTATCATTCAAAAGGCTTAATTCAGAGCTCTAAATTATTGATTACCATAAGTTTTTTCAAAACCAACCAGCATCATCGATATAAGCCAACTCAAATCCTAATTATGCATTAACTAGTCCCACAGTAGACCTATAATCAATAACATCGGCGGCACAAGAAAAACAGCAATTTTTTGAATCAAATGGCTGTAATGCTAAAACCAGTGCTACTTGATTGTATGCTGCAATTAGTTCGAGACGAATGTTTCTGACCCGACGAAAGCGCATTTATCATCTACGCGAGAGGAGATAGCGAAATACCATAAGTAAAGATACCATCGCTGCAAGAGCCTCCTATGAATACTACTACAGCGTCAACTCAGACATAGTGCCCAATAACGCTATGGCATCCATGCAGAAGAGATCTTAGAGTCTTCCTCCTTCTGCATATCGATAAATCCTGTGCAAGCTATTTTAGGTACAAGCAGCTATGTAATTTGAATCAGAAATGAGCGAGAGAGAAGAAAAGATAAAGAAGGAAGTAAAGACTGACGAATATGGAAATGTGAGAAAACAAGAAGTGAGCAGGGAAGTGGGTACAAAAAGTGAAGCTGAACGAGATTTGGAAGATACCGGGGACAAGATAAAAGCAGGTGCAAGGGCAATGGGCGCAAAGATGGAAGATCCAGATAGGGATTTAGACACTCAATATGAGAAGAAGAAGGCAGAGGAAAAACTAAAGGACTGATAAGATAGTATACTAAAAAACAGCTATTTGACTTCTTCCCATTTTCATTGGACAGCCTAATTCAAGAGTACTGACTTTTGCTCATTAGATAATAGAACTGCTAATTTTAGCAGCTCTGTACAAAGTCTTGAATTCTCGCAACATGTAATGACTTCACATACCTACTCATTTTATACTCTCCAATGTTATATTCATTTGTACAAAATGCTGCTTGAAAACTTTATCTGGCGATCCAGAAGCAGTATAATCATTGAACCTGCAATTTCTGCTTTATGTAAAAGGCACACTCATAAACTTTCGACATTTTGTAGTCTGTAATGCTCAGGTAGTAAGAGCATGAACGTAGCCGATACTTAGCCATTTAGTATTAACATCTTCCTGTTCATTCATGAACTTTACTTTACAAATGTTTCATCCAACCAATCAAATAACCTCTGATTCGAAAGAGCTGGAGCGCCACATTGGCAATGCTCTTCCGCACCTTCCTCTGATGTAAACAAAATGTATTTCTTTTGGCATATAAGTGCATCATATACCTTTTTTGGTTGCCCCGGAAATGAATCGTCTTTCTCCGCCTCGAGGACTAAAGTAGGACATTTAATATTTTCTGCAATATCTTTTATGCTGTAAGATTTTGAACTCATTATGAGTTCAAATGGGGAATTTACGCCTGTTGTCCACATTCCATGCATCATGTTAAATCTTATATTTGGATCTGAACTCATGAGAATGTCAATTACTGTGTTTACAACTTCTCGCTTACCATTTTCTATTGCAGTTAGTAAAGACCTAGGAAAACTTGATGCAAGTGCATCATAACCATCAAAAACACCATTATATAGTATGCAAGCTGCAATTCGATGCTCAAAAGCCGCCGCTCTTGCTGCCAAGTAACCGCCCATACTTATTCCCATTAATGCTATATGTTTAGCATCTATCTCTTGTGTTCTGCTCAAAGCATAATCTATAACAGGTGATACTACTTTTTCCCAATCATATCTAAACGGAATCTTTTGTTTACGTATTAGTGCACCTTGACCAGGACCTTCAAAGGTTAGGCAGTTATAGCCTCTTTCTAATGCAGGAGCGGCTGCAGATGTGTAAAGTTCCTCTAAAGTTGAATCAAAGCCGCCATGAGCTATTAAAGTAGGTCTAGGGGTCTTTCTATTGCTGTCATTATCTACACGATAGAAATATCCTGGTAGAGTAGTATTTCCTTCATATGGTATTTCAATAGGTTCAAAAGGTGGCGAAAAAAGATTTGCTGCTTTACTAAAGCATTCTTTACTCTTTCCCCATGTACTCTGAATTCTTGGATCAGCAGGATCCATGAGAAGAAATTCTGCTGCCCTGTAGTAATTGCAAGCACGAAGATAAGCTTCACGTGCACTTATTCTATGACCAGCCCCAAGGCTCTCGTCCGCATATTTTTTGACTCTTTCCGCTGTCTTGAGCCACTCTTGATGCCAGCTCTCGAAGTCTCCTTCTTTTATTCTATATGCAGTAGATAGACATTCGCCCACGTCTGCTCCTTTATAATATGTCTCACTTATTGTCCTGAGCAACTGAAGTGAAAAAGTAGGATCTTGAAAGATTACTTTCATATGCTGTTTGGCACTAACTTCCTGTATATTAACAAGCATATTTTATAGATACTTCTTATTGTTATTGAGAACTTTTTGGCATCGACCCAATTAACAACGGATCATACATGCCCACTGAGACCAATGAAGCCCGCTATCATAGTGATCAAAGAGATGAGTGCCGAACTTATTAATGGCTTTGCCGATCTAAACCAAAATCTCCTCTATTCGCATGGTCTTAAGTAGAATAATGGAAGACGCAGCAAATGGCATGTTCCTGAATGCACCATTAATACACTACGGAAGGTAGATGGTCTATTAACCAAACTTGAGAATGAAGGGATAAGGGTAAGACGAGGAGATTTGGAATAATTCTGGTATTCGCTTGCAATAGACCTTTCTCATCCATCTTACGCATTTGATCGCTACAATTATAAAATGAGCCGGTAATTCAGCTAGCTGCTACTATTTGGATCATGGATCCTCACTCTTCTCATTCACTCGCATCTGAAGGCAGAGTAGGGAAGACCAATATTACACTATTTAGATATGATGATCAGTGATAACTATATCATTAATGGTGATGTAAAAAGTGAGCTCTGGCTGAGGCCCCAACTTCAAGTCCCAGCCTATCCACGCTATTTCACCTATGAGGTAACGATTGCATCGAATTATACTAATTTTGGAAAGTTGTCATACAAGACCCTGCAACATTTATTCTACTTTCTGTCCTTACCTCTCATCGTGTCATGATTGTATACATGTGTCATAGTCTAGGCTAGCTATGATTCTTCCATATTTTGAGAACCAGATCTGAATGTGACTTACGTTTACCTGGCTGGCTAAATAACATTTCAGAGTGACATTTCTCCATAACATATAAAGAGCGCAGCATT
>JALZFS010000073.1 GCA_030861405.1 Thermoproteota archaeon | reverse complement strand
GTGTTGCGGCTGCAATTGCAGCCTCTACTGCCGACTCATACAGGCCCTTTTGCGGGAGGGGAAAGCCAATACACCCACGCAAGTATTCTTGTTTAGTTGTAGTCAGATAGTTGAGTGTTACAAAAATCCCTGCCTTATCAGAACTTTGTTGTTGTGGCGGCTTGATCACTATGGAATCTTCCAAATACTTTTCAACAGCTGTTCTGCATAATCCGATGAGCTCTGAAGCTTCGTCAAGAGATATCAATCATGACATTCAGACTAGACGGATTAAAAAAGCCATGGGTTGATCGGTAAATATAAGTCCTGTATTGTCCTCATGGCATCCCGTGTTTGAAACAATGTGGCTATATAGATTTTTAGGTATGTTTATGGATATCATATCTGATGGAAGAGAGGGAAGAAGTAAGGAACGAGATTATGCTGAAGAAAATACAATAGATTCCTTCAAGTTATCAGATCCGTTCGTTATCTATCTGCGTTTATGGTATGCCTTTGAGAATAACAATAGGATATATTAATTTGTAGACAGGCATGCTCATACAGTCTTTTTCAGCACTCGTCCTTCTCTACGATGGAGGTATTATAAGAACAAAAATGATACGGAATGATGTAATAAAAGCTGAGGACAAGACATATTAAATGTAAATAATCAATTCGATCACATACATGATGAACTGTCCAAATTGCGGCGCAATCATGGTATGGCTTAACGGATCCGTGCTGCATGACCCTCCAGTCAAACAGTACGAATGCAGAAGATGCCAAATATTTCTTGTAAAATACGCTGATGGGAACTATGAGATTATGTCAGCTGAACCAGAACAACAACAATCATCATGAAAATAAACAGGATCATCGAGACATGCATCTATTCTTCTGACCTCAAAAATATGAAGGAGTTCTATGTCGATGTTCTCGGGCTCTTGCCAATTGAAGAAGAAACGGATAAGGTAATTTTCCTAAAGGCTGGCAAGAGCATGCTCTTATTATTCAATCCTTCCAAAACTATGGTTGATAATAAGAACCTCCCAACACACGGTACAATTAGTCCTCCATCGAGTATTCATTTGGCGTTAGAGATCGAGGAGCAAGATTACCCTCATTGGAAGCAGCGGCTGATAAACAATAACGTCTCCATCGAAAAGGAGGTTATTTGGAAAAGCAATTCTAAATCCATCTATTTCCGAGATCCTGCCAGCAACCTTGTAGAGCTGATAACACCTGGCGAGTGGCCAGTCTAAAGCTAAGCTAATATAATATTCGCTGCCTGCACTCTGTACTAATGGAAAACAAACCTAGAGCTTCGTTGAGGGATCAGCTAAATGATAAAAATAGGATAATTGTCTTGCCGGGCGTATTTGATGCACTTAGTGCCCGAATTGCGGAGCAGGTAGGTTTTGAGGCAATTTTTCAAACCGGGTACGGATCCTCTGCGGCGATGCTTGGAATGCCTGACTTTGGGTTGCTTAACGCTGGCGAAACAATCGACAATGCCAGAAGAATAGTCAGGGCTGTGAGCGTGCCAGTTCTCGTTGATACAGATACTGGATATGGTAACCCTCTCAATGTCTGGAGGCTTGTACAAGACCTTGAAAGTATGGGCGCTGCAGGAATTTTTCTAGAAGATCAAGTATGGCCAAAGAGATGCGGACACATGACAGGAAAGGAAGTCATATCCAAAGACGAGTATTTACCAAAGCTCAGGGCTGCGCTTGAGGCACGCAAGAGCAAAGAGTTTATCATTGTGGCAAGAACCGATGCAAGGGCACCGATAGGTCTTGAGGAAGCAATAGAACGCGGCAAAGCCTACAGAAAGGCTGGAGCAGATGTGATATTCATAGAAGCGCCCAGATCAGTTGATGAGCTAAAAAAGGTGGCTGATGAAGTCGGAGGACCACTTGTCGCAAATATGATAGAAGATGGCGTCACCCCGAATCTGCCTGCATCAGAACTCTTGAAGCTTGGTTATAGGATGGCAGTCTTTCCACTATCGGCACTTTATAGCGCAACATATGCGATGAGAGAGGTGCTAACAGAGCTTAAACGGACAGGTACTACAAAAGATACCCGTAGAATGATGATTACTTTCACAGACTTTAACCGTTTCGTAGACCTGGGCAAGTTTATGGAGCTTGAAAAAAGATACACAGCCACAGTTCCTCATGAGTTCGATAAGAGCTAAGTCAAGATCTTATCAGAGAAAAACAAACAGAAGCACGCTCGAGCCATAGTTGCTGAAACTAACAAGAGGTCTTTGTTAACGAGACCTATAAAACACCTTTTGAGCAACGTCTAGATATGTTTTGTCCCGTGAATGACACATAACAGTATGAAAATAATAATGATCTATATGCTTGTCGCGAACCCAATTACTCTCACTCCCTTTTCTTGTATATTAAAGGAATATATAGTAATTTCTAAATTGCTGAATGAAATCCTGTATTCTAAGTTAGACTTTACTGTCACTAGGTAACCGCCATTATTTTTGCATGCCCCTTTCTTGTATACTAAATGCGGTCTGTGGGCTTCATTGTGCAGAAAGAAGGTACGTAGGGCTGCTTTGCTTCTGCAGTGCAGCAGCAATGGAAGTTGGGTCATCTGAAAAAGGTACGTCCTACCATCAACTAGGTATGGCTCCATAAAGCCCCGACAATGCTTTTCGCCCACAATTACTGAATTGTCCTCTGTATTTTCGTTTAACCATGCAATCGCCAATAGCAGGTTCTTGCTATCTTGTATGTCAACTGAATTAAACTGCATTGAGACAGGTCGAAAATTTTGGTTATGTGTCCTAGCGGCCCCAAACAGTATGAACGGATTATCAGATGGCAGTAAAGAGTACTACGGCCCTTTAACTACGAATGCTGCTACAACTATTGACAACGTAGCTAGAGAAGTAAAATCCTCTTTCTAAACTTCGTGGCAACAAGATGTATGATACCATAAGCAGCAAAGATTGAGAGTAAAAGATCCATCAATACTATCCACTCATCTGCAGGAAGTAGGCTATTTGGAAGAACTAATCACGAGAATGATCCTCCAATACAAAAAGATAACGAAATTCTTAGTAGGCTGTTTTTCATTGCAAAAAAGCTAATTGCCGCGCAGGCGCGGCAATTAACCCGTTCATGACTCCTAAAAGGATAGCGGGGTTGATCGGTGTATAGAGTTGAGATGTATCGTTCCCCCTGTGCTAGAACTATTAGTTGTTGTTATTGTGAGTATTAAATCGACCGTCAGGCCTCCATAGCTTACGAACACCAAAGTGCAAAATATACTCGCCGCGACGCACCTGTTAAAATTAATTTCTGAGTCTTTTCACGGCTGAATAGGCCGTGAGTGACAGATAAAGCAGTGATCCTATCATTTTATCTGCAGTCACCGCAACTGCAGCAAAGACCAAGCTTTGCAGAAGACCTGCAAGCATAGAGAATGCAAACATCATGTTTGCAAGTGCAAAGATGTCTTTGTGTAGATGCCACATTGTCCTAAGTAGCGGCAGCTGAAAAATAGCAAAAATAGCAAGAAATGCGCTCGGAGTTTTTGAGAGTTTAACAACTTCCTTCCCAGGTAAAAATACTGACATCCTCAAAAAGCCATACATACCAGCAGCTGCTCCTCCCACCACGGATTCCGGCGTCGGACCCGAGGAGACCTTTACAAAGTAAAGAAAGATGACATACAATGGAAATTGTGCAAATATATCGCCACGATGCCACTTAACCTCAAAGTCTGCAAAAGCCTAGTGGCAAGAATACTTTTCTTGGTTATCGTGCATGCATTAGGAGAAAGGTTTGAAAAGTCAGTGAAAATTTAGGATCAATAGCAGCAAGACATCTGTTTGTTCTTAGGAATGATATAGATCTTTTTGGTTATCTAATTAGTCTGACTTTTTATTTTCCCACGTTCTTGCTATAAAGCGTTCACGAGCCGGGTCATCTTGTCAAGGCTGACCTCAAATCCAAAACGCTTCTCTTCTCTCTTCATATTTCGATACATGCTCATCATAAGAGCTAGGTGCCGCACAGTATTCAATTTGCCATCCATCTTGAGCCTTACAATTCTATAAACGTCGTCGTAATAGCCAAACCTATCAAGCACCATCTTTCTGTACTGCCTAAAGTCAAATCTGTCTCCGTCTGAGTCAAGCACATCTAAGAATAGATCGCAACAGATAAGAGATGGGATTATCCCCTCACCGAGCATTGGAAAGACGCATCCTATCGACTCACCCACACCAATAATATTGCCGTCATAGAATGGTTCCATGCGCTTTGGAGGCGCAAGTCTAATCGGCCTGCCTATTTTTTTAATTATCTTAGCTTCTGGATGTTTGTTGAAAAAGGCTTCGACGCCATAATATTTCTTATCAATGTCGCCGGCTCCTACGTAGGCACGCCCCTGGCCCAGTGGGAAATACCAGAAATATCCTTTTGCGCCTTTGTAACTGATTACATAAAATTCATCTAGGCCATGTGTATTTTCAAGCAGGTATTCGTATGCTGGTATCAAAAAGTCCTGGTCCGACCTTGGCAAGAGTGTTCGATGCAAGCCTGTACAATCGATAATGTAATTGTACTTGTTAGAGGGTAGGGTTCCCCGGGTCACCTTGACTCCATAATTCACCCTGACATCCTTTAGCAAGTCGTTTTCCCAGGAATGCTTATCATAGGTTGCAAGACCTTTCAATTCAAGAGTTTCTTCATTGTTGTTTGGCAGCTCTATCTTGAGGCGTCGTCCGACATGGTAAATGTAATTGTTAAAGTCAAGGCCCGCATGGGCAGAAAACCGCTCAAGCATGTGCCTAGATGCCCCCCAAGCACAGACAGGCCAGTGCTGCTCCTTCTCTGCTGCCTCAAAGACATCGACGTCGTGTCCTCGATTTTGAAGCATCTTAGCAAGATAACTTCCAGCAACCCCTGCGCCGGCTATAGCAAAGTGCATCTGGACGGATATAGATGTCTATTCTATACTTATAAAATCGTTCAGGAGTGCTGTTCTTGTTGTTTATATCTGTCTGCTATGCGATAGCGGACGTACTTATCATCAGGAGAGTACTTTGGTGGGTGTGCATCTACTGTCGTAGAATTACATTTTGGGCACTGGTGCTTGAGGGTATAGTTGCCACACGCAGGGCACTTACGTATAAGGTGCTTCAATTTTTTTCCTAAACCAATTGGTGCGACTTTTTCGATTCTTGACGCACAAAACTAAATGTGCCGTGCTGCTTTTCTATAGTAGATCGTGTCTTTTCAATCGCATTATTCATATATTTTTCTGCAACCTTAAAGTTTTCAGCATTTACAACGATTCTGTAGCGCGGAGCACCAATGTATGATATTGTAGTAGTTGCACCTCCTTTACTACCCTCAACAGCTGCTAGCGTGTTCTTGATAACTTCAATGCCATCCGGCTTTTTGGAACTTATCTCCATAATGCCGCTTACTTCTACTTGTGGAATGGGGATCCTTTTGCTTGCTTCCTCTATGGCCTTTTTAACTTCCGGAGTAAGGCTCACGTTTTGGATACTATCGAGGCCCTTTCTTGCTACGGCTTCAAATGCATCGTATACATAATCGTATTTTTGGAGTATTTTGTCCTCTATCTCATGAACTTGTTGGTCCGTCAAATTGAGTTTTGACTTTATAAAATCCAAGAACGCTGCGGCCTTTTCGCTCTTTTTTACCTCTATAAGCTTCAATTTGCGTTCTTCAGTAGTTACTTGCTTTAGTGATGTGTCCACCTCGCCTCTTGCTTTATTTACTCTAATTACCTTGAGAACAATCTTTTGCTTTGGTCTGACGTAGCGCTCAATGTTTCTGATCCAGCCGGTGGCAATCTCCGAGATGTGGAGAAAGCCCGTCATGTTGTTGTATTCATCAAGAGTCACGTAAGCCCCGTGGCCTGTAACCTGTCTGACAGTAGCAATTATAATCTCTCCTTCATCGGGAAGCCTTTGAATCTCATCAGTGGCAGCCATTTGATAATCCGATATACAACCGGGCCAAATGGCATACTTTAAGATTTTGTTTTTATCTTTTGTCGGAAATCTAGGATTGTTCATAGACTATGTATTACTATCTTTGCGAATTGTGCGCAATGCAGGCGATGGAGCCCACGTTTAATTTCATATAGTGTTCATTCTTTTGAACTATATAGCTTCTTTATCCTATTGACATTAGCTAACCCAATTGCCTGGTCGATCTCAAGTCGAAGATTGATGTCGCTTACTCTGATCATGTGTTACACTGTCTTGGTCGGCCCGGTAAGCTTCATGCTGTCGTGTATCTGCACTTCCGATAGGGGCTATGTACTCTGACCCCGGGGCTCCAATATCACTTTGTACATTCTCAGGTGCTTCTCCTACATAAGATGAAGCTTTGGCTTGTTCGTTTCTATTTCGCAATTCTTCAGCGATCATACTTCTTACGTTTCCCGCAGCCACAGTCTTTTCATCCGCCCCACCATCACTTTTTCGCCCAGAGTCTGAACTTATAATTTTTTTCGACACAGTTTGGGCAATATCTCTTGCCATCATGAATGGTACACCTGACCTACTTGTTGTCTGGGTCATCTTGTTAGTATCAAATTTTTCCTTTCTTCCACTTGAACGCTCGATATTAATTGCAACTTTCTTCTTCTTGGTTGTTGTTCTGATATTTTTCTTGCTCTTGGTCTGCATATGCTTGGATCCACTCCTCGTCTTCCTTTTTGCTTTGCTCTTGTTGCTGCCAGATATTTTCTTTGTTGCCATTATTTATAATGGGCTGACATACAAGATAAAGTACTAAAAGTCAATCCCTTTTTTTGCTCTTATGCCCTTCTGGTAAGGGTGCTTGATCTCCCGCATTTCAGTGACCAAGTCGGCGGCAGCAATAACTGATTCGGGGACGTAATTTCCGGTCAAGACTAGAGTGGTTTTTTCTGGCCTATTTGAGATTAATTTGAGGATATCCTGCTCGGATATAAGATTCAACTTCACAGCATAATTTATCTCATCTAGTATCAGGATATCGTAGGCACCAGAAGCAAGTCTTTCCTGTGCAAGAGCGACGGCATTCCTTGCGGCCATCTGGTGATCCTCAATAGGATGGTCATCGTCAATTATACCCACGAAACCCTTTCCTGCCGCTATCATCTCAAATTCTGGCTCAAGCCTTTTTGAGCTCGTAAGTTCGCCGTAGTACCATTCGCCTTTGATAAACTGGATCATACCGACCTTGTAGCCATATCCTACAGCTCGTAATACAATCCCAAGTGCTGCAGTAGTTTTTCCTTTTCCCTTTCCAGTATAGACTATCACCATACCTTTTTCTTGCATTCAGAGGCTAGGGTACAGGAACTGAAGATAAAAACTAACCTTATGTACCCACCGAACTGCCGAGATAGAGTAGTTTAGGGTGCTTCGGATTACGGTTTTGTGTTACAGATTATCGTATGCTTGGAACATGAAATTTAGGAGTGTGTCCCATTACTTTTCTATCACTTGATTGCATTTTTTGAAAGAAAAGGTCTATTCTTGCTCTCATCATCATGATCATCATCATGTCTTCGATCTGCCCTTCTTGGTCTGTTCGTCTTAGGCTAATTCCATAATTTGACAGAACATCTATACGTGTCTCGATGAATGGTGATGAATATTCGCAAATGCAAGTACGCAAGATTGTCATTGCAGGAACAACTAGCGGAGTTGGCAAGACTACTGTCGCAGTTGCAATCATGTATGCTCTTCGTAAAAAGGGCTTTCAAGTACAACCATTCAAGATTGGTCCAGACTTTATAGACCCGTCCTACCATACTTTTGTCACAAATAGGCAATCACGTAACCTTGATGTGTGGATGATGGGAAGACAAGGTGTACTTGATTGCTTTGTCTCTGCATGCATGGGTGCCGACATAGCGGTGCTAGAGGGAGTAATGGGATTATTTGATGGAATGTCTGGTAAGAACGACTTCGCCAGCACAGCTCACGTGGCCAAACTTTTAGACGCTCCAGTACTACTCGTCGTCGATGCAAGCAAGGGTGCCCGCTCTATAGCTGCCATCATACTTGGCTTTTTGCATTTCGATAGGAAAGTAAACATAGCAGGTATCATCCTAAACAATATTGCGAGCCAGAGGCACGCATCGTACATCACGGAGGCACTTAGAGGATTAGCCAAGGCTCCAGTGGTAGGTCTAATCCCTCGCAACACCGAGGCCAAAATGGAAGAGCGTCATCTTGGGCTTGTCCCTGCATCCGAGCTCCAAGTAACCAAAAAACAGAATGTGGTTTTGGGTATAGCGAAGTACATCGTGGACTGCCTTGATATCGATAAAATATTGAGTCTCTGTGGAAATATTCAGGTTCCAAAAGTCCCGATGGACAGAAAGCTGCTGCAACCCGTGGTTCGAATTGCTGTCGCGCTTGACGAATCCTTCAACTTTTACTACTCTGATAACTTTGATGCATTAAAAATGTGCAGGGCACAGCTTGTATTCTTTAGTCCCGTGCACGGGCAAGAGCTACCTCAAGACATGCATGGGATTATTATTGGAGGGGGCTTCCCTGAGGTCCTTGCAGACCAGCTTGAAGAGAACAGGTCTATGATAAGATCAATCGGAAATGCAGTGGATGGAGGTATGCCAATCTACGGCGAGTGCGGGGGGCTCATGTATCTTACACGTTCAATAAGCGGATTCAGAGGAGAGAAAAAATCAAGGAAGATGATTGGGATTGTGCAAGCTGATACTGTGATGACGCAAGCTCTGACACTGAACTATACTGAGGCAGAATCCAACGGGGCGTTATTCGGTAGAGCCCGTATTCGCGGACATGAATTTCACTATTCTTCAATTCAAAACATAGCAAGAGATTCAAGGTTCGCCTATTCGATGGAAAAAGGAAAAGGCGTTACAGGTCAAAAGGATGGTTTCATCGTAAATGATAACGGCATAGCTGCGTATATGCACCTGCATTTTGCAAATAAGAAATTGGCCGAGCGACTCGTGCGGTCTTGTGTACGGTATTCACGCAAGTGATTGCTTGTTTTGGTACAAAAGCAGCATTGCGTTTATTATTGAGGAGGCCACAGAGCTACCCCCTTTCCTGCCCATATTCGTTATAAATGGCACTTTGTTCATTTTTGCAAGCTCTTCTTTTGACTCAGCGGCAGACACAAATCCAACTGGCATTCCAACTACAAGTGCAGGTTCTGTGACTCCTTCCGTTATCATCTTGATCACTTCATATAGCGCAGTTGGGGCATTCCCTATTGCGACAATTCCGCCGTCCATGTCTTTTGCCGCCCTTCGCATAGCAATCTCTGATCTTGTTCTGCCCAACACGCGGGCTTCTTCAGCTACCGATGCTTCCGAAATGTAGCATACCGTCCTAAGCTTAAGATCACCAACTGATTTTTTGCTTATTGCAGCAAGCACCATATCCACGTCGGTAACAATTGCACAAGCCCTCCTGATAGCATTGAAAGCAGACTCTATCGCCTTCTGATGGAACACAATTTTTTGCTTGATAGCAAAGTCAAAATCTGCCGTCGCGTGTATTACGCGTCTCACGATGGCCCACTGCATTTCGTCGTACTGATGATTACCGCCTATCTCTGATTCTATAATCTCAAAACTTCGCTTCTCAATATCAAGCGCTTTAGCCGACATCGCTCTGCGTGCAGCATTTTCGCTATATTGCGGGTTGTGAGGCCCATGGCAGGGTTCATTACTCTTATAGTTGTCAGACATGAACTCGCCTCTCCACGTCTCTTGTCCTCTCCGCCATGATGTTAACCAGCTTTTCATCAACTCCAAGGTGAAGCCCCAAGAATGCACTGTTGAAATTATATTTTTTTAGAGCTCTATCCAGCTCATTAATGACGTCCTTTTTGATGTGTGTTCCTTCGTGCAAGAAATATGGTACGATTAGTAATACCTTTGGATTGCCAGCAACAGCCTGCCCTATGCCCTGATCAATATTTGGCTGATCTAGCTCTAGAAAGCAATAATGGACCTTGTGGTAATACGGTTTTATTCCTTCAGCAGT
>JALZFS010000092.1 GCA_030861405.1 Thermoproteota archaeon | reverse complement strand
GCCTTTACAGCACTCATGCTTGTTTTCACATCTACAATACACTTGCTCTTTCAAACATAATGGGCATATTCGAATACCACATCCTACACACGTGCAATCAGACACATTGCATGCCCAATGCCTGCAGCTCATAGTTGAATGGGATGACAAACGACTAGATTACTTTTTCTATGTAAGAAACTTGCATGAGTGATGGAAAAATCCCTACAAACATACTTCTGTCATTTTCAACGCTACTTACTCATGAATCCTATTAACCTTTGTTTCCTTTTGCTTTTATAATCGAGGCAGAATATAGTAAAATATGTTGAATGCTTTTCTCTTTTTGAATTGCAACATAGGCACTGAACCCGCAATCGTCAATGAAATAAGTAGCATGTCTGGTGTTTCAAAAGCTGTACAGGTGTCCGGTGTCTACGACATAGTAGCAAAGATGAGCCAAGAATCCGCGGAAGATATAGCAAAGTCAGTGAGGAAAATTCGTGCAATTGCCAACATCACATCAAGTTTGACAATGATTGTACCTGAGGAGAGCACGGCGTGAAGTAGCTAGAGGCAGTATAATAATGCTAAGGCCATACCAGACAAGACCTGCATCATGCACTACAAAAAACTCATCGGGGTTCTGCATTACTTGTGGAAAAATAGCGACAACTGAAGCATTATTTAAATTGGAGGGTGTAATTATTGTCCAAAGATATTGTGACAAGTGCTTGCCAACCGCGCGATATTGATTATACATACCAAGGAGCATATAGCTCGGTTGACGAAAAAAGAAAGCAATTCGTATAGCTACTTGTATATTCAAGAATGTTGAATAGAGTGACAATATAACGCTATGGCGATATTTGTTTGAATTCAACAACCTACCTTCAACTATCCGCCACTTCTCTTTATCTCACAATGTCGTGGGGTTAGCAGAAGCATTAACTCAAGACATGATACTGAGTTCTTCAGCTTTATTGAGGCTGATAGTTAACAGCTCTTCCCGCATTAATAGGATAAACATATCTGCGTTCGAATGGTTGTCATCTTACATTATCCGTATATTCGCTATTCAGGGAACTAGAGAAAAGAATAAGCATGAGTATTGATGAAAGGCAGAGGAGTATTGAATTAATATAGGTCACAATGCTGGCAATATGCCATTACTGCTACTACTTGCATGAACATAATACTTGTTCATTCTTCTATTCTCGTTAGAACATTGACTTTGCTTTCTATATTATACTCATCTCTATTTTTTGCTCAGCTGCGTCTGTACTTCAAGTAATCTTCCCAATTGTCGACTAGCTTCAAGAAATCTAATTCCTTTACTTGTTATGTTGTAATTATCTCCGTCTCGAGACAGAAGGCTATTTTCCATCAATAATGCTACATACTCCTTTAATTGTGCGTAGGAGAGGAATGCCTTGTACATTATCTTGGTCTTGGTAGCTCTGCCGTTTGCTGCCTCTAAAATGCTTGAGGCAAGTTCTGTTCTGCTTCTATACCTCATTTTTTCTCTATCTGTAGTACATGCTACAACTATATATTCGAGCCCTGCAAAGTGATGTACAACCATATATTCGCTCGCCTGAATACAAATAGCATTAATCTGCCGGTATGACTCGGCTGAACCACCAACACCTAGTGAGTTTTGGTTTTTTGTCAATTTGGAGTGTTCTACTCTCATTTCACAAGCATCAAATTCCTTTATTGTAGTAATGGCAGTTCCAATGTCAACAACGGAGAGAATGTTTCGAATGACTTGTAGTTGGTCCCAAATAAATTCTGAGTATGGAAATGGTAGCCAACCACTATCAGACTACCCTCGATGCTCAAATTCGCACATTTTATGCTGACCTTTTATAGAAATAAATTTGATGATCAAACTCTTTCCTTTGCTTGGGCCGGCCGTTTCTGAACCTACAATTAAAGTTGACCAGTGAAAATTGCAACACCGCTTGTTGTCCATTCAATAACCTTGTTCTTCTTGGTCCAATTTCAAAATGATTTCAGATGATAAAATTTTCTATCGATGCTTTCAAGCTAGGTAATGCTAGCTCCGCACAGACGTATAAAAAATATGATAGAGCTATGCCCTATAGAATTGTTGTTGGTGTTGCTGTTGTTGCGAATACCAGTACGATGCCCAAGCCTTCAATATGTTGTTGTTGAAGTCTGCAACTGCATCTGCAGTCCTATTGTAGATCTTTAGATTCTCTCTTGCTGAGTCCAGTGCATTTATACTGAGCTGGTTAAAAATACCAACAGAACGAATTATATTGTTCGTCACTTCTGTAGACTGTTTTGCAATATGCTCTGAAAAGTGCGCTGTTTGTGGGGTGGTCGGACCAAACTCGACCTGTTTCTGATTGGCAAATGCAGTTTGAATGGTGTTTCTTATTGTCTGGATATTGTCTAATTGTAGGTTAGATATTGCCTGAGTAAATTGTGGTTGAACTTTTGCTACTTCGTCGACTATGCGCAGAGTATTATCTCTTACAATATCGGTGACCTCGTTTCGTCTATTTGTAGTTGTTATTGTTCCTTCGTCCCTTGTCGTCCTTTTTTCTGACATAATGATTGTATGAAGCACTAGCTATATAACTGTTGGTAACAAATGGTAGTTATTGCCATTTAGTGACATTGTGTGCCCCTATCAATGTCATCATTCAACATTGACATTCTAGTTCTTCTCAATATGAGCGCTTTTTCTCCCTTTTGATTAGATTTGGAAAACAACAACACCCATCAAGCCATTCGTTCCAGTAGCACCGAACCTCTAAACTCCGGGGCTTCTAAATATCTGTACCATGTCCTATTTTCACAATAAATCCACAGCTCATCTCTGGTTTGAATTTGCCTTCTATAAACAGACAATTACCCGAGTACATATAGTATTTGCAATCCTTGCATTGAAATCCTGGAGCGCCTTCTTCGATAACGTATCCTTCTTCATATTTTAACTTCTTTCCAGATCCTTTTACATACATCCAAACAATATCTCCTGGGAGCATCCCGTCGCCTTTTGACGAGAAAAACTTTGAGATGCCTTTCTTGTTATTGATTTGTCCTTCTACTATGTGGCATTTGCCTTCGTCTCCAAGGTTGAACTTGCATTTGATACATGACTGCTCACGTTGTTCTTCATTTTCCACATAGTTTGCTTCATCCTTTGAAATTTTCTTCTGGTTATAAAGCACTTGAAGTAAAGCAGCATCTGGGACAGACATATCATGCTCGTCTTGGAAACCTCTAGATTTTGCTACTGCAGATTCTTTTGCTTCCATGATTAACAATAACCTTGATACTATTTACCGGTGTGCTACAATTATTATTATTCTTATTGTGAGGATAACTCTGACAACTGTATAACTCTAGACGTTCTCTGCAATTTTGAAGATGTGATTGATGGCTTTCTATCTACAAAGGCTTCTTGCTTGCTTGCCCATGCTCTCATATGTATCTACTTTCCATTGAAGTAAAAAGAATCTACTTTCGGATGGTGTGGAATGGTTAGTCCTTATAAGGGAATGCAAATTTTCTCTTCAATGCACTCTTAAATTAGTACCTTTAGAGTCTTATAAACTGCCTTAGCAGATATCACCGCAAGTTTCAGAAGTGGTGAATCTGTTGCAATATTATCAATAGTTTCAGCAGCCCTTTCTTTAATGAGCGCAACTAAATTATCAAATGGGTTCTTGGCATGTTCAAGAGCTGCAAGTCCCTCCAATGTAATTACGCAATATTCCCTTGAGAAGAAAAATAGCCTGCGCTTCCTAATTGTCTCGACGTAGCCTTTAAGCATCAGTTCAGTAATTAGTGGAGAAATTATAATGATATCAAGCCTAACGATTTTGGCTATTTGCTTTTCTGTTCGTGCCTGATCTCTTATGCAATTCAATATTTGGACCTCACGTTTGACAAGTTCTAGACGGTAGCCCTTCTGCTGTTGCTCGCGTTGGTTCGTAGGTTCCTTCTGTTCTAACATCTCCAATGTTTAACCTGTGTTATTATAATTTATATTTATTTTATATTTTTTCTAACTGTTTGGCTGCGCTCACAAACACTCTAGACATTTCTCTTGCATTGTCTCTATTATATTGCAGTGAAAGCCTCATTGCTTCTGTATTTGAATAAATTATGTTATTGTAAATCCTGATTGCTGCTACTGTGGCATCCGTTGTATTACTTACAGCAGAAGCATAATTCTCTATGGCTCTTCTTGTGGGAGTCCAGAGGACATTGTCAATATATGATTTCCAAAATGACTGAACATAATTAGTAATTTCTCTCTGTGAATCAAGATAATTATCTATGGTCTCTCTCATAGCCCCCACCGACTGCTCTTGGTTGGTTGTAACGATCTGCATGTAGCGTGGAAGCTCTCTTTCTGCTTCTTCTACAGCCCTTCTTGTATTTGCTTTAGCTTCCTCAAAGGTTCTATTAATCCTCTGTGTTGATGTAGCAATGGTATTTTTTTCTTCTTCTTCTCCTTCCTGCCTTATGGGAGAAGAAGATCTCGACGATGAGGGATCGTCGTCTCTCTGTCTTTCAGGATTCTTCTTATCTTTGTTACTATTCATAATGCCATAGCGGTCGAATATTACAATTAAGCCTTGGTTACGAACTTTATGACAGATAAAAGCAGAAAAATCTTATTAACTTTGAAATTTACATCGATAAAATCTTAGTTTTTAAGATACTAGATACAATTTCAGGGTGTTGTATTATTTCTATATACCGCAGCGCAGTATAAGATAGAAATCTCATATGGCCCTAAGGCACATGGTCATGGTCGTTTTGTTCAAATTCCGCAAGAGCAATATCGTAAAATTTCCTGCTGCACCTGCCAAGTAGTGTGCTAGGCATGCAATGGAAATACTGCGCTCATGCATATCCTCGATATTTGCACAACAGAATCAAAAAGAAGATATGTTGTGATATGTGTATGTTAATGCCATGTCGCAAAATGAAATTGTGTATCTAAAATACCAGAACCTGGAAGACATGCTCAAGGTGATAATCTATTCTGCCCAATCGATGCTTGGAGTAATTCCGATGCTGTATTACATTCAATACAACAGCAAGCATGTCCTCTTTATTCAGACAGGTGCAATTGGAGGCGTGACAGTTCACTATGTAGTTGAGAATGAAATGCCAACTAAAAAATTCATTCAGCTAAAAAGGCTCTCTGGAGAATTCACATATATTGATAGCATAGGCACTGATGCGCAGTCGTTGTATGTTCCCCTATTGAGGCTCGAAAAATCTACTCTTGTCTTTCCTTCTATATAAAGAGAGAAAAAGTTTTAGGCAAGACGACCTATCTCTTTCTATAAGGCCTAGAAGATCACCACGAAAGGCAAGACCTGCGAATGAAGTTTCAGATGAGGATATTAACATTTTTTTGCAAGCGATAAATAATTTTGAAGGCTATCCAAAGCTAAGAGATCTTCCAAAGATGCTTCCATCGCTGACGCCTCTTAAGATAAATGTTATAGCGCACTACTTAGAAAGGTCTGGGGCAATAGTTATAGACGCAGATGGATATGTAATCTGGATGCGTAACGAAGGTCAGGAACAGCTGACGTTTGGCGAGGTGGCGAAGATGAGCAGCGACCTTAGGGCATTCCTTGATAAGCATTCTGAATAGATAATTCAAATGTATTATATGTTTGTGTTATTCAACTATCTTTAATTGTGATTCTGTTGTGTTTTTCCGATTGATAGTTTTTATGTTTGTCTAAACAGACCGTCATATGTTGTTAAAGCCGATTACTTCTGAACAGATGTACTCTATTGAGCAAAATGGCGATTCTGCCTTTGGCATGAGACGTTTTCTCATGATGGAGAACGCTGGTCATGGAGTGGCAGATTTTGTTGTTCAAAAGTTCAACAACATTAAGAATAAGATGATAGTTGCAATATGCGGCACTGGCAACAATGGTGGTGATGGCTTTGTCGCATCACGTCATCTCGCAGGGTATGGAGCCAAAGTAGTAGTCATTTTACTTGGGAGCCCCTCTAGTCTAAGAACCGAAGAGGCAAGGTTGAACTGGAGCATAATTGAAAAAATGGATTCAATTGAAATAATATTTGGCGAGGAGCTGACTGGTGAGATAAGAAGCCGAATCGCCAAGGCTCATATAATTTTAGATAGTATATTTGGCACGGGTATCAAGGGTGAGATCCGACAGCCCTATGCATCTGCAATAGATGCAGTTAACAAATCTAAGGCTTATGTATTGGCTGTAGATATACCTTCGGGCTTTGATCCAAATACCGGGCAAATTCATAAAATATGCATTATAGCAGATGCTACTATTACTTTTCATCGATTAAAAGTCGGACTCGCCGGAAGGAAGAAGAATAGAAAATATACAGGGCCTGTGTATGTAGAATGGATAGGGATACCACCGGAGGCTGAAAGGGGTGTAGTATGAGCCTCAAGATAATGCAGATAGAAGTAGGCCAGATGGCTAACTTTACGTATATTATAGCTGATAATGAAAGCGGTGATGCTGCAATTATTGATCCTTCGTGGGACTTGGACAAAATATTTCAGGCACTAAAAAAGAATGGCTGGCATGCTAAATATGTCATTAACACTCATAGTCACTTCGACCATGTCCTTGGCAACGAGCAGGTAGCAGAGGTAACGGCTGCGAAGATCGTGCAACACAAAAACTCACAACTGAGAAAAGATGTTGCAGTATCTGACGGAGATGCTATTGAAATAGGGAGTATTAGACTAGGGGTTTTGCATACACCAGGTCACTCTAGGGACAGCATGTGTCTTTTAATCGATGATGGATTCCTTTTCACTGGCGACACGCTATTTGTCGGCAGCTGCGGAAGAGTGGATCTTCCTGGAAGCGATGCACAAGAGATGTACTATAGCCTATTTGATAGGCTGGCTAAACTCGATGAAAATCTTGTGGTATATCCCGGCCACAATTATGGTCTAACCTCTACATCCACAATAGGGCATGAAAAGAAAACTAATTATGTTCTCCAGCCTAGATCAAAACAAGAATTCTTGAAGTTCATGGCCGCTGGTGAATAGATGCACGATATAAGAGCATCTAATAACCTTGCAATAAGAAGTTTTGTAACAAAAAATCCTATTTTTGTGTGCGTGATATCATACACTGCCACAAGCGAAATTCGTGGACTTACCGTAGCAGGAGCGAATCCTGAATTAATAAAATACACTTCACCAGCAGACTCTGAATTTCTGTATCATGGACGCTGCAGCTGTATCAATGTTGTACCTGTTACACCTGATGGAAAGCCTACGCCTGCACTCATTACAAGAGCTGTTTTACAATTTGCAAGGATCCCGCTTCTGATAGTTGATGCGGGAGCAAAGATCAAACCTTCGATACCATATATATCGTTTGGAGTTGCGCCCGGAAAAAACATCGTTGATGAAAATGCAATGGATATCATAAGCGTCATGCGTGCATTTGAGCGTGGTGAAGTGCTCGGAAAACAGCTAGCCCTCCTGTCTGATCTAGTAGTAGTGGGCGAGAGCATTCCTGGTGGTACTACAACTGCACTTGCTGTGTTGACCGCACTTGGCATCGACGCAACATTCAAGGTAAGCAGCAGCATGCCAGAAAATCCACACAATCTCAAGAACAATGTGCTTGATTCTGCAAGAAAGCGGGTGATTGCTGGAACTGGGAGCATCAGTTCACCATTTGAAGCTATATCTACTTTTGGAGACCCAATGATGCCGTCTGTAGCTGGCATTGCAAGCGGTGTGCTGTCTGCTGGTGGCAGGGTTATGCTTGCTGGAGGTACTCAGATGTCTGCAATCGTTGCAATTTTGAAGCACCTCGGCAGGCCACTAAATGGGCTTTGCATTGGCACTACGACATATATCACAAATGATTCCTCATCGGATCTATTTGGTCTTGTAGAGGCATCGTCAAAGCGAGTTCCAATTTTATCGTGCGATCTTCATCTTGAGGAATCTAGTAAGCCAGGTTTGCAAGCATTTGCAAAGGGTTTCGTAAAGGAAGGGGTTGGCGCAGGCGGCGTCTCAATCGCGGCTATCTTAAAGTCAAGAGGCAAGATCACAGGAAAAAAATTAATGACGGCCATTGAAAAAGAATATGAAGTCTCAGTAGAGGCTGCACAGCATTAGCTGTGCGTTAGAAATCTGACTGATCCCATATAATTGGAAATTTTTCTCAATTTATGTATATTTTTACATTGCAACAGCGAACCTTAAATTTGATTTCATAATCTTGTCTTAGCCATCTTCCTTCTGCCCTCCCCTCTTCTCCTCTTTAGTAACGCACTAGGTCAATATTCTGATTTTTATGTTGTCCTGGGATTCTTTATTGGTAGAAATCCATTGGATGCCGTCCTGACTGATCTTCACTGGTCTAGCCGCTGAAACTGGAGCCTGCGTGATACATAGGGATTAGATGGATTGACAAAGCGCCATTCCCTATCTATTGCTCGAGTTATACCAATCCTTGGTGTGGCAACAATATGCCTAGGTCTCTTTCCAAACTCGATATAAAGCTCTGATTCGGAATTGGTCATATCAATTCCATTGAGCATTGAAGTGATTTTGAGTGCTTGTGTAAGCTTGCCGGGACCAGATGTAAGCGAAAAAACGTCATCGACTCGGCGGAACTGCCTCATCAAGTCAATACCTTCGATCGGCTCAATACTGCGAATTAGAATTGCACCAGCCGCTACGTTGCTTCTTCTTGCTGAGATGTTTAGACAAAAGTGGTTGCCATAGGTAAAATACACATATGCCCTTCCCACATCGCCAAACATGACTTTATTTCTGGCTGTTGTACGCGTATACGCGTGGCTTGCAGGGTCGTCATTGCCACCATACGCTTCTGTCTCGACAATTATGCCTGCCAGTCTGACCTGCCTCCTGTTATCTCTTATAATCCGGACAAGCTTCTTACCAATAAGATCTCTTGCAACGACTTCGGTAGGCCGCTGGTAAAATAAACTGTCCGGGCAATTCATGAATAATCATTCAATGAAACTCTACTTTTTTCTTCCTTTTTGATTTCTATAGCCAGCTTTTTTAGATCAGCTTCAAGCACCGAAAGAAGGCTCTTATTGTAAATGGCTGCGGCGGGATGAATAGTCAAAAAGTACTTCTGACCCGACCTTTCCACCATTTTGCCTCTATTCGCAGTTATTGAATTGCCACCTAAAAGCGAAGAATATGCAGTTCTGCCAAGTATGCATATTACTTTTGGCCCTATCAGCGCGGTCTGCCTATCAAGATATGGCCTACAGGCGGCCACTTCATCTTCTTCTGGCATCCTGTTGTTTGGCGGTCTACACTTAACTGTATTTGTAATAAATACTTGGGATCTCTCGATACCTGCCCTTTTCAATAGTTCGTCCAGGATCCGTCCAGCGGCGCCTACAAATGGCTTGCCTTTTTCGTCTTCACTGCGACCTGGTGCCTCCCCTATAAACATTATCTTGGCAGCAATCTGACCTTCACCTGGCACGGCATTCTTTCTTGTCCTTGCTAGCTTGCAAAGAGGGCAGCCTCTTACCTCAGCTGCAATCCTTTCAAGAGAATCCTCGTGCTTTTGTCCCCTCATATATGCTATATATCTATCTCATCTGATATATCTTAGAGTGTACGTATATTCCTCCTCTTTTTTACCATGCCTATCACAATGAGAATAATTCCAACAATGATGGCATAGACGGAATAAACATACGAATTAGTGATGATAGAGCAGTCCCTCTCCATCTCTTCTAAGCGCTCAGTATCAAAAACAGTGACAGTCCTATCCACCTGGGCAAGACCTGACAGACACTTTATACCCTGAAAGTTAAGGTAAATAGCAGCTGCTCCGCTTGCAGCAAGTGTTATTGCTCCAATGTACATATACCTTGTAGCTGTTGCCAAGTCTATTCTTTCTTTCCCGATTTGATATGATGAATTATATCAAGTATGTCGTCTGCGTCGTCGGCCTCTGGATTGATCTCTAAATAAGTATTTAGTACTTTTAATGCTTCTGAAGAATCACCTTTTTTTAAAAGTATAATTCCCCTATCCCTTACTGCATCCGGGTTGTAGCGGTCAATCGCAAGCACCATTTCATTTGCAATGTTGTATCTGTCCATGTCTTGTGATTCATAGTAGCTTCCTTTCAGGTTGTTAAGCATTCTTATCACAACCTGAGCCGTTGTCGCCCTCTCCACAAGTGCGTGGGTAAGTGGAATATTCTGTTGGGGATATGCTTGGTCAATTAACATCTTTAGTGAATAGTCATCCATTATTCTACCACTGTTAAACGGATCGACAATTATTTCTGCACTGTTGTCCTCCAGTATATGCTTGACCAAAAAGTGGCCGGGAAAATTCACAGGATACATTTTAAAGTTCACAGCACTGGCAATCTTCATGTAAAGTATACAAAGCGTAATCGGGATTCCTCTTTTACGTTCAACTACTACGTTAAGGTAACTATTACCTGGATTGTAATAGTCCTCAGTATTTGGCTTAAACTTTTGCACATTAAAGAGATAATCATTTATCTTTTCTATTATCTGAGTTGGTCGTGGGGATATATTTGCAGTCTTTTTTAGCATTTGGGCAACCTCCTGTCCCATTGCATCTATCTGGGATAGGCTGGCAGATACATCAAGGCTGGGGTAAGCGAGTATCCTCGCAAGATGGAGCGCGTACTCCGGCAGCCTATCCGTGTCATCAGACGTTGTAATATGAGTAACGACTCTACTTTTCCAATCCTGAATCAAGGAGTTGATGTCGTCAGTCAATTGTCTTCTCAAATGGCTAGCACATATATTTATGTCATCACTGCACCAATAAGATTGCAAATCTTACAATAAATTACATCATCATAAAATTTTCATTTCGCGTTATTATGTTGAGTTTTGAATTAGCCCAAAATAAATTTTGAACAAAAAAAATTAAACTAAATACTTTTATTCAAACCTCTTAGCCTTCAACCCTATGACAGATGGTATGATGAACACCATTTTTAACAGAAAAATCGCTTGTCTAGCTATACCCGCCGTGTTGGCGGTCCTAATGACGGCCCCTACTTTCTCGGGCCCAGCATTTGCCTATACAGCTAACGACCCTGCAGTAGTGTATTCGTGCTTTGAAAAGAATGACAATGGCACATATGTGACACAAAGAAATAATGACACTGGACAACAAGAGCTGGTACCATGTAAGATCGACGAGGGAGACAACGCATGGATGTTGACGTCTTCAGCACTCGTACTTATGATGACACCTGCGGGTTTGGCAATGTTCTATGGAGGTTTAGCGAGACAAAAGAATGCTGTCAATACACTCCACATGGTATTCATTACTACAGGTGTCATTGCAGTGCAGTTTGTACTTTGGGGCTATAGTTTGGCTTTCGGACCTGATGCAACAGGAAACGGCTTTATTGGTGACTTTAGCTGGGCCGGCCTACAGAACGTCCTCCATGATGTGCCCTCAATTGCTTATGGTGGTATTAATGGTACGACAATTCCGCATCAGACATACATGGTATTCCAGATGATGTTCGCTATCATTACACCCGCACTGATCGTAGCAGCAGTGGCGGAGAGGATGAAGTTTAGCGCGTTCATTATATTCATAGTCATTTGGGCTACATTCGTTTACGACTTTGCGGCACATTGGACATGGGAGATCACTGGGCCCGATAACTATGGAAGGAATCCTGGATATTGTGGCTTTGGATGGGGTGGATGCCTTGGCGCTCTTGACTTTGCAGGTGGAACCGTCATCCATATCACCTCTGGTTGGTCGGGTCTTGTTATTGCTCTCATGTTAGGACGAAGGCTGGGATATGGCAAGATTCCAATGGAGCCACATAACATATCCCTAGTTGTGCTAGGTGCGGCATTGCTGTGGACAGGCTGGTTCGGCTTCAATGCTGGTTCAGCTGCGGCGGCCGCCACAAACGCTACAAGTGCATTCGTTGCAACCCAGATAGCTACAGGAATGGCAGCTGTAACATGGTCTCTAATATCTTGGGCTCATACTGGAAGACCTTCGACAGTTGGAGCAGCCTCGGGTGCCGTAGCTGGGCTTGTAGCGATCACTCCTGCCTCTGGATTCGTTTCCCCAATGTCTGCCCTAATCATAGGGATCCTGGCGTCAGTTGTCTGCTATGCAGCTGTTGCATTCAAGAATAGGAAGAAATGGGATGATGCGCTTGATACGTGGGGCGTGCACGGCGTCGGCGGTCTTGCGGGTGCTTTACTTACTGGCATCTTTGCAGAAAAGAGGTTCACGCCATGGGGAGACAACGGGCTTGCCTTTGGTAATCCTGCTCAGTTGTATGAAAATGCTGTAGGTGCCTTTGCTGCACTTGCATGGGCAATGGGTATTACTGCAGTAATTATCAAAGTAATGGATGTAGTGTGGCCAGGCGGCATAAGAGTTACTCCAAAGGAAGAAGAAATCGGTTTGGATCTTGCACAGCATGGCGAAAGGGCATATGTAACCGGGTAGCACATACATTCAATCTTCCTCCACTTTTCTTCTTGCTCTGCATCTTGTTCAAATCCTATTTTTTACTGCTAGAACTGATTGCTAGGCAGATTGGAACGCGAATATTGTGTATGCACTTTCTAAAACTGCATTACGCTACAGGATCCAAAATATGCAGGCATATGCAAGTGAGAAATATGAGAAAACCTCTGCTTCTAAAGACATTTTCGCTTAAGCAGCGAACAACACAATGAAGTTTCTCAATAAACTTGATGGTAAGAAAGTATCTCCTAACCCGGCTCTGTCACCTCTTTTACTTTCCTGCTTTTTTAGTATTGGCAAGTTTTGGTTTGATGGCGAAAATCCCTAATGCGTCGAGTATCTGCAATGAAGCTAAAAGACAACACTTGTCAGCATATAGACACTATCTCTTTGATGCCGATGTCTCTCTTGTTGTAGTTACTTCACTATTATGACTGGACTTCACAATTTCGGAAACTTTTGCTCGTTGTGGCCCTCCTCATCCTTCCTCTAATTGCTCTTTAAGTTCTGGTTCTTCCTTCTCTAAAACCATTTTCCACTTAATGGGTAAAATATTGTAGAAGATTACACCAGCACATTCTGTGCAGACTTGATTATTTGAATCATTGGCTACAACCTCTACTACCTCTAGAAAAGTTAGTATAAAAGACTCTATATCTTCTTGAGTACAAATTGTGCGTCCACACAGCGTCCGCGTCTCGGCTCCGGGTGGTCTAGCCATATTAAACGTAAAATGCAATTGTAACGGTGCTTTCGAACTTATTTTTTTCTTAAGTGCGAATAAGGCTGGTATTTTATGCAATAGATATAATTTATCTTTAGCATATATAAAATATAATAGATATTATTAAATAGAACGTATAATTCTATTATGTAGAAGAAAAAAGATAATTGCGTGTCGCTTAAATATGAAGTATACCTTGAAGCTAAGGATAGTAGAAGGAATAGTGAGGATGATGACTTTGACATGAAAAACATCAAAGTCGCAGATGATATACATCGTGAACTAGGAGAAATAGGCAAGCTATCTGAAAATTTTTCGGATGTTGTTCGAAGATTGCTAGAGCATTACAAAAATTGTCCTGAAGTTGATAAACTGGCGAAAAAGACCTCATAATGAAAAGAAAGGCAATTGACTTCTGTTTTATTTCACAGGCAAGCTACCTACATGGTATTTGCTGATGGTATATTAGACAATTAGACGTTGAGAATACAAAACTAATTCTATAAGGTACAATGATTAGAAGTATTAGAATGTGTGAAACATAACAGTGACTTTACAGTCTTTTCATGATAGGCTTTAGTGGAATGAGAGTAAAAAGTAATAGAACAAAATAATAAAAACTGAACGAGAACCGATCAAACGGATCAGTTATCACCTCGATATTGCAAGACGTAGTATTGAGGCTTTGTAATATGATCCGTACTCTTTAAGAGAGTGTATGGGAGGTATGCTAAAATGGCAAAAGACTAAGAAACTTAAGGACTTGGAGTGGGCATGTTTTGCATCAAATAATATTTAGACAGGATTAGTATTTGGAGAATTGTTCCTATTCATACACCGCAACAATTCGACTTCCTGCTTTGACTAGCATCGGACCAATAAATGTTGTCAGAGCAACGACCATCCCTATTATAGGAAACAGCATGTTACTTATGACGCCAAGGTCCTGGCCAGTTTTTAATACAATTAATGAAAATTCCCCTAACTGAGCCATGCTCAATCCAATACCTATGGAAAATGATTTATCAAATCTAAAGAGTCTGAGACCTGCGTACACGCCACTGATTTTACCAAAGATAGTTACAAGCGTGATTATTGCTACCGGTAGCCAATACGTCGAGATTAGGGAAGGATCCATCAGCATGCCTATGCTGACAAAGAAGATTGCCGCAAAAATCTCTCTTATAGGTGAGATCATGACAGATATTTGCTCAGAAGAATTGCTGCCTGCAATTATTACTCCTGCCAAGAATCCTCCTGTGGCTGCAGAGAACCCCAGTTGATGGGAAAGGAATGCTAGCCCAAAAGCAGTTCCAAGAGCAAACATGATCGTTATCTCGTATCGCTCCAGCTTGGTAATAAGAGCGAATATTCGCGGCATCACAAGCATGCCTGCAGCTATTGTTCCTCCGATAAAGAGTCCAATTTTACATAACGTTACAAGGATCTGCATAAAGTCAAAAGATCCACTGATAATCCCAGAATGCAGCACGCTTATTATCACTATTGCTGCTAAATCTTCTATCACGAGCAGCCCTATAATGAGGATAGCCGACGTAGTCTTTATCTTGCCCATCTCTTCTAGGACTTTAATGATTATTGCAGTGGAACTTATTGAAAGAGCAGCTGCTAGGAATATTGCATCATAGAAGGACCAACCAAACGCGCCTCCAACTGCAAAGCCTAGACCTAACATCACGAGAATCTCGATTCCTGCTATGCTGCTTCCGATTCTACCTATTGCGCCGAGCTGTTCAAGTGGAAAGGAGAGGCCCACACCGAAAAGCAAGAGCACAATGGCGATATCAGAAAAGCTATTCAGCACCTCTGTGTCTTTGATGATGCCAAATGGGCCGAAAGGCCCAATGAGGATGCCCGCAATTATAAACCCCAGAATCATAGGCTGCTTAAGAATATATGCAAGCGCACCTACTGCTGAGCAGACCAAAAGAAGATATCCTAGGTTGCCTAAAAGCTCAATTCCCGCAGCCAATTAACCTGAAAAGACTTCAAGTGCTTTATAGCACAAAGTCAAGATTACTTTACTTTTCCATTTTCTTCCTTTATATAGAAATTATGCATTAAGATTATATACAAGCTGCCGCTTGGTGCTGATACGTTGGAGTCTCAACAGCAAAAGGAAGCTGAAATCATAAGCGAGATTCTGCTCAAAGCAGCAAGTGAGCCTGAATTTAGAAACGAGCTGATCAGGAATCCGGACATAATTTTGCAGCAGTATGACGTTTCACCTGAAGCCAAGCTGATCATCCGAAGAAGTATAATCGATCTAACTCAATAACGCAAGAATTAATGATGCGTGTAATTCAATAGTCGCCAACATGGGCTTGATGGTTATCTTATTTGTTAACGTATGGAGTTCTTAGAACTCATGTTTATACATGCTCCTCGCCATAAAGAAACACACTTGACAGTTTACACCAGTGCTGGTTTTAGATATATCATTAAAGTGTGGTGGATGATATAAACAAGCTTGACAAAGCAACGATAGACAAAATACAACTAGAACTATTAGTACTATGGGGCGTTGCAACCATGCAATATGTAGAAATACTGTATATACACGGCAATGAGCATTGATAATGGTGCCACAATTCTTCCCAGAAGAAGATGACATGCAATGCAGTAACAATGGACGATGTGATAACCATATGTACTTGTCAACAACTATTCTGCAACTGAAATCCTAGTTGCAGTTGACGAGTTACATGCATATATTTTGTGGTTAAACGATGAAACTTGGATGCTAAAATGTCAGGCTGACAACATTGCCCCTACCTCTCTATGGTATAGGCCAATAGTGTAAGTTTTTACCTCTGTGCGTCGAGCAACTATGTGATCCCCCTACGTCTTATGTAGAACTTCGCCCATACCACATTCATTCCTCTTGTGGTATTGGTGTCTCAACGAATGGCGCACAAACTAGACAGATCTGACGCGCCAATAATGATGACAAATATAAACAGTCTTATTACATATTGGAGTCTAACAGGCAGTACCCTGAATATTACTTCTTGGAAATATAGGATATAGAATTATTGACTCCTTCACACAGGATATGAAGGGTAAAAAGAATTGACACAGACTTTCAGCCTATCATTACACTTAGGCATGGGATAGCGCAGCAGTCGGCAATCTAAAATACGTTAGTAAAGACTCTTTAAAACCAAATCATATATGGCTTTCTATGTAGCAACCTATTACAACGAAGCAGACCTCGGTATATTGATAATGGCAGAGAGAAAATAATAAAAAAGTTCTTTGCTGTTAAACAGCACAGTAATACTATACCTTTTCTTTGCCTCTAGAATATGTTAAATGATGTGCTAACTCATCCTAACGAGCCTTCTGCCTGTATACCATCTATAGATAAAGTATCCAGCAGCAATTATTGCTATTGCTATAATAAGAGGCCAGAGTAGGTATATTATTATAGCAGCGACTATTACAAGGGCTGCAATAACGATCCAGTCCAGCGTTCTCAATGGTCTTGCCATGAAGACGCTGTGACCAACATTACTATTCTGTATTTGTAATGATAGTTACTAAGTATTTGTCACCATTTTTTACCTGCTGTATCTCTCATGTAATAGTAAAGATACTGCTGCGCGTAGCCGGCATATCTGCCAAAATACTTCCTTGCTCCTTCAGAAAGTTGTTCATACTGATAAGGAGCAATATTATTACCAAATTTAATTTTGTGAAGCCAACTATAATGGTTGACAAGGGCTCTGGCAATCCACACATCGATTGGAAACGCTTCAAGCTTTTCAAGCGAAAACAAAAGTACACAGTCGGCTATCTTGTTTCCAATCCCATAGATCTGTAACAATTCTTCTTTTGATTCATAGTAGCTTGCTTTCTTTAATGAGTCAAAATCAAGTCGTCCACTTGTGATTGCATCAGCTACCCCTTTTATCGCCTTTGTTCTATATCCAAGGCCACAGCTGCGCAACTCATCCAGTGAAGCTCTGTCGATATCTGCTGCTGAAGGGAAGGTAAAGAAATCCCTGCCGTCAACTCTTGTGTGCCTGCCGAATTTTCTTGTCATGTTGTAGAGCATCCTCCGAATCATAGGGATATTGGTGTTAGTTGCACAAACAAATGAGAAGAGACATTGGTGGGGATCCTGCCTTATGAGACGAAGACCCGGATATGTCTTGATAAGACTGCGTACAAGTGGATCATGTGATATACTTTCAAAAATCTCTTTGATGTCATCATCGAGTCTGAATATTTTTTGGTCACACAACTTATCTTCCGGAAAGGACCAAAATTCAAGTTGCCCATCAGACTGCGTGAACTTAATAATTTGGTCGCCATGTATGCCATACCATGAATTATCGTACTTTTCCCAGAGAAAGACCTGTCCGCTGTTAATGCTAACTACAGGATCAAAATTAGAACATAGACTCCGCAAATAGCATAAGAAGGTTAATGCTCTTATTGAGCTTTTTCTCCGTATTGCTAAAAATTGTTATAATGTCAGAAATTGTTCTCAAATAAATGCACATTATTGTATATCTGCTCTTGATCTTATCTCGATACAATGGCTATAATGATCATCCTGATAAACTGTTCCTCTGTACTGGAACAAGCTACTTAGCTAACGTTAAATAAGCCATATAGTACATTGCCAATGTGTAATGAGTTCTGACGATTCTACCGATCCTGTGGAAGCTTTCAGGAAAGCGATTAGAAAAGGAACTGAGGCACAGGGAGACTTTATAAGGCATTTCTCTAATATTCAGCAAGATGCAATGCAGAACTATTTTGCCTTTCTCCAAAATCTGACATTGTATAATGCAATGTTCAAGACAACAGTACAGAGTGGGGGCAGAATTTCTATCCCTGAAGCTGAAAGGCAGGCACTCAACATAGAAGATGGCGACCTTGTGCAGGTGATCGTAGTGCCAATAGAGCGACGACGGAAGGAATCTGTTCAAAAAGAAGATGCCTGATCCTACTGTTTGCTTCCTATAAGGAACCTCAAGATTATCTGGTTAAATTCAATAGGCTTTTCGACATAGGGTGCATGACCACAGTCTTGCATCACTACAAGCTCCATTTTAGGAATTTCATTGTATTCAGTGGCATACTGCAGCGGTATCATTCTATCATTCTTTCCCCAAACAAGAAGAGTTGGAGCAGTTATATTCGAGAGCCTTCCCTGCAGATTGGGTGCATATCTTATGCCTAGCAAAGTAGACATAAACGCGTACTTTGCATTAGTGAGCCTCATCCTGTTTACAAAGTCCATCACAATCTCTTCATTGACAGCATCATTAGCGTCGTAGGCCATTTCACTGAATGCCTCATAAACGTGCTCGTATACTGGGTACAGTGCAGCCATGATATATCTATCAAGGGTTGGAGTCGATCTTTTCATCATGCCTGCGGGAGATACTAGAACTAATTTTTCGACCATATAGTTGAATCTGATCGCAAATTCTGTCGCAATATGGCCTCCAAATGATGAGCCAATGATACTTGCCTTAGATATGCGTAGATTTTCAAGAAATGCCTTAAAAAAATCATTAGTAAAGAAGTCTATAGTATACTCCACAGCAGGTTTGTCGCTATAACCAAAGCCAATAATATCCGGAATTATTAAACGAAAATGTCTTGACAGACCCGGAATTACTCGAGACCACCTTTCAGCAGAAGCGCCAATCCCATGCAAAAGAATAAGACTTT
>JALZFS010000021.1 GCA_030861405.1 Thermoproteota archaeon | reverse complement strand
ACATATTTTGCTACTGTCCTACACTTTGCCGGAGTTCATGTCTTTCAATAGCTGGTTGCTGAGGCTTGTATGTTATTGAGATGGTGTCACCCGCATTATATGTACAATCTGGTATATTCCTGGGTACATTATCTGACCCTTCTACCACGCAAGTGTTCTCTTGATTTTTCAATAAGACTTTTGCGTCCTCGGTAATGCTTGGTGCAAACAGGTTCCTTGCTTGAAATCCTGAAATGGCAAACACTATGATAACTCCTGCAACAACGATGATTATAGCTAGCATCTTTGGAGAGATATCTTGAAAGCTCATTTCTCTCTGTTATCTCCATTTCAAAGAAGTCATCGCCTTCATCTCCTCCACCATTGCTACTGAAGAAGAATTTCGCATATCAAATGCCGAGATACAAATCATTCTAACAAATATAATCATCATGATCATCATCATTGTAGATTTACCCAACATACCGTCAGACATGATAATTAAGTCCGGATATATCCTTTTCTTGCTGCACGAAGCTATTTTGCTGGTCACTGACAGGAATATGATTTTTAGTATCATCACCTGATCAAAACTTTGGAGCGGAAACTACGTTATGATAGTTCAATCGCATATTCTATAAGTAGGAGAATCTATTTCTAAGACTCTATCGGTAAGACAGGAGATTCTCATCTCTGTCAAGAATGATTCCATTCAAGGTGAACGCTACTATAATAGTTGAGCATAACACTAAGGGCAACTTTGAATGCACGTATATGGATAAAACAGATATAGCAGATCTTACTTACAGTAGCAGACACTAACAGCCAAATCATCATCGATTCAAAAGGAGCAGCTGGCCATAATCTGGATAATATTAAAATAGACTATTATTATCTGAAATCTTTTTCTTTATGGAAAGAATTGGGTAGAGTTATTTCTTTTGCTATTCTGATAGTATCTTCTGAATTATTGGCGAGCCTTTTTGCATCACCACTGCTAGTAGCTGCCCAGGAACAAATTAGGCTTATTGGAACATCGGATCAAGACACGTTCAGAGTTGAAATAATGTGGACACCAAACAATATTGGGAGTCCAAATACATTTGACATACGCTTTATTGATCCAGACACTGGTAGTGAAATTGAAAATGTAAAGTATGACATTTTACTTTATAGAGATGGTAGCCTGGAGGTCAAACACCTAAATCAGACATCAACTTCTCAAGAGTTTTCCTTTAGCAAACAAGGTATTTACGAGATCAGAATAGAAGATATTGAAGATCTCGGCGAGGGAGCTAGAATTCCGATACAGGTAACGCCTGAATTTCCGCCTGATGTATTTGCTATTGCTGCAGTTGTTCTAGGAGCGGGTCTGATTATAACAGCACGAGATAGCAACAACAATTTATTTAAGCAGTGGACCAATTAATTATATGGCAATCCGCATTCCCTTAATTGCATTGTTGCTGACAGCAACAATTTTTGGCATCACAACAACTGCATATGGCCAAGGTCAAATGACAAGCTCAACTAGCGGCAAATCATTAGATGTAAGCATAGAGCCAACGTGGAGCGATGGAGGTCAAGCTACATTCAAAGTCAGCTTCTTAAAGCCTGGGACAAGCAGTGTACAACAACACATTGACTATAATTTTGTCATAATGAAAGATGGCCAGCAGGTATTTAGTGCCACACCACAAGGTCAGGCACTGCTTCATACTGCAGAAGGAGTTGTAACCATACCTACAGCACCATTCAAATTTCCAAACAATGGACCTTACTCTATTCAGGTTTCTGTATCTGGAATCAACTTTACTCCTATCAATACTGAAACTGCTACATTTCCCATTACAGTTGCGCCAGAATTTGCACCAGGAGCTTTGGCTGCAATGACCGCTGCTATTATAACAATTACCATAGTACTCACACAAAGGCGCAGTATTTTTTAGAAATTTTTTATTTGATTGCGAGATGCAGCAGAGATACCTTGTCAGAATACTCCAGGATCTGCTACTATGTCAATCGTGTAAAGAATTATCTTACCAGTTGCCATTTTTTTGGTCTTAGTTATTTTTGGTTTGTCAAATTCGGCTCGATGAAATGCTAGGGGACAGAGTTAATATTTTCGTAACCGCTTAACGTATTATTCATGCTATCAATAAAGCCTTGAATGGCTCAACGTATGGCTAAATTGTTCAAAATCTGCCAATTGCTAATATCTCTGCCACTACACAATATACGGAACTGACACTATCTCCAGAGCAACTAACTGCGCAAGTATGGGAGTTGTTACATTCCCTCGTAATGAGGCATTGCAATTTCGCTCATCAATCAAGTTTGATTCTATTGCAAGTTATACTTGATGGCACCATCAATGACCCTAAGTAATGTCCATAATCAACGTTTATTGGGCATTCTAGTTGAACATTAATATTTTCTCCACACATATACAAAAATGACGGCTCCTACACCCACAATTGGTATTACAATAAGAAGACTTAATGTGGTTCTGTCAGAAAGCATTGCTTGAAATGGGCTAACTATTGATAGGTTAAAGCTTGCTTCTAATGGTATGGTTTGATATTTTGGATCTCCAGAAATCCTGCTTTGCAGTGTTACTGCATAGTTACCTGTCTTGCTGAAGACATAGGGGATTGTTATGTCGCTAATTTCATAGAACTTGTATGGGTATTGGGCAATTACTTTTCCAACGTCTGCATTTGATATTATAAGCGCTGAATAGATATTGTACAGATTCGTGTTATTTTCAAGGACGCTGAAATTAAGCTGTGTGGTAGAATTATTGCCTGCTGCCGGAGTCTCTGGATATGGTACAAAAGTCACCTGATATTTGTCTATATCTAAGGTCTTTCCCCCAAAGAAGTGTGCATCTACTTTAGAAATAACAGGTGTTGACAAGATAAAACCAATGGCAGAAATGATGCAGGTTAGAATAATCAACAATCTTTGTAGAGAACCAATCAATAATGTAGAATAGGTGAACAGGATATAATGTGCATTACTGAATCACTAGAGTGCAAGGGGCTAATCCCTCCCACCCCTCTTACTATGCTAAAAGATTGATTGCAAGATGACATATATTTAACTCATAATCAGTAGCTCCAATACTGAAGCAATTATCAATATAATGCATTATCTTTATAGGCTCGTTATAGGCATAAATGTTCTAGCTCAGCACGCTCATCGATAAAAAGGCTGTTGGAGTAGGTGTGCTATCTAAATCATTGCATAGCCCTCCTCAGGCCGGCAAAACTCATGATAAGTACAACGGCTACAATCATTGCGGCCGCCACCACAAGAATTTCCTGAATTTTTTGATTCCAGAAGAAGATTCAGATGATTTCGCTATCTTTCAACCTTCTTCTTGGCATTATCTTGGTTAACATTGTCGATATTCTTAACAGCCATCTTCGCGTTGGGTTTCCTCCTATGCGTAGCAAACGAATAAGCAAATGATGTCGTTATTATTCCGCCTGCTAGTACAGGACCAGTCAATTCTGGCATTATCTCTACTCCAGAAAGGCTCTCGTATGATGCCACTGCGGCTACTGACAAAGCCGCTCCACTCAACGCATACGACATATACCTGAACCCCTTTTTACTGAATATCTTAGAGAATGCAGAACGAAGTAAAATACTATCAAGTGTATCTAGTGGAATCATCCCAATTGCAAAGAATCCTGAGAGAGTCAGTGCTATTTGTATTCCTAGCGTTGCTGATGCTACCGCGGATAATGTGATCGCGGAAATTTGAGTAGCAGTATCAAATCCCAAGCCAAACACTATGCCCGTTATTAGAGAAGATACAAATGGGTTGTATGAGCCGGTCTTAGCTAGAACCTTACCCGCTAGTATGGCGGAGCCACTTTTGCCCCACCTTCTCATTGCGTATATATTGATAGCGCCTATAGCACCCAAAGCCAAAGCCCCTACAATGCCTCCCCAAAGGACTAGTTCGTCAGCTTTAGTAACACTGCCAACTACGAATATTATGAAAATTATTTCTGACAAAACTGAAATCATGTGTCCTATGCTGAACCCGGCGCCAACCCATCTTGATTTCTTTGAAGCGTTATGGAGCCGAACCATGTTGTCTATGGCGGTAATATGATCAACATCCATAGCATGCCGCAAGCCAAGCAAAATCATTGTAGGCATGGAGACTGCAATGAATGTCATTGTGTTATTATCTATGATCATGCTAAAAGTCTCCTTGTTTGGTCAGTATTACTATTTAGCATATTCGTAATACTCAATACACACTTGGCTACCGTAAGATCCATAAAAAGTTTTAAATTTTCTCCTAAATAGTCGGACCCGTTGAACTTCTATCCACAGAAGGCATGCATACGCCGAATTTTCGCCGACATCGGCAGAAAGTGTCTAAATGAAGCAGCTGAGCTAGACCACATATGTTTTTGGATTTTAGAAATGAGCCAAATATCTATCATATTATTTTCAGAGAACTGAAACAAAATGCACTTTCAAACTTTTGATTCCCCGGTTCTCAGATAAGCTCTTAGCAAGTTCCTTGATCTTCTTGATTTCTCCTCTAACCATGATGGTCTCTAGACAGTTGTCATGGTCAAGGTGCAAATGCGTAGTGGCACTTATTATCTCGCTATATCTATGTTGTATATGCATGCCGGCATCATCATGACTGTATTCATGATTATTGTAGAGCATCATTATCGCTCCGGCACCATTTCTGCTATCCTCCCCTTTCTCCCAATCATTTTGGTCTATGAAAGAATGAAGTGCAGTCTGGATTGCCTTTGATCTGTCAGAAAATCCTGCTTTTCTCATAGACTTGTCAAATTCAGACAGCAATTCTGGCGGCAAAGACATGCTTATCCGATCTACCGTACCGTCCTGTTGCTTCTTCTTTTGTGTTCTGTATTTGCGAGTATGATGCTGACTCTTTGGCAAGAATGCATCTTCTTAAACCGAGAAGCCAATTTTAAACCTTAGGTATTGTGATAATTTTTGTCTATTTGTCGTCATCCAAAAAGCTAATATGCTAAAGCTAAATGTGTGTACTATGCAAAAACGTTTTGTATCTTGTACATTTGATATCTAGCAACAGTTCATTTGCTGCAGAAAACTCATTGCAACACAGTATACGCTAACATCAAATAGAATATGCATAAGTTTTCACATCTGTAAATGGTTGAATACCTGCATAACCCGCAACGGATAATCTGAAATTATTAGCCCATAGATAAGAATTATTAAATTTATTAGGGCTATTAGTGAAATTATTCTATTCCCATAGCAGATGGTGTCTTTTCCGTTTCCCGTATGAATCTTAGTAGGAACAAAAGGAGTGCTGTATCCTCATCTTGATATCTGTCATGATAAAAGGCGACGCGATATTTTACAGCACGTCTTAGTCTTTTTCTGATCCCAACCATCTTATGATTCCTATATTATCTATTGGCGTGGTGAATTTGTGGATCTGAACATATTCTATACTGTCTTCATAATGGCGAACGTCAATGTAGGTTGTCTTCTTCGCTCGCAATAGTTACTTGGCTACTGGGTCATTTATGCCGGGATTGTCTGTTTTTCCATTATAGACTGGCCGACTCATCAACGTTGCTATACCTTGACTTTGTGAATGAATGATCTGCCATCTATATTTTCTCACTGGATGTTGCTGAGGGGGAAATTAAGGTATGAAATCTAGATAACATTATACTCTGAAAGATCCCCGTTTGACGAGAACCAATTGGACTTCCTGACTAATCGAGTTATTGTTAGTACAAATTAAAAAAATTTGAATACAGAAAACAGTATGGCATTGTCTATTACAAAAATATAAAGCAAGGTTATCGAAATTAAAACACATCAGTGTCTGGCAAGGACAAGGACAGAAGCCTTTCACCTAATAAAGAAAAGATAAGGATAGCCATAACTTCCATTGTGGCCTCTGCAGCTCTTACCATTCTTAAACTTGGAACCGGTCTATCTGTCAATAGTCTGGGAATCCTTTCTGAAGCTCTCCATTCAGGGTTAGATGTCATCGCCGCAATAATGACATATCATGCAGTGAAGATGGCAATGCGGCCTGCAGATACGAGATATACATATGGTTACGCCAAGTACGAAAGCATTGCAAGCCTCATTGAAATAATTCTTCTATTTGCTGTGGCCATATGGGTTTCTTATGAGGGTATAGACAGAATATTCTTTAAAAAGGTTGAGCCGGAAGTAACTATATTTGCATTTGCAATCATGTTCCTCTCAATTGCTGTAGATTTTGGCAGATCAAAGGTATTGTATAGCACTGCTAGGAAGTATGGAAGCCAAGCACTAGAAGCTGACGGGTTGCATTTCAAAACAGACATGATCACATCTGCAATAGTCATTACAGGGTTGCTCGTAGTGCTTATTCTTAAAATCCCTAATGCCGATGCATATGCCGCCCTTGTTATAGCAGGATTGATAGTTTATACCTCCCTTGGCCTCGGAAGAAGGACACTTGATGTATTATTGGATAAAGCACCCAAAGGGATTACTGCACAGGTAACTGAAGTGGTATCAGGTTTAGATGGTGTCAAAAGAGCGCATGGTATACGTGCCCGCAAGGTAGGTAACGAGACATTTATAGATATGCGCATAGAGGTTCCAAGAGCTTTTACACACGATAAAGCTCATCGAGTGGCGACAGAAGTTGAAGAAAAAGTCAAAAAGGCAGTTGGAGATTCAAGCGTATTGGTGCATGTTGATGCAGTCAAGTCCGACGATGAAACAATACTCGATAGAATAAGGTTAATAGCTTTTGAGACTGAAGGCATCAGAAATGTTCATTCCATCTATCTATCAGATATGTCTTCTTTCAGTACATCAAATGAGACTGCTGGTGGAGAAAGAAGGGTATTGCATCTGTACCTTGATATACAGATGGATGGAAACCTGGATCTTAAAACTGCTCACTCGCTGGTAGATAGCTTTGAAAAGCGCGTAAAGGCAGAAATTCCTGAAGTGAAAGAGATCACATCCCATATAGAGACAGAAGCAAGTGAAAATCTAGCAATAGGAACTGAAAGAGCGGACGTAGATAGAGAATATATGGAACGAATCAGAAGGATGGTGCTCTCAGTAAACGGTGTAACCGACTGCAAAAATATAGGAATTACTACGGTAGGAGGAGAGACTCATATCACACTAACTATAATACTGTCGAATGCAGACAGCAGAAGAATGACTATTCAAGAAGCACACAGGATAGCTACTAACGTTCAGAATGTTATAGTAAAACAAACTGGAGCGGCGAGAGTTATAGTGCATGAAGAGCCGTTATGACTGTAAGAATCAAGGTCTCAATCTTGTAGTCATATGAAACCCGGATGCTTATGATAAAAGTATCTGGCGGCAATAAAACCGACCGTGGATTGGCCTCAGATCATTGCAGTGACGGGATGAGCCATATGACGTTATTTCTATATGCTTAATCATTTAGGCCTGTGAGTTTTCAAGAAGAAGCTTGACCGATGTCAGTCTTTCCGTTTGTCAAACCATTGTCACATACCACTAGAAAGATATTTCAGTATGGCAAGGTGGTTATAATTTTCTGTAGTAGTTAAATTGGACATAGAGGGTTTTATAAAATCTGCATGGCTAGTTCAATGATGAAAACTATTATATTGCTTGCTTATACTCCTGGTAACTTTATAAAAATTTGTATATGGGAAGATGGGTTAACAATATAATTCGCTATGATTGCGATGCCAAAAACTGCAAAAGTGGGAATAATATTTGCCGCCGTTGGAATAGCAGTTGGAATAGGCATTGCGCTTCTCATAGTAAACAATCAAAATCGCGAGGTAGTATCCCAGCAACCCGAGAGTGACATTAACAAACCTGAAGTGGCATCAAATTTCGGTTTTTATAATGTAAAACAGCCTTCCACATTGGTTGTCGGCGAGAACGGATCATTCGTTGCCTTCTCGGGTGGGGGAAAGGAGCCCTATGCATTTGAATGGAAATTTAGCGATGGTGTTAATCTGAATGGCAAAAGCATCACGCGCAGTTTTGGTTCACCTGGTACATACCATTTTACCGTAACAATCACTGACGCCCTAGGCAGACAGGTAAAAACTCCAGACTTTAATGTTCAGGTTTATTCTCGAGAAATACCAGAAGAAGGAAGAACCGCTAACGCTACATCATCAACAGACCATAATTAATTGTGTCTTTAGGTAAAATTATTCACAATGAAATAAGTGAAAAACCCATTGGCAACATTCACAGTACCTTGCGTATTTTCTCCTATGCCGATAGCGATGGATATTTAAAAGGTAGAGAACGCCCTGGTGCAATAACTTACCTAACAAGTTGCAACCTTATTATTATCATTAGTGATAATTTTGTGGTTATATTATGGCTTGTTAATTGAGAGCAAAGGCCAAAGCCCAATCAAAAATCTATATATCTATACACGTTTTTAAAGGACAAATTTTTATGCTAACTGTGCGCATTGTCTCATTTCTACCAAGTGCAACTGAGACATTATACGAGCTAGGGGTTGGGGATCAGATAGTGGGTGTGACACATGAATGCAAGTACCCTTCTCAAGCAAAGAAAAAACCCCAAGTTATCCATCCCTCTTTTGATGCTGACCGAATGACTGCTCGTGAGCTGGACAACAAGATATCTGAGCTAATGCAATCTGGTAAAGACATTTACATTGTGGATGAAAAGGCCTTGAAAAGGGCCAATCCGGAACTTATCGTTGCGCAGGGCCTTTGTGAGGTCTGCTCGCCATTTACAAAAGAGATCCATAAAGCAGTAAGCATTCTTGGGAACCGGCCTGCTTTGTTGGTACTTGATCCACGCGATCTTGATGATATACTTGCAAGCATACTGGATGTAGCTGAAAAGGTAGACAAGGTAAAGGAAGGACGAAAGCTTGTCGCTTCACTCCAGAAACGTATAGACACAGTACGTAGCATGAAGGTGGAGTTTGTACCTAAAGTGCTTTGTATAGAATGGATTGATCCACTTTTCACTGCCGGCCACTGGGTTCCTCAGATGGTAGAATATGCCGGCGGTATAAACGGCATAAGCTCTCCTGGTGAGCCATCGCGTCGGATGGATATCGATGAAGCAGTACATTTGGATCCTGACGTCGTTGTACTTATGCCATGTGGATTTGATATCGAGCGAACCTTAAAAGAACTTTCAGCACTTGCGCATGACGAAAAGTGGAGATCACTTAGGGCGATCAAGAGTGGGAATTTGTATGCTGTTGATGCAAATTCTTATTTTAGCAAGCCTGGACCACGTACTGTTGTAGGCCTTGAAATATTGGCAAAAATTTTGCACCCTGAGACCTCCAGCCACATCAGGGTTCCAAAAGGATCCTATAAAAAAATAATTTGTTAGACTATTGAGTCAGCGAGACTTCGATGTATACATCATCTGGGATTTTTAGACGCATAAGCTGTCGGATCGCCCTATCATCTGCTCCGACATCGATCACGCGCCTATGGATACGCATTTCATACTTGTCCCATGTATTGGTTCCCTGTCCACATGGAGTTTTTCGTGTCACTACTTTGAGTTTTTTGGTCGGAAGGGGATGTGGACCTCGCAACCTGATGCCTGTCTTTTCTCCAATACCCTTTATCTCGTTGCAAACGCCTTCAAGGGTTGTAAGGTTTGTGCTGGTAAGTTTTATTCTAGCTGCTTGGGGCATATGTCTATCGTCCACTTACTTTTTGTTTGGGTCGTACTTATCGGTAATATTTAACACTACACCAGCACCGATCGTGGTGCCCATATCTCGCAGAGCAAATCTTCCAATCTCTGGAAAATCCTTAAAGGTCTCAATTGGTAGCGGCCTTACTGGCTTGATCCTAACAATAGCAGCATCCCCTGTCTTCAGAAATTTCGGATTCTGCTCAGTTGTTGCACCTGTCCTGGGGTCAATTTTTGAAACAAATTGTGAGATTGTCGCAGCCACCTGTGCAGTATGTGCATGCAAAACCGGTGTATATCCTGGAGCAATTGCTGTTGGGTGGTGAATGACTATCAAGCGGGCTTCAAACTCTCTGGCAACTGATGGCGGGTTATCTACTGGACCAAGCATGTCCCCCCGCTTGATTTGCTTTTTGTCTACACCTCTCAAATTAAAGCCAATATTGTCGCCTGATTCTGCAGACTCGAGCTGAGTATGATGAGTTTCGACTGACTTGATCTCGCCAGTGGCGCCAGAGGGCATGACAAAGACTTTGTCGCCAGGTCTCATCCTGCCTGTCTCAATCCTGCCTACTGGTACTGTACCAACACCTGTAATAGAATATACATCTTGTATAGGAATTCTCAGAGGCTTGCCCACTGGTTTTTCTGGGGGTTCTAGCATGTCAAGTGCCTCAGAAAGGGTTGGGCCCTTGTACCAAGGCATGTTCTCTGACTTTTTGATCAAGTTATCTCCTTTCCAACCAGATATTGGCACAAAGTTGATCTTTGAAGTATTGTAGCCTACAAGCTTGAGCATCTTTTCGATAGCCTCCTTTACCTCCTTGTAGCGCGATTCTTGGTAGCCAACATCGTCCATCTTGTTCAATGCAACTACGATTTGATTAACACCGAGTGTCCTTGCAAGGAATGCATGTTCTCTTCCCTGTCCTCCAGGTTCGATGGCTGCTTCCATTTCACCGGGTTTTACAGATATGACCAAAATGGCAGAATCAGCCTCAGATGCACCTGTGATCATATTCTTGATAAAGTCTCTATGACCTGGAGCGTCTATAAGGGTGAAGAAATACTTTGACGTTTCAAACTTTTGGAAAGCAAGATCGATTGTAATACCTCTTTCGCGTTCGTCCTTGATGCTATCGAGGACCCATGCATATTTGAAAGTATCCCCTTTGCCTGTCGCTTCTGATTCTTTTGCATACTGCTCGATGGTTCTCTGGTCAATGGCACCCAGATCAACCAATAAATGACCTACAGTAGTTGATTTACCATTATCGACGTGACCAACAACAACTAGGTTCATGTGTGGCTTTTTGCTAGAGCTCATAGAGCAAGAACGTCCATATGGGCTTTATTTGTATTTCGCCCAAAATTGCAAGTAAATCTTATGCTTTCTTGGCATCTATGGATTAGTGCTTTGTATATATCCTGTAATCAAATTGTAGCATCAACAGGCTATCGGAAAAGTTTTAAGTCATAACTTACGACCTTGTCCAATATGCGAATTACAGTTAGTGCTATTAAAGCGGATATCGGAGGAGTCGGTGGTCACACCTGTCCCAGCCAAGAACTTTTGGAGAATGTCCAAAACTTTGTTACCAAGAATTCAAAAGGGCTTCTAATAGATTATTACATCGGCTATACTGGTGATGACATACACATAGTAATGACTCATAGCTTCGGCGTGGACGATGAAAAAATCCACAAACTGGCTTGGGATGCATTTACTGAAGGGACTAAAGTAGCAAAGGAACAGGGCCTCTATGGGGCAGGGCAAGACCTTCTCAAAGACTCCTTTTCTGGAAATGTCAAGGGTATGGGCCCTGGAGTTGCAGAAATTGAAATGGAAGAGCGACCAAGCGAAGTGTTCTGCATATTTGCTGCAGACAAGACAGAGCCAGGAGCATTCAATCTACCCCTTTGGCGTATGTTTGTTGACGCTGGAAGCAACACCGGTATTCTGATAAACGAGCGGCTTGCAGAAGGTGTTATTTTCAGGATAATGGACGTTATGAGTGGTAAGGTTGCCGAGTTGAAATTATGGCAAGATAAGGCTGAATTGGAGGCAGCACTAATGTATCCGGGCCGCTATGTTGTGCACTCTGTGATGACCGCAGATGGCAATGATCAGATTGTATCGGCCTCCACTGACCGATTGCACAATATAGCTGGCACTTATGTTGGTAAAGATGATCCAATAGCAATAGTCCGAACACAGAAGAACTTTCCAGCCACTGAAGAGGCCGGTAGCGCCTTTAATGATCCTCATTATGTTGCAGGCAATACAAGGGGTAGCCACCATATGCCCTTGATGCCTGTCAAGCTCAATTCTGCTGCGTCACTAAACTATTCTATACCGATCGTATCATGCCTACTCTTTAGCATGCACAATGGAAGACTCACACGGCCGCACGACGGCTTTGGAACGGCGGACTGGGACCTTCAGAGGATGAGGGCAGCAGAGCGTGCGATGATAATGCGAAACCAGGGGTTTATCCATCCCGCCACGCTTGTACCCGACGAGCTAGAATACAATAAGGGCTACGAAGCTAGAATGTCAAAACTGCAAAGTAAGTTCAAAGACCTAGAAGAGATACTGAATGGCAAGAGTAAAGCGGCTACAAAACAAGCTAAAGCTGGCAGTAGCAAACGTTGAAGCGACCTCTGATCATCAATTTCAAAAACTACGAAGAAGTCTCTGGAGATAAAGTGCTCAAACTAGCCGAAGCCGCATCTCAAGTTGCTGAGAAGTCAAAAGTCGAAATAGTAATTGCACCTCCACAACCTGCACTGGGGCTAGTTGCAAAGAACATTGACATACCTGTAATTTCTCAGCATATAGATAATGAAAAGGTAGGCCCCACTACCGGCTTTTTTGTGCCTGAGATGGCTAAGTCGTGGGGGGCAGTTGGGTCTTTGATAAATCACAGTGAACACAGAATACAAATGAGTGCCATATCTATGTTAGTGGAGCGCCTTCGAAATCTTAACATGACATCTATTGTCTGTGCTCGCCATCCTTGGGAGGTAATGGAAATATCGGCGTTCCATCCGGACTTTATTGCGATTGAGCCGCCAGAGCTGATCGGGAGTGGAAGAGCTGTATCTAAAGAAAACCCCGGAATAATAACAAAGTCCATAGAAGCTGCGGAGTCACGCTCTAGAGTCATTTGCGGAGCTGGTATCGTCGACAGAAGTGACGTTACCAAAGCGATGGAACTGGGATCTCGTGGAATCCTACTGGCTAGCGGAATAATTAAGTCTAGCTCATGGTATGATAAGATATCTGAGGTTGCGGCTGGAATGCAATAATACACAGATCTACTATATTGCTGCTGCTGCTACTGCTACTGCTGCTATTGTTTACTGTGCACTATTCTATCCTTGCGTGGGGCAAGTTCCAATCATATTTCATAGCAAGCAGTCTAACACCGGTAGCAGCAGCGATGCTTGATAGAGCAGCCATATTCAGATCCACATTGGCGACAAGAAGGCCAAAGAAAGTCAGGACTCCAATAAAGCTAGCAGAGGCATATAGCTCTTTGACAAACACTATTGGTACTTCGTTTACAAACATGTCGCGAAGAACTCCGCCACCAATAGCGGTTAGAATGCCTGAAAATGTCATGGCAAGAAAGTTTAGACCTGTTAAGTTGTATGCAAAGGTCGCGCCAATAACGGTAAATACGCCAAGGCCTATTGCATCAAACTTCAAAAACAAATTCCAATGTTTTTTGAGCGTACTATAGAGGAAGAAAATGATGACAGCTGTTGTCACTGCTATTATTAGGTACATGGGGTTTGTTATTGCAAGTGGAGGTATGCGACCAAAGATAACATCTCGTAACACGCCACCAGCAACACCTGTTATAGTGGCCAGTATGATGATGCCTACTATGTCTGAGCCATGCTCTATTGCCTTAAAAGCACCAGTCACTGCAAAGGCCATGGTGCCAAACAGGTCAAGGCCCTGTATAAGTAGAGGGACCGTCAAACCATCAGACAAAATTCCACTCATCCTCTGATGATGTCACAATTAAAGCTGCGCCTCCATTAAAAAGCAGGATGGCAAACATTTGAAACTATCGGTAAGCGTAAAAAGTGCATAACATTTTAAACTATCAAAGGAATACTTATTATCAAGTTGCATGTCTGAGGAAGACCATCTTGGCAGAACATCTGCAGTCATTAAGCCGATATACTTTTTCGACGAGGCAGATGGCAGAAACAAGATGCTGCTTGGGAGCAAGGGTTCTGGCCTTGTCCAAATGACAAGGCTTGGTCTACCTATACCGCCTGGCTTTATAATAACAACAGAAATTTGTGAAAAATATTATGAAGCAGGGAGGCGCTTGCCAGACGGCTTGATGGATGAAACGCGTAAATTCATAATGCGTCTTGAAAGCCTGACCGGCAAGAAGTTTGGTCACTATCAAAACCCTCTCTTGGTCTCAGTCCGGTCTGGTGCTGCTGTCTCTATGCCCGGCATGATGGATACAATCCTGAACCTTGGTTTAAATGACGAGACAGTTGAAGGGCTTGCAAAGCAGAGCGGCGATCCGCGATTTGCCTGGGATACATATCGAAGGTTCATGCAGATGTTTGGCAAGATAGTTATGGGTATAGATGATCGCAAGTTTGACAACATGCTTGCAGGAAATGATCTCTCTGATCCAAATGTACTTAAGATTATTGCAATATCATTCAAGTCGCTCTGCGAAGAAGAAAGCGGCACGAAATTTCCTCAGGACCCCTACAAACAGCTAGAGCTTGCTATTGACGCAGTATTTCAATCATGGACGGGCAAACGTGCAGTAGAATACCGCAGGCAATACAATATCACGCCGAACATGGCAAGCGGAACGGCTGTGACGGTAGTTGCAATGGTATTTGGCAATATGGGTTCTGATAGTTGTACTGGGGTAGTGTTTACTCGAGACCCTGACACCGGAGAAAAGCGGCTGTATGGTGATTATCTTATTAATGCCCAAGGCGAGGACGTAGTCTCGGGTAAAGCGACGCCCCACCACATCAGCTCTCTTGTTGGTGAAATGCCCCATGTATATGCGCAGTTAGATGAAGTTAGTCAAAAGCTTGAGAACCACTTCAAGGAGCCGCAAGAGGTAGAATTTACTGTAGAAAAGGGAAGGCTTTATCTGCTTCAGACTAGAGCGGCTAAGACAAATGCTGTCGCAGCGGTAAAGACGTCGGTTGATCTTTATCATGAAGGTCTCATAAGCAAGACTGCTGCGCTGGAAAGGATTGACCCTGAAGCTCTTGAGCAAATTTTGTATAGAAGGATAGATCCTCACATCAAACGAGAGCCGATTGCAACGGGGGTAGGCGCCTCACCTGGTGCTGCAAGCGGGATTGCAGTATTTGACATTAGGTCAGCCGAGTCGCTTGGTAGAAAGGGAGAAAAAGTCATCCTCGTAAGGGAAGATACTAAACCCGACGATGTCCCTGCCTTCTTTCACTCGGTTGGCATATTGACTAGCCGAGGAGGTAAGACTTCGCATGCGGCGGTGGTGGCACGAGGAATGGGTAAGCCATGTGTAGTTGGTTGTTCGCAAATCGAGATAGATCCAGATGAGAAGAGCTTTAGCGTTAATAACAGAAAAAGGAGAGTAGTGACAGAGAATCAAAAAATTACAATAGATGGATCGACTGGTCGCGTCTATGTGGATGAGGTTCCAACAATTGAGCCGGAAATATCGACAGAGCTTAAGGAACTTTTGCAGTGGGCCTCGGAAATGAAGGGAATCAAAATTAGGGCAAATGCTGATACCATGGAGAGCGCTACACTGGCTCGGAAATACGGTGCTGAGGGAATTGGGCTTTGCAGGACAGAGCGTATGTTCAATCAGCATGACAGAATAATACAGTTTATCAACATGATAATGGCAGAAAATGAGAGTGAGCGTAGGCAAGCGCTAGCAGAATTAGAGCCGCTGCAGAGGTCTGATTTTAAAGCGATGCTAAGGGAAATGAGAGGCCTTCCTGTTACGATAAGACTGCTTGATCCACCTCTGCATGAATTCCTGCCTGAAGAAGAAGATCTAATGCAAAAAATATTTGAACTCAAATCTGAAGGAGGTAGCAGCAAGGCCTCTGAGATCTCTCGCTTGGAAAATATACTTCACCGGGTTCATGGCCTGTCCGAGATAAATCCAATGCTTGGCCACAGGGGAGTCAGAATGGGAATATCTTTTCCTGAGATCTATGAGACTCAAATAAGGTCGATATGTGAGGCAGCGGCAGAGTTAACCAGAGAGAGCATAGCAGTCGAACCTCAGATAATGGTGCCACAGGTAGGCCTAGTGCAAGAGCTTGCTGCAGTAAGACATATTTTCGAATCAATCAAGCGAGAAGTAGAACACAAGCACAAAATAAAACTAAAGATCAAGTTTGGCAGCATGATTGAAGTAGTTCGAGCATGCCTTGTGGCAGATGAGATTGCACATCTTGTAGACTTCATTAGCTTTGGAACAAATGACCTCACACAGGCCACATTCAGCTTTAGTCGAGAGGATGCGGAAGGCAAATTCTTGCCCTTCTATCTGGAAAAGGGGATCGTGAGCATAAATCCCTTTCAGAGTATTGATACAAAAGGAGTGGGCAGACTGATGAAGATGGCCCTTGATTTGTCAAGAAACGTAAAAAAGGATATAGAGGTCGGCATTTGTGGTGAGCATGGAGGTGATCCTGGCTCGATCGAATTTTGTAGTAATATTGGCGTAGATTATGTCAGTGCATCATCTCATAGGATACCTATTGCTATATTGTCAGCAGCTCAATCAGCTATCAAGCAGAATGAGGGTCTACACAAGAATTCTATTATATAGCTTAAAATGTCGGAGATACGCTTCAAGCCTCGAGAATGGCAACAGCAACAGCTTCGAATGGGGATGGCACAGTTAGCTATGAGTGCATGCGCTGCGGAACACGGGTAACTGTGGAAGAGCTTTCCAGATTACCTGAGATAAAATGTATATGTGGATTTAGGGTATTTCGAAAAGCTAGACCTCCTATAGTAAAGCAGCTTAAGGCTGTCTAAGTCTCCTTTCTTTCATAGTTTTGTTGTACGAATGGAACTTCTTGGCATGATCACGCATCTGCTCCATTCCTTCAAAGCCCATGTTGCATTGGTTGCAGATGTATAGGCTCTGCTCGTGAGCTACTTGTTGATGCTGCATCCATTGTTCAACCTTGCGGAACTTGCGACCGCATTTATCGCACTTGTATTTTTCGAACATATATGAGAGATATCACCTATTGCTGTTGTTGTTAACTTTTTTGTTGTTCTCAAGGTCCCAGCATCTCCTGCACAAATTCCCATTTATCTGCCAGCCGGGCTTGGGGTGATAAAAGAATAAACCTAGTTTGCTGTTACAGATCGCACAAAAGTTGAGCCTTCTATTGTAGTCGGCGTCCTTTTTTTGATAGCATGATTTACACAACAGTGTGCCAGGCTCCATTTCCCACTGCCATTTTGGCTTGTACTTTTGCTCTTTGCCCTCATTATCAACGAGCTCTTTATTGCATATTGAGCATATGTCAGGGGTTTCTTTCTCTTTAAGTATGAATTCTTTCGTTTTTTCTATGTGACAGTTGCCGCATAAGAATCCTTCAATGCCCCATTCTTCACTGGGCTTGTACTTGTGGCGTCCAAGCTCTACACCGCATACTGCACAATGAACAACTTGCCTTTTGCCAAATATGTGCAAGCAAGATTATTAGATCTCTGAACACCCACAAAAATGTATATATGGTATCCTAGAGGTCAGAACGCTCTTACTATTCTTATAGAGAAGAAAGACCCAACCGTGAAACTATTTCCTATAAAAGAAACAAGAGAAAGCAAGCTTTTTTAATGGCCATACGTTTCTCATTGCCTAACATGAACATACCCGTTATAGCAGGTATTGCTGCTGGTATTCTGCTGGCAGGGATCATTCTAGGTCCTTTTTCGCCAGGCTTTTTTAGCGCTGAAGCGCAGAATGCCACAACTACCGGCAAAGTAAAGAAAGTAACCATGATTGCAAGCGAGAAAGAAGTCCAAGTAGCTCCAGACAACGCATTACACCCAGGCGGTATAAAGTATACAGCGATGGTCTTTAATGGAACAATTCCAGGACCTGTAGTTTCTGTAGACCAAGGAGATACAGTTGATTTTACTCTAATAAACCAAGGTAAACTTATACACAGCATGGACTTCCATGCCGGCGATGGTGATACACAAGCAGTTGGTGCCAATGCTAGTGCAACAGGCTCTAATATTAAGCCTGGAGAGAGTGTGCATTGGAGATGGGTCGCGAAACATGCAGGCGCTTGGTTCTACCACTGTGGTGCTGATGGTCTCAATGGCGTATGGGAGCACATCGCAAATGGTATGTATGGTGGCGTTGTAGTACATCCTCCAACCGAACGTCCAGCTAAGGAGTTCTATGTAGTCTTTGGAGAAATTTTCAGCAATAATGTCAATGGCCTCTACACAAAAGCAAACGGCACAGGCTCGTTTGATGTAGGAAAGTTCCTCGCAGGAAATCCTGACGTGATAGTGACTAACGGAATGGGTCACAAGTATGTCCCGTCTATAGGAGCCTTTGCCAAGATTACATTGAATCCTGCCGCACAGGTATTCAAAGTCAAACCAGGTGAGTTGACAAGATGGTATATATTCGCCGCAGGCCCCAACCAAGGAGTATCGTTCCACTTTATATCTGGCCAGATCGGTGTTCACGATGGCTCTGTTGGCGATAGGCCCATGACTCAGGTACTGAATGAAGAGACATGGTGGATACCAGTGGGATCCGGTAGCGTAATTGAAGCGACATTCCCCGACAAGGGTATCTATGTTGGTGTAGATCACGCGATGAACAACGTGCTCAAGGGCGGAGCATTCGCAGTACTAGCCGCAGATAATTCAACGGCAACAGATCACCCACAGGGAACATGGGTACCTCCAAAGGGCAGCGAGATGGTAAGTGGTCCAGCCGTGGGCACACCTCCATCTGCAGGCACACAAGCTCAAGCTAATATGACCACACAAAATCAACCTAACATGACCGCACGAAATCCAGCTAATTTGACAGAAGGCGCCACTATTGTAACAACACCAACAACAGCTGGCGGCACTAATGCAACAACAGCTGGCGGTGCGACCAACGCTACAGGAACCAGCAATAGCACAGGAACAGGCGCTACAAGTGGCACCAGTGGCGGCGCAGCAGCTGCTACTAGCGGTACTAGTGTGTCCATAGTTTCTGGTGCTTCAAGCATGACTAATACTGCATTCAAACCAAATCCTGCAACAGTACATGTTGGAGATACAGTAACATGGACAAATGATGACACCCAGCCTCACACAGTTACATCAGGCAGCAATGGAACACCAGATAACAAATTCAATTCGTCTCCAAACTTTAACCCATTGCTAGCTCCAGGACAGACATTTCAACATAAATTCACAGCAGCAGGTCAGTATCCATACTTCTGTGCATTGCATCCAAACATGGTTGGAACAGTCAGCGTAAGCTGAGCTGAGACCTTCTTTTTTTCTTTTTTGTTTAACTGAAGCTTTAATTTTAAAAAAATCTGTGGCATCTGCCTTTCATTCTAAAATCATCGTAATACAAAATGCTTTAATAAAAGTGCCACCTAGCTCCTGGCTGGGTCTACCTTATTTGAAAAAGATCGAAGCAGTAGTTCCTTCTGCAAGGTTGGAAAGCGCTTTTGCAGCCCTAGGAGAATTGGGATTGGGTGGTTTTACGTATTATGAGTCAAGAGGGCGTGGCCAAATACCTCGCCCTGAAATTCACTCTGGCAGAGGCACAGGCACTTATAGGCCTGAATTTAATGTAAATGCGACAATTGTGGTGGTTACTACTGATTCGATGGCTGGAAAAGTAATTGAAAAGGTCCTAGAGAGCACAAGCTCTGGGCTTGCTGGCGAGGGCAAGATCTTTGTCTCTAATATTGACGACGTAATTGATATCGGATCAAAGCAACGCGGCGAAAGCGTGCTCTAAGAGAAACTTAGTTACTATCCTTTCCGCCTAGCGCTTCGATAGCTTGACTTACGTTCAACATGCCTCTTCTCTTTGCATATTCCTCAACCACTTTTAGTTGATCTGGCGTAAAGCAGACTGGCATAGTTCTTGTTTTTTGTTTCACTCCAAAAATATGGCTACGCAAGATTATAACTCTTTCTCGTTAGAATACTCTTAACTATTGCGAATATCTTATAGATATGTAAGCTATCGCGTTGTGCACAAGGACGATGATTTGACGTATTCTATTTCCTCTAACCTATATGATATAGTATGGATAATGAGTATAAAGCACTCTTAAACATGAAATATTCTCATTAATCCAAATCGATGCCGACAATGACATAGTTCTTGCGACCTTACCCACCCCCTACTTCACCCGCTATGACCGTGGTGGCAGTAGCAGTAAGATGATCCTTGTTATTTTCTCCTCACGGAAGTAAATATTTTACATGCCGGGCTAGCACTAGTTTAGAAGAAAAATTTTAGATACCTCATCATAAGATCCAATCATTAAAGAGCAGCTTCATCTCTTTCCTTGCTTCCGATATCGTATGCCTCGGCAACATCGTAGACAAAAATCTTGCCATCAGATGCGGACCCGCTGCTCAAAACATTAAGTACCTCGTCAATTATCTCTTTGGCCTTGGCATCTGATACAAGTACTTCCACCTTAGTGCGAAAGCCAAATTCTGGAGTGTACCGCATAACTCCTCTCCCAACCGAAACCGGTTCTCTTTTCGCCCTACCTCTTCCCTTAATGTCATAAAATGTCATACCACCCACTTTGTGCTTGTGCAGAAGCTCGTTGACTTCTGTGAGACGCTCGTGTGGAATGAGCATGTCCAGTCTCTTCATGATATTATTGTCCCAACACAAGCAGCAGTATTAAGGATTATTAAAAGCATAAGATTGATTCAATCACATTATTGTTATTATGCTGGCTGATCTGTGTTAATCCTGTCCACTTTCAAACTGCTTATGGTGTACCAAATCCTGCTGGTTTTGGAAATTTTTGCCACATCTGTCACACACAAAATTTGACATCGACGTTGGAGTAACCTCTGGATAGTCTTTTCGCTCTTCTCTATCATTTCCAGTCTCTCTGTGCTTAATGCTTGCATCCGCAGTGGTTTGCCTGATTCTTGCATGTGGGCCTTCCCTTGTTTTATCAGTTATCTGATAATCCTTTTTCTTGGCAGGGACATTTTCTTCAAGTGCCTTTTGCACATGGTACTGATCACGAAACTGAATGTAGCCATTTAGGCTTTCAAAAAGTGAAACAACGTCTTCATCTACATTAATGCTTTTGATATAGTCTATAATGTTGCGCTTGAACGCAGGAAATTTGAATTCCGCAAGCTTGGCCACAGCCTGACTCACGAAATTAGGGTCTCTCGATGCTTTTTCTATTGCGCGATTGATGCGTGAGGCATCGTACTCAGGCATATGCTTTGCAGCGTCGATGCTGTCTTTAGAGTTATCTTTCATCTTCCTTTTTCGTTCTTATTAGCACAACAATTCTGATAATAGTTTCAACTATTGCTTTGCAGATATCCCGCCATCTACCATCATAACAGTCCCCGTGACCCACTTAGCGTCCTCAGAGCATAGGTAAGCTACTGCACCTGCAATATCCTCTGGGTTGCCTATCATGCGTAAAGGAAAGGTTGATTCAAGAACCTTTTTGGCCTCCTCATCCTGCAGATATGGTTCAATTATTGAACTTCTGATAGTGGAAGGAGCAATGCAATTGCAACGGATATTATGTTGGCCATACTCTACCGCTATGCTCCTTGTGAACATTATTGCACCTGCCTTCGTCACACCATATACCGAAAGTGGCACTCTTGGAATAGACCTGATACCAAGTACGGAGGAAATATTGACAATGCTGCCAGCTCCATTTTCAATCATCAATGGGATCACAGCTTTTGTCATCCTAAACATACCAGTAAGGTTGGTCTTGATAAGGTCATCCCATTGATCTTCTGTCATTTCATGGAATGGTACGGGGTCATTTATTGTCCCTGCATTATTGATCAAAATATCTATCTTATCAAATGAGTTGATGGTTTGATCGATTGCGCTAAGTACTTCTGCCTCTTTGGTAATATCTGCTATTACTGTCATTGTATTCTTCTTGTTACCGGCTTCAGAAGCTGCCTTTTGCAGCTTGGTTCTGTTCCTGCCAAGCATAATAACCTTGCATCCCTCAGCTACAAGCCTCTTTGAAATGGCCTTTCCAACTTCGCCCCCCGCTCCAGTCACTATAGCGACCTTGCTCTTCATCATATTCCTTATTCCGGCAGGTATTCTTTTAAAGTATTATTGAGATCCATGATCTGTATCTATATTTATTCACTTGCTGGCCAATGCTTTGGCCACGGCTGTCTCAAGTTCGAAAATGACTGCTGCGGTATCTGATGGGTCGCTCTTGAAAGTGGCGCCGGCGGCATAATCATGACCGCCTCCTTCTGGAAGGTTCGCCGCGACATCACGGCAGGAAATTAGGTCGTTGTTACGTCGTATGCTTACTTTGCCTTTAGCGCTGTATAGCATAACCAAATCAGCGCTTGTCTTATTAAAGACCTCTTCTGAAAATATGCTACTTTGGAGGTAAGGAGACGACTGCACGTATGCTACTTTGAATTTGCCAGACTGCCTTACCTGCATGGATGCAAAGACCTCTGCCTTTGCTTCATCACGCAGACGTCCATAATTGTTATAGTCATTCTGCATCTCTGTATCCCAGAGTATTCCTCTGGCAGATTTTCTTGCAAGGTCCGATAGTCTGGAATAAAACTCAGGAAGTGTCTGGTAGTAGCGTATAAGCTCTGATATCGGCGTCAAGTACTGGTCTTTTGTAAAAAAATCCATTGTGTGAGCCATACTTGCAAGTTTTGCAGCGAGTGTATTTCCAGGCAAAAGAATATCGTACATGAGTTCCGCTGCGCATTTTTTGCCTGAAGTGTCAAGTATAATCTCCACAAAGGGCTTGATCGCATCAATCGCTACTTTAGACCAAGGATGATGGTCAACCCAAATTATTTTCCAACCTTTAAGTACGGCATCTGATAATGTCCGCCTACAAATTTCGACTAATTCGTCGTTGAGCCCCAAGTCTGCAATGACTATCTGCCCCTGCTCAGATGCGTGTTGATTCTTTGCAGAGTAGATAAAATGACCAATCTTGGAGAAATTTTCTACACCATAGCCCAAAAATACTGTCAATGCCTGAGGGTAGCGTATGAGCCCGATCGCTGCGGAATAGAGGCCATCAAGGTCGGATTCATGAGAAAATATTAGTACCTTCATGTCATCTGCACAGCTGCTCTATGACACTTCCTAACTTGCTTGTTTTTTCAAATATCTTCTCCTGTGGTATTATCCTGTCAAAGTCTGATGTTGTGAGGGGTGTGTTATTAAGAACTACAAAACACTCGATGCTGGCATTGTTTGCGGCCATGACTCCAAGCGGCGCATTTTCAACCACCAAGCCCTCTGCAGGTCGGAGGTTCATACGCCTGAGGGCTTCTAAAAAGGCGTCGGGATCAGGCTTGCCTTTTTTGATGTCATCTGCCGCTATTATCACATCGAATCCGTCCTTGCCAAATGCATTATCTAACATGGTTTCAACATCGTGCTTCGTCGATCCGCTTACAACTGCCTTGGAGCACCTAATGCTTTCAACCATCTCTTTGACACCCTCAAATGGGTCAGAGATTCTAATCTCCTTGAATATTCTGGACTTTTCATCATGTACATTTTGAACAAGCGAATAGTCATGAAAGTTCTTTTGCTCAAATATCTTAGCAACTAAATCTAGCCCCCGCATCCCCTCCAGGAGGTATATATCTCGTTCTGTGATTTCTATGCCTGTGATCTTGGCAAATGCTCCCTTCCAGGCTTGAAAGTGACTCGGCATTGAGTTCACGAGTACGCCGTCAAGATCAAAGATTATTCCTTTTTTCTTCATCCGTGTCTTCTCTATTGCAAGCGATAGTTAGAAAGGTCAGCGCAATTTTTCCAGCTCGCTATCGTCACGGTAGGCTTCCGGGTTGAGCCGAAAGCCTCTTGTAACTTCGCGAGGTACATCGTCCAACTTCAGGTAGTACTCTAGTTTGGCCTTCTTCATCTGTTTGTTAAGCCACAACACAAAACGCTGCTCAATGTCGTTGCCTTCTTGCTTTCGTATATCTGGGTAGATATCAAGCAACTTTCCAACAAATTCCGGGTCCAAATATATCTGGAAAAATTCCCATCCCATAGCCTTGCCAACTGATGAGCACTCGTATTGGCTCTTTGTATGTACACCCCATTCCAGTGTACTAAGAAAATCGACTATCCTGGGCCGCTCCTTGTTAAAGTCGTAACATGATCCCCTTACTACAATCATTGGAGGCTTTTCTGCGAACTTGCGATTCAAGGCTCTAAGATGACATGGGCATCAGATGGTATATAAGCAGATTGCTGCCAAGCCTGCATAGCTTTAGACATTCTCTAGAATTGCTAAGCGCCTATTAGGCGCAACTCTTCTCTTGTTGGAGTAGACTATCACAATATAATCGTGCCGAATTCCATTCTGAGGCTCGGTGTGGGTGGCAGGATAACTAGAATGTCATTTACGTCTTAACGTCTAATGGATCCTAGGTTAACTCTTAATTTTGGAGGAATTACTTCTCCTAGGGTCTCAGATTAAGATGTGAATAAATAATAATAATTTTATCTGATGTAGAAGTAAATTTTTTCTAAGAGTCTTATTATAATAACTCAAACGTGGTATATACTTTGTCTACTTTACTGGGTAAATACAACAATTGACTGTTTTGAGGTTTAGTTTACTAGTGAAGAAGATGCAGATTATGCTGGGGCTATCCTTTAATCAGGATCATATGCTTCCTATCAGGGAAAGATGGAACTACGTAAAGCTAGCGAGGAATCGTACTCTATGACAAGAATCTATAATTATCAACGTAACATATTTTGACAATCAATAAATCTTATACTGGCTGAATCCTTTCAATGTCAATAGTACAAAGCAAACGCAACTTAGTTGCTGCTGCTGCTTTATTAATGGCGGTTGGAGCATTAGCTACAGCAACATTGACTGCATCTCCTGTTCTTGCGCAGGAAGAAGAACGAACAACAACAGGCAGTGACACCACAACAGGCGGCGGAGGCGGAACAACAGGCGGCGGAGGCGGAACAACAGGCGGAGCAACAACAACAGGCGGCGGAGGCGGAACAACAGGCGGCGTGCGCGTACAGCAAGGAACAGTAATTTCAGAACGAGAATTATTGCCTGGCCACGCAGGACATCAAGCGGCAGTGATCTTGGCACCAAATGATGGTCGTGTATATACTGGAACCTTAACCTTTACAGCCAGTAGGACGGTACAGGTTGAACTTCTGCAAATTCAGAATCTAAACAGTAGTCAGCAACTGATACTAAATGCCACATCCAGCGATGTTGGAACCCTACTTACATCAAAACTAGACAACCGAACTAATGTGGTAGTGACTTATATTAGGCCTGGCGAACCATCAGCATCAGTTCCCTTTGCAGCTAACGCAGTGCTACTTCACAGCTTGAGCGGGGATCCGTTTGTTGCAACTTACACCGTGAGCTACACCGTAGAACAGCCACGCACTGTAAATAGCATAGCCAATGCGACCCTTCCAGCGGGCGGCGACGGCGGCGGCGGCGACGGCGACGGCGGCGGCGACTAACTCGATATATTTCAGGACAGCAGATCGAGACGCTGACTATCTCTTTTTTCTTTTTCTTTCCTTTTGCTTATTTGAGGCGCACATGTTATGTTCAATTTTGTAAGTGCGACACTTATCAATAAGTGAATGCAACGAGCGCTCTGCTACTAAGCCAAATAAACTCCCGATTAAAACAGTTTGTTCTTATTCTTATTGGTTTGCTGCTTTAAACGAACTCTTTATAAAAAAGGACTTATCAGTAACCTCCATAATCCTTCTCAGTTTAGAGTTATAACCTCTACAACACCTTTTGTGAGATCTACAGTGCCCTGAGGTTGTGAGGATCTCTACTACTTTAAATCAAATAGGGTCATACTTCTTTTTGTGGCATGCTATTATTTGTTAAGTTGTAAATCGACAAATGAGCTGAAGTATCACAATGTTGAGTAGACCAATCTAACAAATACTTATGAGGCTCATAAGTATTTGTGAAGTATGCTTATTGCCTTGTCTATTCCTAGATCAAGAAAGTAGTTACCTATCCTGGGTCCTCTGTCAGCATTTAAGAACATTCGATACAACAAAATGAAAAATTCTTTTGGTTCCATGTTGTTTGACCTTGCAATAGAAAATACCGTGGACTGTAAATCCTTCGCATTATCTGGAGTGTCAGGAAGGCCGGCATACCGTCTGATCGCTTCAATCAAGTCCTGTACTGCTTTCCTATACGAGTCGGAAAGGAACACTTGAAACTTTTCGTCCTTCATCATATTGTCATCACTCCAGTTGCATGCCAATCTGATCTTCTGCATTATGCTTTCGGTCGCTTGCTTGACCATGCCATACTTTAGTAATCGGTTGAACACCTTTTCATCCCGATCACTGCTGGTCGGAAAGATCGATGCCTGCTGCGCTATGAACAGATAGGGGATATGGGCATTAGGTTGCTTCGGCGGATTGAGCTTGTTAACATATTCGTAGATACCTTTGATCTTATTCACCTTGGCAACATTGTCCTCCTTTACCTTCCCAAAGTAAATATCTTCATAGTAATCATATTCATCCATCATGATTGGCACATCATCAAGCCCAATGTGGCGAGTCCCAATAATACGCTTGAACAACAATAACAATATTGATTCAGCCGTGCCGTATCTCAACCACATCTGAGGTGTCAGCACGTTGCCTGCAGATTTGCTTATCTTCTTTCCTGTCTTATCAAGGAACATCTCATACTTGATGTGCATGGGGTGAGAATAGGCAAGTATTTCTTCTGAGATCCAGTCGTTTACCTTGACGGAGTCCATAATGTCCTTTCCATATCCCTCAAAGCGTATATCTAAAGCCTGCCATCTTGCTGCGAACTCGACTTTCCATGCAAGTTTGCCCTCACCCTTTGTGATGTCTGCTTCGCCTTTGGTTCCGCATCCTTTGATATCCACCCTCCCTATCTTACTCCCTTGACAGATGTAAGCAACTTTCTTTTTCTCTGGTAGATATTCTTGAGCCACTGCAGTATAAAGTCGGCCGCAATTGTGGCATATTGGAAAATAAGGTAACACTTCGATGTACTTTTCCTGACCTACAAGCCTTGCTATCATTTGTCCGAGCTTGCCACTGTTCTTCAATATCGTATCAATTTGATTGATCAAAATTCCTTGCTGGTATGCTTCCCTGCCGCTCTGAAAGCAATACTTTATTCCCGCCTTATCAAGACTCTCTAATAGGAGGCTGCTCATATGTGCACCATACGATGTATGGCAGCTGCCAAATGGGTCGGGTACGCTTGAGACTGGCTTAGCAATATGATCTTGTAACCAACTGGGCAGACCGTGTGGTATCTTACGGAGGCCGTCCATATCATCTGAATATGCAATCAGCTGAGACTTGAAGCCAAGATTCTCCAGAGCAAGGGCAATTCCATAAGCTCTTGCTGCATCTGCCATACTCCCAATATGGGGAATGCCTGAAGCACCAAGGCCGCTCTCGACCCTCACTAGGTCAAGACTGCGGCCAAGTTGTTTCTCTCTCTTGATGAGATTGTCTGCAACTTTATCTATCCATGTTCCCTTGCCGATGACGAGTTGCTCTTCCATTCATTTCAACACCTTTGAAACGTATGGTCCCTCTTGCCGATAGCCTAGCTTTTTATAGTATTGCCTCGTCCCAACAGCGCTAATAATGGCGATCTTATTAACTCCTAATTCATCTTTGGCAATACGCTCAGCTTCTTTGAGCAATTTCATACCATAACCCCTATGCTGATAGCTATCTGCTCTATCCTTTACACCAATGCTGACAGCCTGACCATAGACATGAAGCTCTCGTACTATCGCACTGCCATCAAGCTCGGGTCTATGCGGCTTTGCCAAGTTGCGCAGCCGCAAGAATCCAAGTATTGTATCCCCATCCTTGCTTTCAAATGAAAGGAATATCTCACGACCTCCTGAAGCAGAGTAGTCTGTTCTCTTTAAAATCACGTCACCTTCTGAAGGGTATCTCCGCTGTAGGCCAGCTTCCCTGCATCGGATGCACCTGCACTTGTAGCCCTGTTGGCTAAGCCTTTGCAAGACTATCTGCCTGAGGTTGCCGCTCTTTGGGCCAGCAATAATATCTTGCGATTCTATCTCACGCTGGATCCGCATTATGCGTACCCATTCAGGCACTATCCTTTTGGCCTCCACAATTATGTTTACGATTTCCTCATCAGAGTATGCCTGATACTTGCCGTTCTTATGCAACTTTAGTAGCCCAGTATCGTTTAGTACAAGCGTTGGATAGATCTTTAGCATGTCCGGTTTGAATGCATCTTCCTCAAACAACCGCCTGAAATCCTGAATATCTTTTTCAGATGAGCTTCCCGGCAATCCCGGCATCATGTGGGCGACAATCTTGAAGCCTGCATCACGAGCAGCCTTGAACGCATGGATAACATCATCAATTGTGTAGCCTCTGTTCGTCAATTTGTATATATCATTGTGAAGTGACTGGACGCCAATCTCTACTCTTGTTACCCCAAGCTCTAGCATAAGATCGATATGTGGTTCCTTGCAGTAATCTGGCTTGGTCTCCACAGTGAATCCTACACAGCGATTGTTGTCGATCTCATTAGCAGCGATTGCTTGCTCAAGGGTCGACGATCGCTTCCCGTTAAGGGCTTCATAACAGGACTTTGCAAATTGCCTCTGGTAGTCCTCCGGCATGAATGGGAATGTGCCGCCTACAATAACGATTTCAGTCTTGCCTGTGTCATGCCCACGAGATTGCATCTGTTCCATTTTCGAGCGTACTTGTTGGTAAGCATCGTAGGAGACCCTCTGCGCAGCCTGTGTTGCTGGCTCTGTACCTGTATAACTCAACGGTGTATTGAATTCGATGCCTCCGGGACAATATGTGCACCTACCATGGGGACATTCGTATGGCTTAGGCATAACTGCAATCACTGCAACACCTGATGCGGTCTTGGCCGGCTTGACCATAAGCAGCCTGCGATAACGATTATCTTGCAAATATTGTATGATATGTTCATGCCTTGGCATTGTGTGCAGATGATATGCTGATGCCATTTGCCTGACAACTTTGAAAACTTGTTTTACTGACAATGGGCTTTTGCTATTCTCAATTTCCTTTGCAATTGCTCTACAGGCCTGTTGGTAGTGGTAATTTTCATCGTTGATAGCCCGTTCTGTCTCTGATGAAAGCAATTCTGGACACTTATCGAAGAACGAATATTAATTTTTGTTTATAGTGCCTCCTTATTGCCATCCATTTTGGCAACGACCTCACCCCTGCCATCCTGTATCTTGCCAATGGACTTGCATAGGATACCGTGCTTTTCAAAAACATGGACAACGTCATCGGCGCTTGCCTTTGGAACAATTATGCAAAAACCGATCCCCATGTTGAACGTGCGAAACATTTCCTTACTGCTAATGTCTCCATCAACCTGTATCTGTCTGAATATGCCCGAAGGTACTGGAAGGTCATCCAAGTCATATCGCACTTTAGAACTAAGGCGAGACAGTTTTGTGAAAGAGCTGCCGGTAATATTTGCAAGTCCGTGCACTCTTATCTTTTTCTTCAAAATCTCCATGACTGGCTTGACGTAGATTCTAGTTGGCATTAATAGCTCTTCACCAACTGTCTGCTCAAGGTAATTCGCATTATCATGCACTGAATACTTAGAGAGCAAAACCTTCCGAGCAAGTGAGTACCCATTTGAATGAAGGCCGCTGCTTTCAATTCCCAAAATAATATCGCCGGGCCTAATTGCGTCTCCGATTATTGTCTTTCCCTTAATCGATCCCATTACCATTCCTGCCAAGTCGAAAGCATTTTCTGTGTCGCCGTCTATAATATCTGGGAGTATGGCTGTCTCGCCGCCAACTATCGCCATCTGACTCTGCTGAGCACCCTTTACGAGACCTTTAGCTATCTCCTGTAATAGCCATTCGTTTGGATATCTCAAGGCTATGTAATCGATAAAAGCGATAGGCTGAGCGCCAATGCAAATGATATCGTTCACGTTCATCGCTACACAGTCGATCCCAATTGTATCGAACCTGTTCATGAGCTGCGCAACCATTACTTTTGTCCCCACACCGTCAGCGTGTAGCGCTATGTTTTCAGCACCTAGTTTGACAACGCCAGCATAGTGTCCAAAGCCTGACATTACCTTACCAGTTGCAAGCATTTTATGAGTTACTGAGATTATCTGGCCTATTGACCTTTGTACTGTACGTATCTTGTCTAGATCGACTCCTGCATCACGGTATGTCGCTCCCTTTACCAAGTCTAGCATTTGATTGCCTCGGGCAGTATAATAAGTAACACTGCCTTTTGAAGGTCCCAGGGGAAGGAAATTGCATAGATGATCAAGACTTGATTTGTGTTACTTGACATCAATCATAAGTGTGCTGTGTTCCAACAGTCTATAGTTGTATAGTACTTGGCTGTTCATTATCTTTTGTATCAGCGACCATATATGATTTTCAATTGAAAGACTACCAATTCATTAAATCATCTTCTCGTTCAAGCTATTGATGCTTTTACGGATCCTAACGGAGCTTGTGCAGTATTTCTTGGTGATAATGTTTCATCAGATTTTGAATCACTTCTTTGTAAAGTCAAGCTGCCTCATGATGTGCCAACGAACTCCATTTCTGGGTATCCTAAATTCCAGAAAGAATGGCAACACTGATTTCATCCTTTAGATGCTTAATGGTGAGGCACGATGGAAGGACAAGCTCATTGCGGATAACCTAAACAAAATTAGAAAGCTTGGTAACACATTTGTCAAGCATCCACTTAGATGATATACTTTAAGGAACTCCATATTTCCAACAATTCTGCCGCAGGAGTCAGATCGAAATCAGGTCATACTATATTACATAGATGAAAAGTGATCTTTTCGAATAGCAAACGCATGTATAAGAATCTTACCTCGCGGTCTTTTGCAATCTTTGCAGGTCCTCAAATATTGATTTAAAACCTCATCTCGCAAGTTATTCTCTGGCACTGAGGACACGAGTAGGAGTAATTCCGAAATCTCGCCAAAAACGATAACTATTGTTTAGTCTCTGTCAGATGAGATTACAAATCTGGCCGAGAAGGATGGCAGTACATAAACAAAGACCTTATATAGTACAACGCATATGTAATCTGCAATCCCTCTATAGAAGAAAAAGATCAGGAAGGGCTCCAATAATGGAAAGAGATGAGTGTGTATGGCATATCTCTCTATATCTAGAGAGGGAGAGAGGAAAGGAGACAGCTGCGAGTAGCGAGAAAAAAGCAGAGGTCGGCTGAGAGAGGTATCTCAAAGGACGCAATTTGGCTCTCTATCTCTCTCAGCCGAGCTCTTGCCATGCTTCCGAAGATTATCTAATGTTTGAATAATGATGATCTTTATCTTTATGTGCACAATCCTCTCTTGGATCGTCAACTGCACGAATTAGATAACTTTTGATATGCTGCCAATAACTATCCCTTTCTACCTATTCTAAGCCTTCTTTGATCATTAGATGCTCGATCTAATGAAAATATCAAATCAGCTGCAATAGCAACTATTGCTCATAATACAGATATGAGAGAAGTACAAATGATATCAGACTGAGCAAGTAACCTTCTTGAATGGTCTACATCATCAACAAGGAGGATTTGGAACGTAAAGCTGGAGAGGCTAGTATACATATTACTGAAACCTTCCATTTTATCTTTTCAAGGTATCGCAAGATAGCTTCATCTTTCTTCGCCCTTGCAAATACAATGTATTATAGCATGAATAATCTACTCGTCGTTGAATTCTGGGAGTGCATAATAGTACTAATATGTTGCGAGAAGGCGAAAGTAGAAGTATCAGTTTGGAGATGCTTCTCTATCGGCCTCAATCAGAACGACAACAAAGCATAAACGATCATGAACTATTATTACACACTATAGTATCAAGAACTTATCATAATCCTTCCTGTTTTTCTAATACCTCAAATTTTGATGGCTATTGTTGTACATATGTAAAATCTCCATAGAAAAAGTGCAGTTATTGTACTAATACCTATTATCTTTGAAAGGCGCTTCTTAACTCGAGCAACGCGCGTTTGCGGCGGGCTGCTGCTCCTCTTGCCTTCCTCTCACCGAAATCGGTGTATACTCACAGCCCATCGGGCCACAGTACTTGCCGACATAGACTGCCTTGGGGCGATATAGCGCTGGCTTTGGCGCGGCTTCGGCAAACTTTTCTTCAATGACATGGGCAGACCAACCTGCTATCCTTGAGATTGCAAAGATGGGCGTGTTAAGATCTAATGGAATCTCCATGCTATAATATACCGAGGCGCTGTAGAGATCAACGTTTGGGTATATTCCCTGGTGTTTGTTGTCAAGCATCCACTTTCTTGTAGCTTCTTCAATGCGCCGTGTAATCTCATACCATTTGTTGTTTCTCTCTCGAGAGATTCGCGCCGATAGCCTTGCAAGGATATCTGCTCGTGGATCGGTCGTTCTATAGACCGCGTGGCCCATGCCCATAATCCTGCCCCCTGAATTCAAGCGGTTCACCACCCACTTGTCTACATTAGCAGCAGCAGTAGTATTACCTATCTCAAGTAGCATTTTCATAACCTGCACATTTGCTCCACCGTGCAGCTCGCCAGAAAGCGCGCCGATAGCACCGCTGATACATGCATACAAATGTGCTCTGGTTGACGCTATCTCTCGTGCCGCAAAGGTAGAAGCGTTAAAGCTATGTTCTGCATGCAAAATGAGGCAAATATCCATTACCTTTGCCTCTTCTGGAGAAGGTTCTACCCCTCTTAGCATATATAGAAGGTTGGTGGCATGTGAGCCCTTCTCAAGGGGATCGACTATGTGCTGGCCGGTTCTTATTCGGCTCCAAGCTGATACAATGGATGGTATTTTAGCAATCAGCGTAATCGCACGCCTTATATGCGCTTCCTTTGATGGGTCTTCGATGTTGAGGTCGTAATCAGCCAGCTCTGCGACACATGACTGAAGAACATCCATTGGCTGAGCGCGTTTAGGCCTATTCTTTAAGTTTCTTATGAGCGGCTCAGGCATTCCACGAGCTTCTGTCAGGCGACGGTTAAAATCCTTTAGTTGGTCTGAAGTTGGCAGATCACCAAAGAGCAGCAGGTAAGTCGTCTCTTCATAAGTGGAATGGTTGACAAGATCAAGAATATCATAGCCTCGATAGATAAGCTTGCCATTTTCGCCATCAATCGAGCATATCTTGGTGTCTGCAACCTCGATATTGCGAAGACCAATGTTACGTGCATCCATTATTTTAACACTAATAATTTCACCCAGTTTCTATATTAAAGTAATGTTATTGTTAGCAAATTCTTGCTAGAAGGAGCCTACTATCGGGCTAAAGACCATTTTCCATCAAAATTTCTTGGATGACACCATTAACAATTGGATAGCAATAATGGGTGTATCGGTAATGGAACGCTGATTCAGATTATATAGATTGATTACCTAAATTGAGTCAAGTATATAATCAATTCACTTACAGGAATCTTTTTGTTATAAAGAATGGACTGATTCTTTCCAATCATTCTGTCAAAAATCCCTGACCGTCTTAGAAATCTAAATACAAATAGCACACTACACCTGTCAGGATCCTCTTATCCAATTTTTATCTCTGAATACTCAAACCTATGAATCTACATCTACATTAAGACGGAATAGTAATCTCCCAGACATATACTAGCGGAACTAGCGACTACAATTGGTTGGTTTTGTGCTGCATCCACTCTCTAGCCCTTCTCTCTGCCATATGCTTTCTCAATATCATCATTGCCATCTCGTAGAATGTCAAACCATTCCTTTGCGATTGAACGTCGATCCACCTGAGTCCTTCCGCCAGCTCTGAATCCTTCTCTGACATAACAACAAGGTCGTCTATCATCTCCATGAACTGCTCATCAATGCTATCTTTGTTTCCGAGCATCTCCTCTCTATTGTGTTGGTATTACAGATCTGATTTTACATAGCAATTCAAGTAGTGTTGACATTTTGAATATATTAGATTGACAAACGATTAACAATTTGGCAAATTCTCCTAAAAAGTTCATCTCCTCATTCAAAGACTTAAAATATATCCTCAATTGATTACTGTAAAGTGAAACATGGACTCTCTCTCTTGTTGGCTGAGGAGGAGGATTTCTAAAGTTGAAGATAAAATTTGGCTTTACTCAGGGGCTTAATGTCGCTCGCCTTGGATTAGATGAACAACAGATTATGACTGCCGCTCAGATGGCCGATAGACTTGGCTATGACTCACTTTGGGCCATGGATCATTCTAATGTGCCTCAGTGGAAGAACGCTGTGGTTAACGACGCATGGCTCTTGCTAGCTGCAATTGGTGCAATCACCCGTAGCATTGAGCTTGGGACATGCGTTACAGACGCAATACGTAGACACCCGTCTTCTATTGCACTTGCTACCATCACCCTTGACAGGCTAACCCAAGGAAGGGGTATACTAGGAATCGGCGCCGGTGAGGCCCAAAATGTTGTTGACTTTGGAATTGAGTTTAGCAAGCCTGTCACAAAATTCAAAGAGCAGCTTGAAGTCATCGAACGCCTGTTTAGCTCGGATCCAGACCACCGCGTTAATTATGATGGAGAATACTACAAACTGATAAATGCATGCCTTCAGGCAAGAAGCATAAGAAATCCTAGACCGCCGGTATACATTGCAGCTGGCGCTCCAAAGACACTAGAATTATGCGCAGCATACGGTGACGGATGGATCCCGATTGGCTACACACCTGAGCTCTTCATGTACCACGCAAACGTTATACGAGATCACGCAAAGAGGCTTGGCCGGGACCTATCAAATTTTCAATTTGCAAATGATGTCGACATTTACTTTACAGACGATGGCGAGGAAGCATGGAACAAGATGAAAAATGCAGTTAAGGTGAGCCTATACAAACCGGAACTCCTTAAGGTTCATGACATACCACAGGACTCCGACTTTGACTTTCGTAGGTACTTCACTGAATATGCCATGAACAAACCCGAGCTAATGGAGCAAATGAAGCGGGCTGCTCTAAAGATACCCGACAGCGTAGCACGTAGTGCAATTGGTGTAGGCAAGCCCGACGAGGTGATTGAAATGCTAGAACGATTTATTAAGGCTGGTACAAATCACTTTATTATTAGGTTCTGGGGAGAGGGTTACTTTAAAAATATTGAAATATTTGGAACCAAGGTTATCCCGTATTTCCGAGATGGGGAAAGAAAGTAGTTTGTTTAATGTGCGGGCTCTGCCTCCCATCCATAGGTACGCAGCTTATGTATGTTTTAGTTTAGATGGTTTTTATGAAGATTAATTCTCTTCGGATTCTTCTATCCCTTCGTCAGTAGGTTATTGCATAAATGAATCAAGAGTAAGCGCTCTCTCCTTTCCCTCCTTCTTTTTTCCTATGGTTTCGGAGTCAAAACCTATTTCCAAAAGTGAGTCAGCAAATTCTTCGGAAAAGCCATGGAAAGTATAGACCTTTTCTGGATTGCATTGTTTAACTGCTGCCACAAGTTCTTTGTAATCACAGTGGTCCGAAAGCGGCATGACATAGTCCAGACCCATCATAGACTTATAACGGTTGCCTATTGCCCAGCCGGTGAACCCAATTGTCACGGCACCATATCTATTCTTCATCTCCTGTACAAATGCGCATCTTGACGACATAATGGGGGCAACCATAACCCAAGGTCTACTCTTTGCTATAAGGCCTTGCTTCTGGGCCTGTGAGTACTTCATTATATTTCCTAGTTTTACTCCCAGCTCTGAATAAATCATGTTTATCTTGGCAACTGAGTCATGGATTATTGGGTCCCAATGGTCGAACAGCTTTGTCAAAAGCTGCGCCTTGCCGAGGGTGTAACCCATCAATATTACAGGTACACCAAGGTTGTACATTTGAGATATTATCTTGTTTGTTTCGTGTGTTATTTCTGAGATTGGTGGAAATATATATTCAGGACGGCCAAAAGTTGATTCAATTATCAGTGTCTTTGCATGAGGAATCCTTGCTGGCTTCATGAACGCGCGTTCCCGCATCGACATATCGCCAGTATAGTAGACATCCTCGCCTATCAAGAGTCCTCGTGATCCCAAGATGTGTCCTGTATCAACCAGCTGAAAGCCGTCATACATTTCCACTGAGTCGGCAATATTATAGCCTCTTGCGTGTGCAATCAGAGCTGTTTCCTTTGACGCAAGCACCTGAGTCTTATTCTTTTTCCTAATCCTGCGCTTGTGGAGGTGGTCAATATGAGCGTGAGAAACAAATGTGAAATGGCAATCGATAAGGTGAGAGGGATCAAGCGCGATTGCAGTGTCAGCACGTTGCACAACTATCCCAGATTGGCCAAGACAGACTTCGGCTCTCATTACAAGCTTCCATGCTTACCTAGAATGAGTATTTTAAGATTTAGCTATTAGTTTACGAAAGCCAAAGGTACCTTATGATCGTGAATGCGCCTTAAGCTCATCATAGTCACTTTATATCTAAATATTGTAATTTAAAGCAAAACCGCTATCATACTTTATACTGGCTAGCGAAGAATCGTGAGCATAGCCACGATTGCAACTATACATTATGTGGTTTGATGGAAACGAACGGTACAATGATGTGTGCTCGAAATTCTTCATAGCGGTATAAAGCATGAGGTGGATGATATCTTACAAGCATTGACAATGCAGGAGTAGGGATCACCAGAATCTTACCATGGCAAACACTACAATTTTAATAATTAGGACATGTGTGCAGTATTTTAGTTTCATGTCGCTATAGAAGGATGTTTAGATTAAATCAATCTATCATTATGCCCAGCATACTAGTGTATAATATCCCACAAATCCGGCTCTTTTGATCATTGTAGTTTTTGTAATGATTCACCTTATATGAGCAAGGATGAGGTATGGAAATTAGAAGCCTTACTAGCGATGTTTAAGAGTAGCCAGCTTCAAGCTATGAGGCAATTGATCAACATTGGAATACTTATCTCCGGCAGGGGAACCAACATGGATGCAATTTTGGCCGCTATAAAAGCTGGCCGGATAAAAGACGCAAAGCCATGTGTTGTGGTTTCAAACAATACCCAAGCAACTGGGCTCCACATTGCTTCAGAAAAATATGGAGTTCCAACTAAAGTTATTGTGCCAGATAAGTTGAAGGGCTGGGATTATGACGAAAAAATAGTTGCGGTTCTACAGGAGCATGGTGTCACACCCCCGTTTGGCCTTGTCTGTCTTGCTGGATTTATGAGGATAATAAGCTCCGAATTTGTCAGGCATTATCCGAATCGAATAATGAATATTCACCCCGCGCTTCTGCCCTCCTTTCCTGGTCTTCACGCACAAAGGCAGGCGTTAGATTATGGGGTTAAGATCACCGGTTGTACTGTTCATTTTGTCGATGAAGGCGTAGACTCCGGCCCGGTGATAATGCAAAAGGCGGTGGATGTGTTGGATGGCGATGACGAAGAGAGCCTGTCTGCAAGGATACTGAAGCACGAACATCAACTGTACCCAGAAGCCGTAAGGCTGTTTTCCGAAGGCAGGATAAAAATAGAGGGCCGCCGGGTATCAATAATCCTGGCTCGCTGATTGAGGGAAGTGAATATTGTAGACTTATTACTTGTATGCTGCTATAATGACTGCTCCACCCATCATGGCTGTGTTAAACTCCACTTTAGAAAACTTATCCTTGAGAATGGACTCAAGTTCTGAATTTTGGGGCCATCGGAGATAAGTGCCATAAAGCGTTTTGAATTTCAATCCTGCCTTCCCTGCGGTTAAGTATGCAAATATTCCAAGAAAATACTTTAGGTATGCAGAGACCATCGCTCTTAAAATACGGTTGTTCGGCTTGCCGAGGTCAATCACTACTAGCCGCCCACCCGCCTTAAGCACTCTGTGCATCTCTGAAACAGCTTGTCTAAGGTATACTGCATCGCGAAGAGAGTAGCCGCATACTACGACGTCAAATGTGGAGTCCTTGAAGGGCATATACTCAAAAACCCCTGAATAGCACGTTACGTGTGATCCAGGTAGGTAGTTCTTTACATTGGAAAGCATCTCTAAGATGGGGTCATACATCACAACCTCTGCATTACCCTCAACTTCTGCAAGTGCTAAGCGCGACATATTGCCGTAGCCTGAACCTGCATCAAGTATGATATTGCCTGGTCTTACTTTGCCGCTAATACCTTGCAACCTGTACTGTTCATCCTTACCCAGCGAAATAACTTTGTTGACTTTGTCATAAATCGGAATGACTACACGTAATACTTCTATTACCTCAGTCCAATATCTGCTTCCAAGACCTGACAACTAGCTGGCAACTTCTTCAGCGCTATTATTATAGCTAGTTTTACCTGCAGTTTATGGAGGATCCCTTCCTCTCTCAATCTGAGGGAAAGCGCAACTGGAGGATCAACATTCCCTAAAGAGATCATGAGTTGCCCGATTTAGGATATCTTCCGGATAACCGCTGAAGCATTAGAAAAGCAATTATCCTGCTATTGTTAATGCACACAAACTTGACAAATTATCGGTGCCCAAAATGCAACTCACTCCATTCAGTTCAAGTTAACAAGATATTTGATGGGCGGTTGATATTTCAATGCTCAAAATGCAAAATTTGTGCCATAATATCATCGGTCGGGAACATAGATGAGGCTTACCTTAACTTCCTTGACCGCTACGAGGGTGGATTTGGGGTCGCACACCTTAACGACCTGAAACTTCTGATGGAGCAGGAAAAGATAATCCGATCTTCGTTTGAGATAGATGCTCTTATTGCTGCAGCTAAAGCCGCTGGCGACCCTCTGCTTGAGCAGACGCTGCACTCGCAACAAGACTATCTTGTTGACTTTCAAACAATTGAAGAGGCTGAGCCAGAGCTTGGATTAGCTGTTGATGATTTGCCAGTGGACGAAGCAATAATTAATGTCCTGAAGTCTAAAAATATCCACCATGTCTACAAATTCCAAGAGGAGGCAATAAAGGAAATCCTTTGTGGACATGATGTGGTCATTACGGCTCCCACTTCATCAGGTAAAACTGAGGCTTTCTGCATCCCTATATTGCAAGAAATCGCACAACAATTACCTCACTTTGGCTCACTGCGCAGTGCTGAGGGCAAAGTATCTGCGATTTTTATATACCCAACAAAGGCACTGTCGCGTGACCAGTTACCTAAGATAAAAGAACTGGCAGATCCACTCGGCCTGAGGGTAGCCGTCATCGATGGTGATACATTGGAAAAAGAGCGCAGCTCGTTAGTATTTGCACCTCCAGACATCATTATCACTAATTTTGATACATTACACTATCACATGATGCACCGCACGAAATTGTCACGCATGCTCCAGACTGCAAGGTTTTTGTTAGCCGACGAGGCACATGTATATACTGGCGTATTTGGAGCAAATGTACATCATATAATTGGAAGACTCGAAAGACTTTTAGGCAGAAGACTCCAGATTATTGCAGCATCAGCGACGTTACCAAATGCTGCTGAATTTTGTCAGACTCTTTTTGGCAGGAAAATGAATGTAGTGCAAGGCAGAGGCAGGAGAGGAAGAATAAATCTTGCGATAATTTTTCCTTCGCTTCGATCCCACAGATCACTCGCACTCGACCTCCTAAGGGAGAGTACAAAGAGCAAACATCGGGCCATAGTGTTTGCTAACTCCCACCTTAGCTCGGAGTTGATGGCTTTCTATGGAAAGCGGCAAGGAATTAATATTAAGGTGCATCGCGGGGGCTTGATACCCATGCTTAGAAAAGAAATAGAACAAGAGTTCAAGTCAGGTCAACTGATGGCATTATCTGCCACATCAACGCTTGAACTTGGAATTGATATTGGTGATATTGACACGGTAATTTCTAACATTGTGCCTATTACCAGACTCGTGCAGAGGATCGGGCGCGCAGCAAGACGAGGGCAGCAAGGGTACGCATTTCTTGCATTGAGCAATGATCCAATAAGCCAGTATTATAAGATGCATCCTGAGGACTATCTGGCTGATCATGAATGGGCATTCACTGATCCAACTAATCCCTTCGTTCAAGAGTATCAAATACTTGCAATGACCTGCGATAGGCCCCTACTGATATCTGAGTCCGAACCAGTATGGACCATACTTCAAAAACTTATCTCAAGAGGGATTGTCAAAGCAGTTAGAGGAAAGTTCGTGCCTAACCTTAAGGATGCTTTAAGAGTTCTTGATCAGTATAGCATACGTGGAATCGGAAGCAAGATCGATATTAAATTTAACAATAAAATCCTAGGCGAGCGAGCTTTGCCACAAGCACTGGAAGAGCTGCACCAAAATGCAATATACTTCCTTGCGGGCCGACGTTACAAAGTCAAACAACTGTATTTTGAGCAAAACAGTCAGCCCTATGCAGAGCTTGCACCCATTCCCTATGACTACCCATATTATACTAAAGCCTTGACGGATGAGTGGCCGTCTATTGAGGAGATATATGAAAAGAAAGACGTTTTTGGAGTCGAGGTTGCATATTGCTCGCTCAAGATCCAAAAGAGAGTTCTGGGTTACTCCAACATTGAGATTGGGCAAGATATAACACAGGGCAAAAAATTGATGATGGAAAAACCGCTTGAGTATGAGTTCGTGACAAAAGGGTTAGTGTTTAGAGCGCCTCGACCTTTAGACATTCTACAAGGAGTGGAAGACCAAAATTACGTAAAAATGAGTGGCTTTCACGCTTCTGAGCATGTCATTATAGAGGGAAGTGCTATGATAACAGGTGGTGCATCACAGGACTTGGGCGGCATTTCGCTTGGCTCTACTGGATTGATATTCGTTTATGATGGAAGCATTGGAGGCAACGGTGCAAGTAGGATACTGTATGATCGACTTCATAGTGCATTTGGACGGTCACTTAGAATATTGTCTGAATGCTCGTGCAATAGTGAAAGCGGCTGCCCTAGATGTACCTATTCCTATCGCTGCGGTAACAACAATGAGTTTTTACACAAGCATGCGGCAATTGAGGTAATGAATCGAATAGTCGAGGGTGAAAAAACAGAGATAGGAGAAAAGGTCTGGGGTGAGAGAGCTTTGGTCTAACTGGGATAAAGTTTAAGAGTGGTCCTCGAGGGTTTTATGTAAAATTGGAAGAAGTCCTTACTGCTACTTCCGCACGAACGAAGTGGCAGACACTTGAGCACAATGGTGTCGCATTCCCACCTGAATACCAGCCAAGAGGAATCACAATCACCATCAGAGGAGAAAAGCTCGCTCTTAACCCGTCTCAGGAAGAGCTTGTTTACGCATGGGCAAAGAAGAAAGACACCCATTACGTCCAGGATCCGATATTTCAGGAGAACTTCCTAAACGATCTCAGAAAGCTATTGCCTGTAAACTACAAGAACATTACGATAAATGACATTGACTTTTCACCAGCTTATCGCCTTGCAGACGAAGAAAAGGTAATGAAAGAGCAGGAGAAAGAGAGGTATAAAACTCTCCCAAAGGACCAAAAGAAAAAGATCGTTCAAGCGAAAAAGGCTGAGCGGGAAAGGCTTAAGGCAATTTACGGCAAGGCGATAGTCGATGGCATTGAGGTGGACATTGCAAACTGGCTGGTTGAGCCACCAGGATTGTTTATGGGCCGGGGCCAGCACCCGATGAGAGGGAGATGGAAGCCCAGAGTGAGCCCACAAGATGTCACTCTAAATTTAGGTGAAAACGCACCTGTCCCTGAAGGTAACTGGAAGGAGATCATTCACGATCATTCCTCAACATGGCTTGCCACTTGGGTCGAAACGCTGACAGGTAAGCGTAAGTATGTCTGGCTGCATGATTCGGCGGCCTTGCGCCAAGAAAACGACAAAGCCAAATATGATAAAGCAAAAAAACTGGCCGATCATGAGGGAAAAGTGCAGAGAGAAATAATAAGACGAATGATGAGGGGAGATGGTAAGGTAGCCACTGTTGCATACCTAATACTGAAGCTTGCTATGAGAGTAGGTGATGAAAAGGATCCTGATGAGGCAGATACAGTGGGAGCAAGCACGCTTAGAGTGGAACATATTAAATTTCCACAGGTAAATGGCAGGCAGATCATTGAATTTAACTTCTTGGGTAAGGACAGCGTCCCATGGCAAAAGATGCTAGAAGTAAATTCTGACGACACATCTGCACTCTATGGAAACCTGAAAAAATACATGCAAGGTAAAAATCCCAGCGACCCTATATTTGACGGAATCAATTCACGCAAGGTAAATGCCTTCTTGCAGCAGATAATGCCTGGGCTTACGGCTAAAGTGTTCAGAACCTGCATTGCAACAAGAGTTGTGCAGGCACAACTGTCGAAGGCAAATGTAGATAAATACTCTTTAGAACCACAAAAAATCTATGCAGGAAAGAAGGCTAACCTTGAAGCAGCAATAAGGTGCAACCACAAGAAGGGAATCGACCCCAAGAATCCGGCTTCTAAGAAGGCGCTTGAAAAATTTGAAGAATCAGTTGCGAAAAAGAAGGAAGCGATAGCAAAGCTTAAGGATGATATTGCAGCGAGGAGATGGAAGACCGCTGTTCAAGAAAAGCGGCTAAAGGAGACGCTTGAGAGATTACAAGTCCAGTTAATGTTGCAACAGGAAACAAGGGATTACAACCTGGGCACGTCTCTCCGTAACTATATCGATCCTCGTATAATGAAGGCGTGGCTCAACTACGTTGAGCTTGATTGGACCAAGATATATACTGCAACGTTACAACGTAAGTTTAAGTGGGTTGAGAGTTATAAGGACAAGAACTTTAGAATGTTCTACCCTCAGCCAAAAAATTAGAAATGATAGAAGAAGACTTATATCGTTTTGAGAGTCCCTTTAAAGTTGGTAAAACTCATTCTAATGGTATCAATATATCATTGGAAAGGGGGAGCGGGGTTTGTCATTTTGGTGATGCTCCTTCTTATTGTCATTATTGCCGCACTACCGGCATCTGCTCAGCAGCAGCAGGAGGAGGAGGAAGGCTATAATTCCTCCTCGCTATTTATCGCACTTTTTGCAAATGGCAACGCTCTTGTCGAATATGATGTAGGAATCAAGGACCCTCTTGCGAATAATACAAAAATCAAACTTTTTGGAGAGGATATCAGCGACCTCGTTATATCTGATTATGAGGATCATGTAATCCCATTCAGAGCAGGCGATAGGCCGAATGAAGTTGTCCTCGATAAGCCAGGCCATTCAAGCCTCCGGATAACCTATACTTCTTCAGATTTTCTGTCTAAAGACCGAAGGCAGTGGATATTTGCACTCAATTCTACGATTGGCTTTTCTGTCAAACTGCCTCCTGATAGTATATTAACAGATCCTGGACAAAATCCGTCAATAGTACTTGTGGGTAATCAGCAATTGCTTACATATAAGCCTGGCAACATTAAATTTGTATACGTAATCGGGACTCTGGGCACAGAAGAGCAGGCAAACATTGTCATCAAAGCAGCCGAAACCACTATTCTACAGACTAGCAACAGCTACCCGGGTATCGTTTTGACAAATGCTACGGATTTGCTCAAGAAAGCAATAGTTGCTCATGATGCCGGTAGGTTCACAGATGCTGAAAAATTGGCAGATCAAGCGAATGATGCAGCTATTGCAACAAGTAGGGATTATGATACCGCTCAAAAATCACTAGCTAGCGCTGAGGCGCAGATAAATGCCGTATCTGGGAGCGGAGGTGATAATATTGCTGCCACTCGCCGGATGCTCGAGCAGGCAAACAACGAATTTGCTAGCGGCAACTATGTGGATGCTAGGAGCATTGCCGAAGATGCCACTACTGCAATAAATGACAAGTCTACCGAGCCAGGAATACCATTGCTTGTAATAATCGCTACGGCGGTTGGTTTGGCTGGAGTTGGCATTGTGATATTTCTAAAAATGAGGAAGCACCAAAGGCCTATATCGCAACCACAAAAAGGACAGGTACCAAAGGTCCATGCTAATAACGATAGTGGGGCTGCAGACATATTCCAGCCAGGTACTACTCCTACTCCTCCTTCTCCTTCAACAGCAAAAGTTGGCAAGGAAGAAGATCAATACACCCAAGATTTTCAAGAGTCCTTGGAAGAAACCTCAGTTCACCAGCTGCCAAGCACGACCTCTACTTCGCCAATAGATATCTCAGTCCTCTCCCATATAGTTGACAAAATACTTGAAGAAAATCCGCAATTGCGGACAGAGGATCAACAAGTGTTAAAGTTCCTTGTGGAAAAGGAAGGAGCAGCTTTTGAAAGTGAGGTCAGAACCAAGTTTCAGTTGCCCCGGACCACGATATGGCGCCTGGTCAAGAGGCTTGAACGTGAGGAGCTTGTCGAAATACGTAAGGCTGGCGGTCAGAACCTGATAAAGCTCAGATTTGAGGATAGACAGGGTTAGCCACACTTGATAGACTAGACAATCTTTTCTATGAACGGTTCTTCTGCCTAGACGTTAAGTTCTGCGCTGCTATCTTCATCTATTGAGCATTTCCTTAAAACACACACAAAAGTAATACTTATACAGCGAGACAAACTTTTTACTGCCTGCACTAAATCCTAAAGGGGATGCAAGAAGCATCTTGTTTCGCACGTCAATGAAGTGGTGGATATCGTAAGCAAGACTGTTTTTCTTATCTCTCTGCCTGCCTTTTTTGCTATTTTCATCCAACTGATAGCGGACTCTGTGACGAACATTATAATGATTTGGTGCAAGAATCGCAAAGAGATAGAAAAAATGTCGATTCTGATAGCCTCGTCAGCCGCTAGAAAGTGTATTCTACCCTTCACAGGCAGCAAGGACCGCGTGCATAACTTATATTATCTACTGCCAAAAACCTGGTGGCAGTACTACGAATTTCGTGCCGGGGTAGCTCAGCTTGGTTAGAGCGTACGACTCATAATCATATCCGGTAAGAAATCGTAAGGTCGCGGGCTCAAATCCCGCCTCCGGCATCTTATTGTTTTAGTATGAGTGGACCTCGGATTTATGCTCGCGCAGGTACTTCTTCTTCTTAAATCGTTCATTACACTTTTCGCA
>JALZFS010000018.1 GCA_030861405.1 Thermoproteota archaeon | reverse complement strand
ATGAATAAATGCGCCGAGGATGCTAAGTGATGTTATTGAATTTATGAATTAGCAAAGGATCTTCACGGTTTTTGTTAAGGCATATTGCTTCAACTTTCTAGAATGTTATTATGGTCTTCATCGTCAGCGAGGACTGGCTCGGAAAACATGAATTGCAAAGGACAAATGCAAGTATGAAAAATGCAGGCATTTAGATAGCAGCGAAACATTAGGGCAGGTTGAGTGGTTTTGAAGTTAAAGAAAGGAAAAAGACTGAGGCCCTCAAAGAGACCTATAAAAAGGCAAAGTGGATATCTTGTTACACTGCATAGATGAGTAGAACAACAACTAGGAATTGCAAAGAAAGAAAATATGGTAATATTATTATCCAATCTTCATCCTAATCAAGTCATATGCCCTTGCCGCATCCTTATCACGCAGTATTAAGACGATTTCATTAGCCGTAAAAAAGGCGCTATGTATAGGAATCTGATGACTGTATAGTATGTTTGAGACAAGTGATAGTAAGTAATAAGGACTCTCCTCATCAGGCCCTAAAGATATATTTATTTTGGATAGACCTCCTTTTATTTTGCCGTCAAATTTTTCGATTGCATTTGCAACCATCTTTCGGATGTCATCTGCATCTTCTGTTAGCAGAGTGAAATGGCGATCAGTTTGAAATAGGTTATATGGATTTTCCTGTTCGAAGAACTCATCCAAAATATTGCTCAAAGTATCATTATCGTCATTATCCCTTTCTTTTTGAAAATCTATATCCATAATACTCCCAGTCAACGACATTCTTGCTTTTGTTAAAATTGAGGATTTGTTGTTGTTCTCTACAGAGTTGTTCTTTTCAGCAGCATCTGCAAATCTCTTAATTGCAACAACTATTGTGTTCTGATTCACCTTAGAGCCGATCAACTTTTCGATATCAGGTTTCATCCTTTCAGCTAATGCTGTATAGTTAGCGATACCGAGCTCCAATGCCTCGCGGTAAACAGTATTATTCGCAAGAACCTCCCGCATAGCATCTGGAACCGATAAAGCCTGAGGATACATCTGCCTTCAACTAAAAGATTACATTATTGTAATAAAAAGCTTCCTTGTCGCCAAAAGAATTATATAATGTAATATGTATTACATAGGGTCAGGTGTCTTAACAAATGTGGAGAGATTGGGACATTGGTTTTGGAAGACGACTATTCGAGGATATCGACAAAGAGTTCTCAGAAGCTGAGGAAATGCTTGGCAGAATGTTTCGGACGGTGCGAGAGATGAATCCTTCTGAAATTGCTGGCACCTTTCCTTACTATTATGGATACCAGATAACAGTAGGCCCAGATGGTAAGCCACACGTAAAGGAATTTGGCAATGTCAGACCATCGGCAAGAGGATTGGTCGAGCAAACTGGAGTTAGAGAACCGTTAGTTGACACAGCTGTTGATGAAAAAGACAATACGTTGACTATAACTGCAGAGATGCCAGGCGTCACAAAGCAGGACATAAAGGTCAACATATCTCAAGACTATGTATCAATACATGCAGAGAAAGGGCAGAAGAAATACCGCACAGACATTCCAGTAAATGTCGCATTGGATGAAGCATCTGCAAAGGCGACGTATGCAAATGGCATATTGGAACTGAAGTTAAAACTGAAACAGCCTGCAAAGGCGAAGGCAAGGGAAGTCAAAGTCGAGTAGGTTCGGGTAAACCCGAGTCTACATAATTTTTGTCACATCAAAGAGGTGAAAATTAAAATGGTAAAAAATGGGTTTAATTCCAATCATCAAATCACTCTGAGAGTAGCTGAAACTAACCCAAAGTTTGTAGGTAGAGGGATGGCGCTAGTAGATCCAAAAGTAATGGAAGACTTAAGTCTAGCTACTGGAGATGTCATAGAAATATCAGCCAAAAAGAAAAGCTACGTGCTGTTGTGGTCAAGCCAGCCTGATGACTATGGGAAGAAGCTGATCAGAATTGATGGATACACCAGAAATAACATAGGTACCGGGATTGATGATGCTGTAACTATACGCAACGTCACAGTAAAAAAGGCATCCCAAGTAATTCTCGCTCCAACAGAGGAACTCAATATTGTTGGACTTGAGGAACATCTTCCAGAATTGCTTGAGGGACGAGTCATCACCAAAGGAGACATACTTACGCTCAACATCATGGGCAGAAGAATTGGTTTTGCAGTTATAGATACTTCACCATCAGAGGGAGCATCCTTGATTGACAGCAGAACAGAATTCGTGATTGGAGCTGTCCCCAAGTCAGCAGCTAAAGGAGTTCCCAGGATATCATATGAAGATATAG
>JALZFS010000017.1 GCA_030861405.1 Thermoproteota archaeon | reverse complement strand
GCATAATGCCCCGAGTTCAGTGGATGATGATGACTATGAAAATCAGAGACCAGAGGTCATCATATAACCGAATAATCCCATAACGATATGACGGAGGTGCATTTTTTGCGGGGCGTTTCGCACGGTATAACCAATAAAAAGCAGATTACTATTCAAATTCTAAGAAGATGAATATACGTTCTAACATGCACTCTGTTGATCCGACTTTTGAGATCCCCCCGAATAAGAACGCAAAGATTTGGCAATATATGGAGTTAGCTGAATTTGTAAGCATGTTGCATCGAAAAGCATTATTCTTTGTAAAAGCAACAAAATTGCGTGATCCATATGAAGGAATAATACCACAGTTTAACGATTTTATAAAATCGCCTATGCACAATAAAGAGGAAGAAGCTATTATACAAAACAAGTCTAATCGTTTCATTGCCACTTCTCCGCAATCAGTAATACAGCAGTTCAGAGCATATAGAGAACTGGTCCTGATTAACAGCTGGCATTACAATGAATACGAATCTGCAGCAATGTGGCATTTGTACTCCCATGAGAACGCTGGTATTGCCATACAATCCACCATGACTAAACTTAACAAGTCCTTCGAAGACAACAACGAAGACACAGTTTGGATTGGCAGAGTACAATATTTGGATTTTTCAAAGGACTGGATGGACGAATGGAACAATCTTTTCAAAGGCTTTCTCATTAAGCGGAAGTCATTTGAGTATGAAAATGAGATCAGGGCGTTAACGTGCTTGCCGGATGATCATCTTGGAAGCAAACGCTCTACACATGTAGGAGACATACAAAAAATTTCATCCTCCAAGCGACCTGTTTTCAATCCTCGACAAATGACAGAGAAAGGGAAGTATGTTAGTGCTGATCTTCATACACTAGTCGAAAACATCTACATAGCACCTTATTCAGAACCTTGGTTTAAGGAAGTGGTAGAGTCTTTATTGTCAAAATATGACTTAAATGCAAAAGTTGTAAAATCCGATCTATACACGATCTCGTAGTAACATGAGATCTAACGGTAGGAGGACTTTACTTTGCTAATCGCCATTGCAGGGACACATCGACAGACACATATTGAGATATACAAATTCTTCCCTTTTAGTGTGTAGCTTGCCGGCCAACGACTGAATACGTAGACTAAGTAGCAGGCCTGCAGCTTCCAAAGCCTGTTTGGGGGCTGGGGCTTTTGGTTTGAGCCAATATCAGATGTCGTTATGATGATTGTATCTTTCAGACAATCACAGTGTACAGCGGATAGAAATTCAAATAACAATGAATTAAGCGAGCACTATTTACTAAATTAAGTGGAATTGCTACTGCAAAGAAAAGGTTTGCGATCTTTCTCTTAACGCATTACTATAGATCTCAACATGCTGCTTTGTAACAAAATCCCATTTGAGTTGATCTTTGAAATTGTCCACGGCTTTTGAAAACTTATCGTAAGACTTGCCTAACTCATCTATTGCCTTGGAAAAAGATACAGTATTTCTTCTTGCAGTAATTCCGAGTCCCATTTCTGCAAACTCTCTAAAGAAATCCAAGTCTGATGCCACAAATGGCAATTTGTGGGCCAAAGCATCAAACATGACACCCGATCCGGATGTTATCTTATATGGCAGCATCACTACATCAGATGCATAGAACAGCAAAGATAGTTCGTCTTCTGTAAGAAAACCCCTCTGCAGATCGATGATATTGTTTTTATTTTTATAATCAGGTCCTTGATCAGCGACACCGTAAAAAGTTTTTTCTCTGTTGAAATGACCCTTCGAAGTATTTAACAGCATAACCCAGCCGTTTGGCATCTCCATCTTCGTCAAGATATCCCAGCCTTTAGTTGCTGTGCTAAATCCAATAGCAACAGCTATTTTTTTGTCTTGAGGCAGCGAGAAGGTCTCTCTTGCCTTGGCTTTTGAGACCGGTGGGGAGACCGCTGGCTCTGCTCCATGGTAAATTACATATCCACCTCCAATTCTAGCTGCCATATAGTTTGAAAAGCAGATTCCAGCATAACTTAGCCTAAGCTTTTCCTTGGTGATATCATGAAATGCCTTGTAACTTAGGAGGCATTTCCAAGCTCTTATAGCAGCCCTGAGGGGAATGCCTAATTTTCCTATTCTTCCTTCGCGCTTTACAATCATTCCCTGAGCCATCCATTCTTTGAAAGTATACGCCGAATGAAAGGTTGTCACGATTGTTACCCTAGACCTGCGATAAAAATCATCTATAAATGTCCGGCTAGCGGACGGATTGCTTGGGTCCAGTATCAACCCATAAAGACCTGGCTCAAACTGTACATGAACTACATCTGGTCTAGATTCTTCTACTATGTTGAGCAACAGGTCAGAATTTCCTTTATTTTCAGGGGACAGACCGGAAAAATCTCCATTTCCATCTTCGTTGCAGGCTACATCGACTTTGATGCTAGATGTTTTCCTCAGGGCTTCAACCAACTTGGCGCTATATCGACCAACTCCCCCTTTCATTGGAGGATATTCAGTAGAAACCATCAGAACCTTCATTCTATATATCTCCTTGCTTTCAAGCAGAGGCAGTATTACACAACTAATCAAGCAGTAAGGCTCTTGGTATCAGTCTGTTTAAAATAGCCCATCGGTAAGCCTTCAGAAAGTTTTACCAATTCTCGCCTAAACGAATCAATTTGCTTTTTCTTTTCCTCTGTCATGACATTGCTCGACTTTAGGATTGCTTCTATGGCATCCAATTGCAATATTGTTACTGGAATCATCAAGTCCTTTTCCTTACCGGGTATTGCCTTGTATAGGTATGGGTTTTCCTCTGTAGCTACTGCCTGTTCTATCCTAAATTGCCTTTTTCTGTGTATATAGTGACCTCCTAGTATGCTTAAAATCGTGAATATTACGGTTGCGGCGGCTAAAAATACCCATATATTTGAGAAAAGCGCATTCAGAACGGGGATATTCTCAAGAAGCAACTTGTACTGAATTGTTATCCAGTTTGATATTGCTACGAATAGCGCAATATACGACGAGTAAAATTGCCTTGATTCCCAAAACCTCCGTCCGGCCCATTGTCCTATTCCTCGATGACGAATCCGGCGATACAATTTTTCCAACATCTTATGCTTCTGTTATCGTATAGGTAGGATTAATAGGTATTACTCTTGGATTATACTAAGTGGAAACAAAAGACGATTCAATTCGTAGAGCGCTTACCTTTTCTTAATATCATATGGCTTTCGCATTTTGTTCGCTGGCTTAATACCCGGTGACGAAATCAACCTGGAAAATAATTCGATATGCTTCTGTGCGACATTGCTCCATTGTAGATTTGGACTAAATTGTTCGACTTTTCTTTTATATTTATCATAACTATTTGCCAAAGTATGCATTGCCTGATCGAATGAGATTGAATCTCGTTTACAGGCAATGCCTAATCCGATGTCTGCAAACTCTTTGAAAAATCTTAGATCGGAAGCTATGAAAGGCAATCCATGGGCTAAAGCATCGAACATAACACCGGAAATTGATACAATTCGGTAGGGAAATATTATAGCGTCACATGCAAGGAAGAGCTTTGACAGCATAATATCATCTAGGTATCCTAGCTGCAAACTGATTATGCTATTATTTCCGCTCTTGCTAATGTCTAAAGGCTTCTCAAAGCCTCTTTCATGCTTAGTCTGTTTGACTACTAGCGACCAACCATCTGGCAAATGAAGCTGGGTCAAAACATCAAACCCCTTATACGAGCCAGCATATCCAAAAGCAAGCAAGAGCTTCCTATCCGGTGGTAAGCCTAGCTCGCTTCTATAGCGGTATCTATCATCTTCGGTAGTAGGACCGTGGCCTTGCACAGCAGGCTGCGCACCATGATAAATTACGGTTCCGCGCTTGATTACATCCTGAATTGTCTTTGCAGGGCTTATTATCTCATCAGACAAGCGCACCACTTCTAGCAGTAAGTCATATCTTTTTGTCATTACCGTTCTTCTTATAGCGGCTCGCAAAGGCATCGGGAGGAAGCCAAACCTACCCTCCTTTCTCAATGATCTTTCCTTTACATAAGCCCGATATTCGTCTTGTGGGAAAACAGTATGCAATGTAGATACCGTTGGTATTGGGCATTCTTTGTAAAACTGGTTGAGCGTGGATCCATGGGCAAGCCTCCAGATGGTATGGCGAATTGTAGTATCAACCTCGTAGAGGCCTCTTTCGTACTGTATATTGACGATATCAGGCTTTATTTCAGAGACGACTTTCAACAGGCGGTAGGAATTCCTTTTATCACCCTTTTTTGTAATATTGCCATATATTGCAACACGACTGCTTCCATTATTAGAATCAGTTTCACGACCACTAGGAGCGCTGATTGCAACAGAAACATCGACATCACTTCTTTTGGCCATTTCACGTGCCAAGTTATAGGTGTACCTGCCTACTCCCCCTTTCATCGGAGGATACTCGCCAGAAACTAGTAAGATCTTCATCCCGCTGTTGTGGTTGTTGACGATCTATTGATCTTTATTTGGCTTCTTGCTTGCTCTATGTATTGCTTCATTTCTTTTCTGAAAATATCTGGAGAGAATCTTTCAGAAATTTCATGCATTTGTCGCCTTTTTTCATCGTGAGGATCTTTGGCATTTCGGGCAATATATTGTGCAGCTTCCTCTAGTGAATGGTATTGGTATTCATGCGGAACAATTTCGCTGCAACCACCATATGCTGGGACGATCGGAACAAGCCCGGCTGCCATTGCTTCCACTATTGCTACTCCAAAATGCTCTCCAATCATTGTATGAAGATATATCGTGCTTTCAGACAACACGTGGAGAAGTTCTTCATTGCTTGCGTTAGGTGTCAGAGTTATTGTCTGCGTCATGCCATTGTTCCTTATCACATCTTGCAACATTCCGAAATAAGTGCGGTTTGCTGGTGCTAGAGAACCTACAATATGAAACTTTATCTTTTTTCCAAGAAAACGAGCGATTGTGATAGCGTTTTCGAGCTGCTTTTCTGGCGAGAAGCGCGAAATGACCAGTACTTTTGCATCTCTTGCATTGATGGGATGCCTGTACGCATGTGAAAACCGTTCAATGTCAACTGGGGGATATAACACGTAGGGATGTGCATCGGGCAGCGACTGTCTTATTGCTTCTCTGCTAAATCGTGAATTAGTAAGTATAAAGCTCGATTTTGTAATAGCACGCATTGCAAGATGCTTTGCGATGACGCTGTAGGGCTTAAAATACAGCTTCCAGAACAGGGATTTGCGGTACTTGTGGCTCCCATAGCGGGCATTGGAGCCCATCAAAAATGTCGGAAAGTGAAGGTATAAGAGATATGGCGTTTCCGTTCCTGAAATTCTATATGGCAGAGCATCTCCGTGCGTATTAATAACAACTTCTGAATCCTTGAAATCTATTGATGATAACATAGTTAATAGCCTTTGATAGACTCCAAAATAGTTCAGTTTGAAAGGAAGTAGAGACCTTATGCTTTCTATGCGTATTTTCTTGCCATAGGCTCTGCTAATACTATCAAGGTCAGGCGGTTGAACTGTTACAAGTTCCACCTCATAACCAAGCTCGTGCAATGATTCTATGGTTTCAATGGCAACTGTTGTCTCCCCGCCCAGAGTATTGAGTGTATGGTGTATTACGACAGCCTTGCGCATCGAGAATTGATGGTTATTGATTCCGGCTGTTTTTAAAGCTTGCATCTGCCTTTATCTTTGAGAAGAGGTCTTAATTTGAGTCGGACACTTTGCTTCAAGCAGCAATTTTGAAGCTGGGCATCTAAAGCTCATTTCCTAAATACATACTCTCTCGCAGAAGATTGCAAGTCGAGGCTGGTATTGGACTGTCTGATATGTTGATCCAAGAACTCCAATAATCTAAAAGAGAGTGAATTAACGCAGAAAATATGCCTTGCCAGCTTTAGCAAACTTCTAGAAAAGCTCCAAGCGAACCAAAAATAGATACCAAAGGAATCGACATAAGAAAGACATCCATCTTTTCTCTTTCTGTCGGCCGACCGGATTTATGAATTTGCAGGGCAGAAAAGTCAGACCGAGTAGCACGAAAAAAGAATTCGAAGCAGCGGTATTATGTACGCCGCTTCTTTTCTATATCGGCTTGTTTGTACAATAATTCTATCCCATGATCATGCCAAGACATTCCAGTCGAAGGTCTCAGCCATTATTCCACTATTGCTTGGCAATAAGGTAGCAAATCTATGATGTCCTGAAGGAAGACCGGAGATAGTAACTTCGCCACCATCGCAATATACAGGTAACGAATCAATTAAGCATTGCATTTGCGGCAGATAGGTCTCATGCGAGTAAGCTGTTATTGTCATAATAGATGATTTAGTTATGCCATTGTTTTCTACTACAGTCCCTTTATCGTCTATTGCTTTAAGAGAATCTGATACTACAGCAGTTACGACTTGCCCATTTCCTTTCTCGCTCATCGACCGTTCAACTCCATCGATACTATTGCCAAGCGAGGTCACATACGGGTCTAGAGCTATGCCAATCAAGGCGCCTGTTCCCAGCCCGATAGCTATCAGGAAGGCTACAAGCCCTCTGCTTCTCTCCTTGGGG
>JALZFS010000006.1 GCA_030861405.1 Thermoproteota archaeon | reverse complement strand
TTAATTAGTTTTTCAGCTAAACTGCTACGGAAGTTTGCCTCCTATCGGAGGAGTATATCCCTTCAAGTCCTGGCCCTCTACAATATCTTCATCTGGAGGAACATATTCTAGCACACCATGTCTCTGCTCTCCCGGATACTTCTTTTGCGTGGCAATCGCAACTATGACAAAGACTGCAAATGCTATAGGCGGCGGTATCATGGTATCGAGACCTGCTAAATCCGGAGGTATAATAAAGAACATTAGGAGCCTTAATGAAGAACCGACTATAAGAGATGTTACGGCAGCAGGCATGTTAGCTTTGCGCCAGAAGAGGCCCAGTGTCAGGGGTGCCCAAGCGCCAGCAAACACAATGTCAAAGGCCAAAATAAGGTAGACCCCGGGTTGCGGAATAATATATCCCAAGATAAATGCAGCGGCCATCATAGGTATAGTAAATGCGCGAGTGGTCATAAGCAGCTTTTTGTCCTCCATTCCCCCTCTTTTCAACATCCTTCTCAAGATATCTCTTTGAATGATGTTCCTTGAAACCACGCTAGAAATTGCCAATAATCCACCGTTTGCCGTAGACATTGAAGCTCCAAGAACACCCATAAGCAGAGCCACTCCTATTGGGTATGGAACATGATTAATTGCCAGCGTTGGGTATGCCGTGAACGGATTTTCTAGATTTGGCAGGAAGTAGAGCGCAACTATCCCCATCATGCTTGTAGGGACGACTGTAAGTAAAGTCAGTCCTGCACCCCAGTATGCACCTCTAGAAGCTGTCTTGGGATCCTTCGCTGCAAATACTCTTTCCATAAAGTCAAGTGCAACAATATCCCCCAATCCAAGTGCTAGTATGCCAGCCCAATTGGGCAATGCACCATTATTTATGTCTGTTAGTCCGGAAAGGTCAAGATACCCTGGAGGAGCACTGCCCAGAATGGTACCAAAATCGACCCCTGCCGCTCCAGCTGCAAAAAAGATAAATGCCGCCCAAAAAGCTCCTATTGCAAGGTATATCTGGAAAATATCAGTGTATGCTGAGGAGAATAGGCCTCCTGCAAAAGTATACACCAACACGATTATAGACGCAATAAGCATTGCCCAGAAAAAGTCGATTTTCAAGACAGTGGAAAGGATGAAGCCTGAGGCTGCAAAGTTTCCTGCAACAAGTACAATGAAGCTTATTGTCATCAAAATGGCTGAGATTCCTTCAGCACCATTTCCAAATCGTCGGTAGTAAAAGTCTGGTAACGTAAGCATGGCCATTTTGTTGAGCCGTTTCCCATAAAATGCTCCAGTAAGTACCAAGCATATGCCAAGGCCTATTGGAATTACTGCTCCCGCCCAAAATCCTAACTGATAAACAAGAGACACGTTTCCAAGTGAAGAATTACCGTCGATGGACTGCGCAGCAAGCATTGTTCCAACGAAGAAAAGAGGCAGACTCTTCCCAGCAACCATGTACCGTTTGCTGCTCTTTTTGACAAGTTTCGCCGTTAGTGTTCCAACTATGACTGAAAGTGCTAGAAATGCTAAGACGCCTATTCCGTATGCGTTAATTTCAGCCATTTGCAATAATTGTATAGAGTAAATATATAAGAGTTGCCAGATTTTTGCGACATAATTTCAGATTTATAAATCTCGGGCATTTGTAGGATAAAGAAGCAAAAAACTGGTATCCTGTATGGTTATATGTCAGTAAGCTGTATGTTCTCTGCTCCTTTAAATTTGGATAGATTCACTGGTCTCATGGACAGTGAAACAGAAAATCTCGTATAAATTTTCATTACTGGCGGTGGAGATTTTGATAGGTATAGTAGGAAGACAGTTTCGAAGGGCTTTGTCTCTTCAATTTTTTGATCTATATACTGACCATTATTCCTCTAGGTGCTAAAAGATCTTTGGCAACAAAATTAGAATAGCGATAAGCAATGCAAAACAGGCCTTTCAATATTATGGACATACTACTTTGTCTAGACTTTATCACAAAAGAAAATTTTATGTTATGTGACTTATGTTATTATTTTTTACTATGCTTTAGTGATTGTAGCATAATAATATATGACCGTAGCTACAGGATTGTATTTATATTAGCAATTATCAGCTACGTAGGCTTTGGAAGTTGCCTCGCAGCCAAAAGCTGATCCGAAAAGAATTCATATTGCTCTTGGCCTCATGGCAGCCCTTGCTGTTCTCATTTTCGTAGTTCCGCTGGCAATAGGACTACGCCTGGCACCGATGGTCCCTATATCTGCATTCATCCTCGCTTCTGTCTATATTGTACTCTCGTTTGAATTCTTGCACAGAAGTTCTGTAGCCCTCATGGGTGCAATATTGATAATTGTTGCCGCGCTTATCGTCGGATCGCTACATGCACAAGAAAGCTTCGATTTCATCGTCGACTCCATCGACTTCAATACAATAGGTCTTCTGCTTGGTATGATGATAATTGTGGCAATTTTAGCAGAATCCGGAGTATTTCAGTGGGTTGGTATTAAGGCGAGTAAGATCAGCAAGGGAAATTTGTGGAAGTTGTTACTAATACTTTGCACGTTTACCGCAGTTGCATCGATGTTCATAGACAATGTAACAACCGTTCTACTTATGGTTCCAGTAACTATTGCAGTTTTTAGGATATTCAAGGTTTCTCCTATGCCTTTCATATTGGCGCAAGCTCTTGCATCAAATGTGGGCGGGACTGCTACATTAATTGGGGATCCGCCAAACATAATGATAGGATCAGCAGCAAATATCGATTTTAACACATTTATCGTGCACTTGGGCCCGACAGTTGCCATATCATTCATCGCATCATTGTTCCTCTTGAAGCTATTTTTCCGCAAAGACCTGAAGGCCAAGGTGCAAAATCTGGAGCAACTGATGAGAGAAGATGAAACTGTCTATCTCAAAGACAAAAACCTTCTTAAAAAATCTATGTCAGTTCTAATTGGGGTCATTGTACTCTTCGTGGTGCACGGTTCGCTCCACCTCGAGCCATCTGTTATCGCAATTGGCGGGGCCGCTGTCCTGCTTGTCATTACAAGGGCTAGTCCCGAAAGAGTGTTTCACGAAATTGATTGGCCCACTCTACTATTTTTCACTGGTCTTTTCATAATTGTTGGAACTGCTGAGCATGCAGGTATGATCAATGTACTGTCAAAAGCCGCCATTAAGGTAACAGCGGGTGATCCTTGGCTAACCTTCATAACTATAGCATGGCTTTCTTCGCTCGCAAGTGCGTTTGTAGACAATATACCATTTACCGCCACTATGATTCCGCTGATCCATACACTCAATCTTAATCCAAATATTGGCGCTTCATTTGGTGATTTTGCTGTCAGCCCCCTCTGGTGGGCGCTAGCTTTAGGCGCAAACTTTGGTGGCAACGGCACCCTAATAGGATCAAGTGCAGGTATAGTAGCGGCTGGCATAAGTGAAAAGAATGGTCATTCAATTAGCTTCATTAGATGGTTTAAAGTAGGATTTCCATTTATGATATTGACAACTGCCATTGGAACTGTCATCCTTGCTGCTGATATTATATTGCGTCTATAGCGTCTATTATAGCACAATGTGTTTACAGCGGGTCCATACCGTGTATGTGTGGCGAACAAGTAGCAGAACAAAAAGAGGACATGATCTTTTGTGTGTTACAGACGATCTTACAATACAGCACATGACAATCATGGCCTAGGCTGTATGTACTTATTTACAGTAAAATTTTGCTGAACATCTACAAGTAACTCAGCACCATCCTATACGCATACTTTGAAGTAATCTTTTAGATATTCTCTCACTGTGGCTAGTCTTGACATGATAGAACTCTTTCTAACCAAAACGATTTGTGATTATTCTATGGTTTTAGATTAGCCAGTGTGGTGCATATGTATACATTTCGTTAAGAACGCTAGCAAAGCAAAGCTCGAAACATGCTTGATAGTATAAATCAGTGGCCTGTTGCAAAACATAAAATGATATCGGAAAGACAGAGGTAATTCTCATTATTTTTTGGGTCCCTCCATTCCTGACGTTGAGTATAATTGGCTGTTGTAAGCTATGAGGTAATGTACGCCTCCTAGTGCCATATTTTTATATATTATAGACGATATTTAGTCATGGCTGATGTCGCAAC